>CAMCNE010000083.1 GCA_945875935.1 Bordetella parapertussis
TCGATGTCGACGCCTTCCACCAGCGATAGCCCGAAATGCGCGCCCATGCCGGCACGCAGCACCTTGGGCGACCACAGACCCGCGGTGCCCTTGAGTGCCACCACCTGAGCAAAGCCCAAGGCCGATGCGCTGCGCAGCACGGTGCCCACATTGCCCGCATCCTGAAGCCGGTCCAGCACCACGGTGGTGGCGTCCGGCTGCAACACGGTGGCCGACGACCATGGCACGACAAAGCCGATGGGCGGGGGCGAGTCGAGCGTGCTGATGCCTTGCATCAGCGCGTCGGGCAACACCGACACCACGGGCGCGCACCGTGCCAGATCACTCAAGGGCGAAACCCAGGCGCTCTCGGTGATCAGCGAGTGCAAGGGCACGCCGCCGCGCTGCAAGAAAGCGCGGCACAGGTGATCGCCTTCGAGCCACAACTGCCCGAGCTTGCGATAAGCCACCGGATCGCGGCCCAGCTTTCGCACCAGAACCAGCAATGGATTGTCGCGAGAGGCAACCGCCTTGACGATGGGCGCGCTCACGGCACCAGCACCTCACGCACCGGCGCAAAAGAGCGGCGGTGCTCGATGCACGCGCCGTGCTCGCGCAGCGCTGCCAGGTGCAGCTCGGTCGCATAACCCTTGTGGGCATTGAAGCCGTACTGCGGATGACGCTCATGCAGCATCGCGCAAAGCCGATCGCGGTGAACCTTGGCCAGGATAGAAGCCGCCGAGATCGCGGCCACCTTGGTGTCGCCCTTGACGATGGCCTCGGCGGGCACCGCAAGCACCGGCAGGCGGTTGCCATCGACAAGCACCCGGTGCGGCTTCAGCCGCAATCCCTCGACGGCACGACGCATGGCCAGCAGGGTGGCTTGCAAGATGTTGAGCCGATCGATTTCCTCGACGCTGGCCTCGGCGATGCAGCAGCACAGGGCGCGTGCGCGAATTTCGTCGAACAGGCGCTCCCGAGTTCTGGGCGCGAGCTTCTTCGAATCGGCCAGCCCGCGTATGGGCTGCAGTTCATCGAGCATCACCGCTGCGGCCACCACCGGGCCGGCCAACGGGCCCCGGCCGGCTTCATCCACCCCCGCCACCAGGCCCGGCGCATCCCAGCCCAGGGCGAGTTGCTCAGCGCGCAAGAAAGCTCGCGATCGCATCGGTGGCGGCCTGGGCGGTGTTGCGTCGCAAATCGTGGTGCAGGCTTTCGAAGCGGCCGGCCACGGCCGCACAGGCCGCTGGGTCGTCTAGCCACACCATGCCCGCATCGGCGATGGCCTGCGCCGTGGCATCGTTTTGCAAAAGCTCGGGCACCACGAAGTCCTTGAGCAGGATGTTGGGCAGACCGACCCAGGGCAGGTAGCCACCCTTGAATTTCATGATCTGCGCGCTCAACCAATGCATCTTGTAGACGATCACCATGGGCCGCTTGAACAGCGCCGCTTCGAGCGTTGCAGTGCCGCTGGCGATCAAGGTCAGGTCGCACGCAGCCAGCGCCTCGTGGGAGCGGCCTTCCAGCAGGCGAATGTCGACACCCGGCGCGTGCGCTTGCAACAGCGGCTCGATCAGGCTGCGCAATCCCGGCGCTGCGGGCAACACGAACGTGAGCTCGGGACGGCGCCGCTGCATCTCGCACGCGGCGGCCAGCAAGGTGGGCGCGATGTACTGGATCTCGGCGCGGCGGCTTCCGGGCAGCAGCGCCACAACGGTGGCGTCGCGGTCCAGACCGAGCGCTGCACGGCTGGCCTGGCGAGGCACCTCGACAGGGATGGCATCGGCCAGCGGATGCCCGACGTAGGTGGCTTCGACCCCGTGTTGCGCGTAAAGCGCAGGCTCGAAGGGAAAGATGCACAGCACATGGTCCACCGCGCGCTTGATCTTCTCGATGCGTTCGCCACGCCACGCCCAGATGGACGGGCCGATGAAGTGAATCGTTCGGATGCCTTGGGCCTTGAGCTTCAACTCGAGATCGAGATTGAAATCAGGCGCGTCGACCCCGATGAAAACATCAGGTGGGTCGGCCAGCAATCGCTCGGTGAGCCGGTTTCGAATGCCGAGCAGTTCGGGGTAGTGGCTGAGAACTTCGACATAGCCGCGCACGGCCAGCTTGTCGCTGGGCCACCAGGCATCGAAGCCTTGCGCGACCATCTTCGGGCCACCGATGCCGGCGGACTTCAGATCGGGCCAACGCGTCTTCAAGCCGCCTAGCAGCATGCCGGCGAGCAGATCGCCCGAGGCCTCTCCGGCCACCATGGCCAGGCGTGGGGCGAGATCATCCATGGTGATGGCCCGCAGCCTTGGCAGCGCGAGCGCTCAGCGGGCGATGCCGCGGCGGGAGTGCTCGAGAAACTCGCTCATCAAGGCGATATCGATGGCTGCCTCGGGCATGGTCTGCGAAAGTTCGGCAATCGCCACGCGCGCCTGCTCGAGCGAAAGACCATCCCGATAAAGCAGGCGGTGCATCTGCTTGATGGCGGCGATGCGCTCGGGGCCGAAGCCGCGGCGGCGCAGGCCTTCCACGTTGAAGCCACGAACCGACAGCGGATTGCCATCGACCGTCAGGTAGGGCGGCACGTCCTGCGATACCGCGCTAGAAAAGCCGATCATCGCGTGCGGACCGACCTTCACGAATTGATGCAGCCCGCTGAGCCCGCCGACGATCGCCCAGTCGCCCAGCGTCACGTGGCCGGCCAGCCCGACGTAGTTGGCCATGATCGTGTGGCTGCCCACGTCGCAGTCGTGCGCGATGTGCACGTAGCCCATCACCCAGTTGTCGTCGCCGATCGACGTCACGCCACGGTCTTGCGCCGTGCCGATGTTGATGGTGCAGCCCTCGCGAATGGTGTTTCTGTGCCCGATGTGCAACTCGGTGGGCTCACCGGCGTACTTCTTGTCCTGCGGAATCGCCCCGATCGAGCAGAACTGGAAGATTCGGTTGTCGCTGCCTATCGTCGTTCGACCCTCGATCACGCAGTGCGGGCCGATGGTGGTGCCGGCACCGATGCGCACGTTCGATCGAATGATGCTGAAGGCATCGACGCTCACCGACTCGTCAAGCTCGGCGCCGTCTTCAATGATGGCGGTGGGGTGTATCGGTGCCATGGACCTGACGTCAGAGGATGGTTCGCGTGGTGCACAGCAGGCCTGCTTCGACCACGGTTTCGCCATCGACGGAGGCACGGGCCTTGAACTTCAGGATGCTGGCCTTCTTGCGCTCGAGCCACACCTCGAGAATCATCTGGTCACCCGGCTCCACAGGCCGTTTGAACCGGGCATCGTCAATCCCTGCGAAATAGAACACCGAGTTGTCGCCCGACTCTCCGAAGCTCTTGTAGCCCAAGATGGCGGCCGCTTGCGCCAGCGCCTCGATCATCAGCACGCCCGGCATGACCGGACGGAAAGGGAAATGTCCGGAGAAGTACGGCTCATTGATGCTGATGTTCTTGAGCGCCTTGATGCGCACGCCCACCTCGAGCTCAAGCACCCGATCGACCAGCAGGATGGGAAAACGGTGCGGCAGGGTCTTGAGGATTTCGTGGATGTCCATCGTCATGAGGTTCAGGTCTCGTTGTTCTTTTCAAGCACTCGAATGCGCTCGCGCAACCGGTACAACTGACGCAGCGTGGCTGCGTTCTTTTCCCACGAGGAATTGTCGTCGATGGGAAACATGCCGGTGTAGTGGCCCGGCTTGAGGATCGAATGCGACGCCACCGAGCGGGCCGAGATATGCACATGGTCGCCGAGGGTCACATGGCCCGACACGCCCGCGCCACCGGCCAGCGTGCAGTGCGCGCCAATGCGTGCGCTGCCCGCGACGGCAGCAGTTCCAGCCATCGCGGTGTGCGCACCAACGTGCACGTTGTGGCCGATCTGCACCAGGTTGTCGAGCTTCACGCCGTCTTCGATCACCGTGTCATCGAGCGCTCCTCGGTCGATGCAGGCGTTGGCGCCGATCTCGACATCGTCACCGATGCGCACGCCACCGAGTTGCTCGATCTTTTCCCAGCGCCCGGCGTTGGCGGCAAAGCCGAATCCGTCAGCACCGATCACGGCCCCCGAATGGACCACGCCACGCGCGCCAATGTGACAGCCGCCGCCCAGCACCACCTGCGAGGCCAGCCTGGTTTGTGCGCCCACCGACGCACCAGCCCCGACAAAACACTGGGCACCGACCACCGCGCCGTCACCGATCGACGCGCGGTCCTCGATCACCGCCAGAGCACCGACCGAGACGTCGCGACCCAACGAAGCGCCCGGGTGGATCACCGCGCTGGGGTGGATGCTGGCGCCGCAGGCCGCACGCATGCGTCCCGCCCAAAGCTGAGTCAGGCGAGCAAAGCAAAGATAGGGATCGGCCGCAACCAGCGTATCGCCGCGTGCGAGTGCCGCATCGCGATGGGTGGGCGAAACGATCACACAAGCGGCCTTGGATGCTGCCAGGTGATCGAGATACTTCGGGTTGGAAATGAAGGAAACGGTGCGGACGTCGGCGCCGTCAAGGGCACCGATCCGGGTCACCACACGCGTCGGGTCGCCGATCAATTCGGCGCCGAGCAGTGCTGCAAGTTCGCCTAGTTCAAAGCGGACTTCAGACTCACTTGGCACCTTGCGCATTCAACGCCTTGACCACCTTGTCGGTGATGTCGATACGCGGACCAGCGAAGACTGCCTCTTGAATGATCAGGTCGTACTTCTCGGCGTCGTAGATCTGCTTGATGACCTTGTTGGCGCGTTCGACGACCACAGACAGTTCTTCGTTCTTGCGCTGTGTGAGGTCTTCCTGAAACTCGCGCTTCTTGCGCTGGAACTCTCGGTCCTGGTCCAGCAGTTCACGCTGCCTGCGGCTGCGCTCGGACTCGCTCAGGCTGGGCGCTTCCTTTTCGAGCTTGTCGCTGGACGACTTGATCTTGCCGGCGAGCTCGGACAATTCCTTGTCGCGCTTCGAGAACTCGGCCTCTAGCTTGGCCTGTGCCGCCTTGGCAGGAACGGCATCGCGCAACACCCGATCACTGTTCACATAGCCAATCTTGATTTCTTCAGCCTGTGCGCTGCACACCATGCAGGTGAGGAGGGAGGCCGCCAGAGCATTCACGAAAAACCTGTTCATCAAAACGCGGTCCCGATCTGGAATTGAAAACGCTGGATTCTATCTGTATCGATCTTCTTGACCGGTGCCGCATAGCTGAACTTGAGCGGTCCCACCGGCGATATCCAACTGATCCCGAAACCCGCCGAAGCGCGCAGGCTGTCGTAGTCGATCGACTCGCTGTCAGCCCACACATTGCCGGCGTCCAGGAAGATGAACGGGCGCAGGGTGCGGTCGTTGCCCGAACCGGGCAACGGCAGGAATAGCTCGTGGCTGACGGTCAGCTTGCGCGTGCCGCCGATGTAGGCGCCCACGTTGTCGACCTGACCGAGAGAGCCCGTGTCGAAACCGCGCACCGAGCCCAGACCGCCACCGAAAAAGTTCTTGAAAACAGGGTATTCCTGACCTTCGAGACCTTTCCCGTAACCGAACTCGGCGTTGAGGCCCAGCGTGAAGCCGCGTATGGGCGTGACGTACTGCTGGTACTGCAAACTGGTCTTCACGTACTTCTGTTCGCCCAGGTAGCCCAGATCGAAGTTGGCGCGCATGAATCGCCCGTCGGTTGGCACCAACGCACTGTCGCGCTGATCACGGGCCCAGCCCACCGTCAAGGGAAACGAGTTGGTGGTTCTGCCGTAGTTCTGGATGTAGCGGAAGTAGCTGTCCGGAAGGTTGTAACGACCCTCGATGGTGGTTTGCTCGTAGCCAATGCCAAAGAACACCGTGTCGATATCGCTGAATGGAATACCAAAGCGCACCGAGCCGCCAGGCGTGACCAGTTTGTAAGACTCGCCCTGACTGTTCAGCGGCTTGTTCTCGCGGTAGTAGACGTCCCATGACCGCGAGATGCCGTCCACCGTGTAGTACGGCTCGCCGACGGTGGCCGCAACGGTGAACGTGGACTTGCTGGTGTTGATCTCCAGGCCGATGTAGTTGCCGGAGCCGAACACGTTGTCCTGCTTGATCGATGCGGTCAGCGCGACCTTGTCTGAGCTCGAGTAACCCGCACCCAGCATGATGTTGCCGGTGGGCTTTTCCTTGACGGTCATGGTCAGGTCCACCTGATCTGCCGTCCCTGGCACCTCGGCTGTCTCGATGTTCACGTCGGTGAAATAGCCCAGCCGGTCGACCCGGTCACGCGAGACCTTGATCTTGCGGCCGTCGTACCAGGACGACTCGAACTGGCGGAATTCGCGCCGAACGACCTCGTCACGGCTGCGGCTGTTGCCAGCGATGTTGATGCGCCGGACATAAACCCGCCGCTGCGGCTCGGCCACCAGATTCAGCGCCACGCGGCCATTGACGCGGTCGATTTCAGGGCGGGCATCGACACGCGCGAAGGCGTAGCCGAAGGTGCCGAACTTGTCGACGAATGCCTTGGTGGTCGAGGCGACTTCCTCGGCCTTGTACGGCTCGCCTGGCTTGATCTTGACCAGCGCCTTGAACTCGTCTTCCTTGGCCAGGTAGTCGCCCTCCAGCGTCACGCCGGTGACGATGTAGGACAGACCTTCTTTCACATTGATGGTGATCGAGATGCCTTCCTTGTCGGGGGTGATCGCCACCTGCGTCGACTCGACTTTGAACTCGAGGTATCCGCGGTTGAGGTAGTAAGCGCGCAATGTCTCGAGGTCGGCATTGAGCTTGGAGCGGGAGTAACGATCCGACTTGGTGTACCAGCTGAGCCAGTTGGACTCGTCAAGCTCGAACAGTCCCCTCAGGGTGCTCTCGCTGAAGGCGGTGTTTCCGGCGATGTGGATTTCACGAATGCGAGCCAAGTCTCCCTCGGTGATCGTGAAGGTGACGTTGACGCGGTTGCGTTCCTGCGGCGTCACGGTGGTCACGATTTCAACACCGTACAGACTGCGGGTGAGGTACTGCCGCTTGAGTTCCTGCTCGGCGCGATCGGCCAGCGCCTTGTCAAAGGGCTGGCCCTCGCTGATGCCGAACTCCTTCAAGGCCTTGGCCAACGCGTCTTTCTCGAACTCCTTGGCGCCGACGAAATCAATCGAGCTGATGACCGAGCGCTCGTCGACGATGACCACTGCCACCGAGCCCTCGATCTCGATGCGCACATCCTTGAACAGACCGGTGCCGAACAGGGCTCGCAACGCTGCCACGCCCTTCTCGTCCGAGTAAGTGTCGCCAATGCGAAACGGAAGCGCTGCGAACACGGTGCCCGGGTCGGCACGCTGCAGGCCTTCGACACGGATGTCGGTCAATTTGAAGGGCTGCACAGCCCAGGCCGGAGCCGATTGAAACAGGGCCGAAAGCACGATCGACGCGAGCGCCAGACGCAGCAACATCAAGCGGAAGGACATGGAAAGGATGGGTCGCATAAGAAGATCAGTGCTGGCCCACAAGTCGGGCCACGTCGTTGAAGAGAGCAATCGACATCATGCCCAGCATGAGGGCCACGCCCCCGCGCTGCAGGCGTTCCAGCCACAAGTCCGGAACTGGACGTCCCGTGATCGCTTCGAAAAGATGGTACATGAGGTGCCCGCCGTCGAGCATGGGCAAAGGCAACAGGTTCAGCACACCCAAGCTGATGCTGACGATGGCCAGAAATCCAAGGTAATAGGCCAGACCGATTCGAACCGACTGCCCGGCGTAATCTGCAATCGTGATCGGCCCGGTGAGGTTTTTCAGTGAAGCCTCGCCGGTCAGCATCTTGCCGAACATTTTCAGCGTCAGCGCTGACATGTCCCAGGTGCGCGTTGCCGCATGCACCAGGCCGTCGATGAAGTCATAGCGAACCAGCACCATCTCGGGAGGCGAGCCGATGAATGCGTCGACTCTTCCAATGCGCTTGCTGCCATCGTCCACCACCACCGGCTCCACGGTCACTTCAAGCCGCTGACCAGCGCGTTCGATGTCCCAGAGCTGCGCCTGCACCCGGCCGGTCGACGCGCTGGCGCGTATGGTTTCTCGCAGCGTGAAGGCATCGGTGAGCACAACCCCATCGACCGCCAGAACGCGGTCTCCTGCCACCAAGCCGGCTGCCGCCGCCGCGCCACCCGGCTTGATGGTGCCCATCACGGGCTCGGAATAAGGGCCGCCGAAGCCGACCCGGCGCATCAAGCCCGAATCGACTTCCTGAGCGTCGGCACCCTGCAGATCGAGTTGCACATCACGCGTGTGCTGGCCGGCGCCATCGCTGACCCTGAATCGAAGACTCTCGCGGTGGATGGCCGCCTGCGTCACATGCCAGCCCAGGTCGGTCATCGAGCGGATGTCGCTCCAGTTGCCGCCATCGGCGCTCACCTCGCGCACCCAGTCGCCTGAGCGAAAGCCGGACCTCTCGGCCACACTGGATGCCACCGGCGCGCTGAGAACGGCCTTGGGCTCATCCATGCCGATCCAGTGAGCGCAGGCATAAAGCAGCACAGCCAGCAACAAATTGGCCACAGGCCCGGCCGCGACGATCAACGATCGTTTCCACAGAGACTGGACATTGAAAGCCATGTGCCTTAAGGCCGGCGCGACAGGCCCTTCACGCTCATCGAGCATGCGCACATACCCCCCCAGCGGCAAGGCCGACAGCACGAATTCAGTGCTGTCGGGGCTGGCCTGTCGACGCCACACCACGCGGCCGAAGCCCACAGAAAAACGCAGCACCTTCACGCCGCAAGCCACCGCCACGCGGTAATGGCCGTACTCGTGCACGACGATCAGCACGCCGAGCGTCAGCACGAAAGCGAGCAAGGTGGTGATCATCTGGCGACGTTGTGCGCGTGCCGCGAAGCATCACGCCGAGCTCGGGCGTCAAGCTCGAGCAGTCCTTCGATCGAAGCACACTCGCCGAGCTCAGGGCGAACCGTATCGAGGCTGCGCGCGTTGACCTCGTGGATGCGGTCAAAGCCGATGGCACCTTCAAGAAAAGCCGCCACGGCCACCTCATTGGCCGCATTGAGGACCGCCGTGCTGCCTTCGGGTGCACGCAGCGTGTCCCAAGCGAGTTGCAGTCCTGGATAGCGCCGCATGTCGGCCGCTTCGAAGCTCAAGCCCGCGAGCGCGGGGAAATCAAGCAGCCCGGCGCCCGACACCATGCGCTCAGGAAAAGACAGACCGAAAGCGATCGGCACGCGCATGTCAGGCGTTCCCAACTGTGCAAGCACCGAGTTGTCGCGACACACCACCATCGAATGCACGATGCTTTGCGGGTGGATCACCACCTTGATCTGCTCAGGCGTGAGGTCGAACAGCCAGCGCGCCTCGATCACCTCCAGGGCCTTGTTCATCATGGTCGCCGAATCAACCGAAATCTTGCGACCCATCACCCAGTTGGGGTGCGCGCAGGCCTGATCGGGCGTGACGCTGGCCAGCGTGCTGACATCGCGGGTGCGAAACGGCCCGCCCGACGCGGTGAGGATGATGTGATCCACACGACCGGCCCAGGCGCTGCGGTCTTCGGGCAGGCACTGAAAGATCGCCGAATGCTCGCTGTCGATCGGCAGCAGCAGCGCACCGCCTTCGCGCACAGCCGACATGAACAGCGCCCCGCCCACCACAAGCGCTTCCTTGTTGGCCAGCATCAGGCGCTTGCCAGCGCGCGCCGCCGCCAGACACGGCGGCA
>CAMCNE010000084.1 GCA_945875935.1 Bordetella parapertussis
CGCCGGCGATCTGGCCCGACTTGCTGTGCCTGTCCAAGGGCATCAGCGGCGGCTACCTGCCGCTGTCGCTGGTGCTGGCCAGCGACGCCATCTACCAGGCCTTTCTTGACGACGACACCGCGCGCGGCTTTTTGCATTCGCATTCGTACACCGGCAACCCGCTGGCGTGCCGTGCGGCGCTGGCGGTGCTCGATCGCTTTGACGAAGAGCCGGTGCTGCAGCGCAACCGAGACACCGGTGCGCTGCTCACCGCGGCGCTGGCCGAGCGGCTGCACGGCGATGCGCGGCTCGAGCACGTGCGCCAGCGCGGCATGATCTGGGCCTTCGACGTGCGGCCCGAATTCGCCGGCGAGCGCTTTGCCGAGCGCTTTCACCTGGCCGGCCGCGCACAGGGGCTGCTGATCCGTCCGATCGGGCGCACCGTCTACCTGATGCCGCCCTACCTGCTGAACGAAGAGCACGTCGCGTTTCTTGCCACGCGCACGCTGGCCACGCTGGACGCGGTGCTCTGAGGCGCTCGCCGCCCTCACCTGACCATGCTCGAACACCTGGCTCAGCAACTCGCCGAGCGCGAATCGCAGGCCATGCGCCGTCGTCGCCGCACGGTCGAGACCGCCTGCGCGCCGGTGCAGCAGGTGAGCGCCGACGGTGACGCGGCCACGCCGCGCGAGCTGCTCGGCTTTTGCAGCAACGACTATCTGGGTCTGGCCAAGCACCCCGCGCTGATTGAAGCCTGGGCCGAAGGCGCGCGCCTCTACGGCGTGGGCAGCGGCGCTTCGCACCTGATCAGCGGCCACTCGCGCGCCCACGCGCTGCTCGAAGACGATCTGGCCGACATGCTCGCTCAGCATCTCCCCGAGGTGCGTGCGCTCACTTTCAGCACCGGCTACCTGGCCAATCTGGCGCTGCTCACGGCCCTCGGTGACGAAGGCTGCTCGACCTATTCCGATGTGCTCAACCACGCTTCGCTGTTCGACGCCGCGCGGCTGGCCAAGGCCTCGGCCTACACCTGGCCGCACCACGATCTGGCCGGGCTCGAGCGACGGTTGGCGGCGTGCCGCACGCCGCGCAAGCTGATCGTGACCGACGGCGTGTTCAGCATGGACGGCGATCTGGCGCGCCTGCCCGAGCTGCTGGCACTGGCCGAGCGCCACGACGCCTGGATCGTGGTCGACGACGCGCATGGCTTTGGCGTGATCGGCGAACAAGGCCGTGGCACGGTGTCGCACTTTGGCCTGCGCAGCGAGCGGCTGATCTGCATGGGCACGCTGGGCAAGGCGGCCGGCGTGGGCGGCGCCTTCGTGGCCGCGCACCGCACCGTGATCGACTGGCTGGTGCAAAGCGCGCGTGCCTACATTTACACCACCGCCGCGCCGCCCGCGATGGCGCACACGCTGCGCGCGAGCCTGCGGTTGATCCGCAGCGACGAGGGCGATCGCCGCCGCGGCGAACTGGCGGCCCGGGTTGCCGAGCTGCGCCATGGGCTGGCGGCAGCGCTGCCGCAGGTATCGGACGGCACCGCCGCAGCGGCGATCTGGCAGCTGGCCGACTCGTTCACCGCCATCCAGCCGCTGATCGTCGGTGGCAGCGCCGAGGCGCTGGCCGCGTCGGCTGCGCTCGAGTCGCAGGGGCTGTGGGTGCCGGCGATCCGTCCGCCCACCGTGCCGGCTGGCAGCGCGCGCTTGCGCATCACGCTGAGCGCGTCGCACAGCGCTGCCGATGTCGACCGACTGGTCGGCGCGCTGGCGGTGGCCGCCCGCGCTGCAGGGGCCGTCGCATGAGCGTCACGGCCTTGGACGGGGAGTCAACACCGCGGCCCTTGCGCGGCTGCTTCGTCACCGGCACCGACACCGAGGTCGGCAAGACGGCCATCAGCGCCGGCTTGCTGCACCTGCTGGGCCGGCGCGGGCAGCGCGTGGCCGGCTACAAGCCGGTGGCCGCCGGGGCCTCATGGCGCAGCGCGCCCGGCGGTGAAGGCCATTGGCACAACGACGACGTTGAGGCGCTGCTCGCGGCCAGCCACATTGAGCTGACGCGTGCCGATGTCTGCCCCAGCCTTTTTGAGACCGCCTGCGCGCCCCACCTGGCTGCCCGGTTGGAGGGCGGGTGCATCGAGCCGCACACGCTGATCGCCGGCGCCCACCGATTGATGTCGCGCTGCGACGCGCTGGTGGTCGAAGGCGTCGGCGGCTTTGGCGTGCCGCTGGTGGTCGCCCACGATCCGACCGACCCGCCGGGCGACTGGGGGGCCGACGACCTGGCGGCAGCCCTTGGCCTGCCGGTGGTGATGGTGGTTGGCCTGCGGCTGGGTTGCATCAACCACGCGCTGCTCACGGCGCAGGCCGTTGCCGCGCGTGGCCTGAATCTGGTCGGCTGGGTGGCCAATCGCATCGACCCGCACATGGGTCTGGTGCAAGACAACATCGACACCCTCTCGACCTTGCTGCATCGCCGGCATGGGGCGCTGATGCTGGGTGTGGTCGAGCATCTCGGCGACCCCTCGCCCGCTCGGGTGGCCGATGCGCTGGACGAGGCGATGGTGCGCCGCGCACTGGAGTTGGGCGACTGAAAGCCGCCTGGCGGGCCGGTTCGCCGGGGACGCCGCCTTAAGATGATTCGACATGAACGGCAGCACACGATGACGCTCTATCAGACGCCCGGTGTGCGCGAGGCGGTGGTCGCCGCCCTGCTGCGGCTGACCTTGCGGCTGCTGCTCAAACCAGTGTTCTCGCCGCGCTTTTCGGTGGCCTTTCAGCGCCGCTGGGTCGAGCGCATGACGGCGGGCGCGCTGCTGGCCCCGGGCGTGAGCATCGAGCCCGCTGAGGTCGGCGGCGTGGCCGGCGAATGGCTGCGCCCGCCGACCGGCGCGGGTGCTCGAACCGGGGTGATGCTGCATGTGCACGGCGGCGCGTATTGCCTGGGTACGGCTGCCACCTACCGCGCATTGACCACCCGGCTGGCGCTGCACACCGGCTTGCCGGTGTTCGTGCCGAACTACAGGCTCGCGCCCGAACATCCGTTTCCGGCCGGATTCGACGACACCCTGGCTGTTTTCAAGGCGCTGAGCGCCGAAGGCCCGGTGGTGCTGTCGGGCGACTCGGCCGGCGGTGGTCTGGCCCTGTCGGCCGCGGTGGCGTTGCGCGATGAGGGCGCGGCGCTGCCGGTGGCCTTGGTGCTGCTGTCGCCGTGGGTCGATCTGGTCATGGGTGATGCGAGCGTGGTGCCGCCGCGCGGCGAGGCCATGCTCAGCATCGAATGGGCGCGCTCCTGCGCCGCGCATTACCTGGGCGGTGCTTCGAGCCCATCGGCGGTGGCCGAAGACCCGCGCGTGTCGCCGCTGCGCGCCGATCTGCGCGGTCTGCCGCCCACGCTCGTGCAGGCCGGCACCGACGAGATGCTGCACGAACAGGCGCTGCGGCTGAACGCCGCGCTGCAGGCCGCGGGTGTGGCGTCGACCTGCGACATCACCGCCGGGCGCTGGCACCTGTTCCAGACCCATGGCGGCATCCTGCGCAGCGCCGACGAGGCGCTCGAGCGCATTGCCCGCTTCGTGCGCCCGCCCATGGACGCCGCGCGTGGCCCGCAGAATTCCAGGCACGAGGTGGTGATCCTGGGTGCTGGCATGTCGGGGCTGTGCATGGCCATCCAGCTCCAGCGCGCCGGCATCGACGACTTCGTCATCCTTGAAAAACAGCCCGGCCTGGGTGGCACTTGGTGGGACAACACCTACCCCGGCGCCCACGTCGACGTGCCTGCGCCGCTGTATTCGTTTTCCTTCGCGCCCAACCCCGGCTGGACGCGCCGCTTTGCCGCCGCCCCCGAGATCCAGGCCTACATGCAGGCGCTGGCCGTGCGCCACGGGCTGCTCGCCCACATGCGGCTGGCCACGTGCATGACCGAGGCCCGCTTCGACGAGGCCAGCGGCGAGTGGCATGTCGCCACCGACCGCGGTGATGCGCTGCAAGCGCGCTTCTTCGTGTGCAGCACCGGCCCACTGAGCCAGGTGCGCTGGCCCGACATTCCCGGCCTGGCCGACTTTCAAGGCCTGCGCATGCACTCGGCGCGCTGGGATCACGGCCATGAGCTGACCGGCCAGCGCGTGGCGGTGATCGGCACCGGCTCGACCGCTTCGCAGCTGGTGCCGCCGATCGCCGACAAGGCGCAGCAGCTGCATGTGTTCCAGCGCACCGCCAACTGGGTGCTGCCGCGCTCGGACCGCCCCTACGGTGTGCTCGATCGACTGCTGGCGCGCTTGCCGCCGTATGCGGCGCTGGTGCGCTGGGGCTGGATGCAGCTGCTCGAATGGGGCCGCCGCGGGTTCGAGGACGGCACGCTGGCGCGCAGGGTGCTGCTCAAGCTGGCCACCTCGCATCTGCATCGACAGGTCAGCGATCCCGCGCTGCGCCAGCGACTGGTGCCGCCCTATCCGCTGGGCTGCAAGCGGCTGATCTATTCGAACGATTTCTATCCCGCCCTGGGCCGCGCCAACGTCGAACTGGTCACCGAGCCCATCACCCGCATCACCGCGCACGGCATCGTCACCGCCGATGGCCGCGAGCGGCCGATCGACACACTGGTGTGCGCCACCGGCTTCGATGCGGTCGAATTGCTGTCTTCGGTGGCGGTCACCGGTGTGGCCGGCCGCACGCTGCGCGAAGCCTGGCAGCACGGGCCCGAGGCCTATCACGGGATCACGGTGGCGGGCTTTCCTAACCTGTTCCTGATGCTCGGACCCAACACCGGCACAGGTCACACTTCGACCTTGCTCTACATTGAGCCTGAGGTCGAGCATGCGATCGCCTGCATGAAGGCCGTGCGCGAGCGCGGCCACCGCTGGATCGATGTGCGAGGCGATGTGTTCCAGCAGCACAACCATCGCCTGCAGTCGCGGCTCGAAGGCTCGGTGTGGAGCCATTGCCGCAGCTGGTACCGCATGGATGGCGGCCGCATCGTGGCCTTGTTCCCCGGATACACCCGCGAGTACGTGCAGGCCGTGCGCCAGCCGGACTTCGCGGCCGATTACCGATTTGGTTGAGTTGATGAACGATCGCCCTGCTTCCATGAACCCCGGCCCCAAGGCCCCAGCCGGCGCTGCGCCTGACCTGGCCGCCGTGCGGGTCGACCGTGCCATGACCGAACTGGCCCACGGCCGCGCCGTGCGGCTGCTGGAACACGACGCTGTTGAACCTGCCGACGCGCTGCTGGTGTGCGTGGTGGAAAACCTCTGCGCTGCGCGCTTGCACTGGCTGGTGGGACTCGGCGCGCCCTTGGAGCTGCTGCTCAGCGGCGAGCGGCGGCGCGCTGCGGGTGCCGAATCGGCCCCGCCCGGCCCGCTGGCGATTGCGCTGCCTGCAGCCGTCTCGCTCGACGATGTGTTCCAGCTGGCGGCCGTCACGCCGCTGGGCGAGCCGGTGCCCGAGGTGCCGCAACGCCTGCGCAGCGGCGCGCGCCCCGTGGTGGCCGAATCGCCGGCGATGCGCGCCGCGCTCCAGCTGGCCAGGCTCGCACGCCTGGCGCCGGCGCTGCTGGTGGTTCAGGAATCGGCCGCCACGCGCTCGCAGGTGACCCAGGCCCAGCTGCTGAGCCTGACGGTGGCCGATGTGCAGCAAGCCCAGCGCGTGCGCATCCCGTCGCTGCGCCGCGTCAGCGACGCTCACGTGCCGCTGGCCGCCCGCGAGGATTGCGAGCTGGCGCTGTTTCGCGAAGAAAACACCGGCGCCGAGCACCTGGCCATCATCGTCGGCCAACCCGACATCGCGCAGCCGGTGCTGGTGCGCATGCACTCGTCATGCCTGACGGGCGACCTGCTGGGCAGCCTGCGTTGCGATTGCGGCGATCAGTTGCGCCGTGCCGTGGAGCGGCTGGCTGTCGACGGCGGGGTGCTGCTGTATCTGGAACAAGAGGGCCGCTCGATCGGGCTGGCCAACAAGCTGCGCGCCTATCGGCTGCAAGACGCCGGGCTCGACACGCTCGAGGCCGACAGCCACCTGGGCTTTGCCGCTGATGAGCGCGACTACGGCGCTGCGGTGTCCATGCTGCGCGAGTTGGGCATCTCGCGCATACGGCTGCTCACCAACAACCCGAGAAAGATCGAGGCGCTCACCACCGGTGGCATCGAGGTGGTCGAGCGCCAGTCACTGCATGCGCCGGTGAATCCGCACAACGCTCGCTACATCGAAACCAAGCAGCAGCGCGCCGGGCACCTCAGCGAGGACTGAGCCGGCAGGCTCAGGCGGCGATTTCGGACGACTGCGCCGCGGCGGCGGAGTCGAGGCACTTGTTGCACTTGCCCAGACCGCGCAGGCGCGGATCGGGCTTGCCTTCGCCGGTCTTGAAATTGGCCTGGCAGCGGCGGCAGACATACATCTTCGAGCTTGACATCATGGGCTTGATTCCGGGCTCTGAAGACGGTCGGGCGGCTGAATATTCAGCCTGCGTCTGCCTCAACTTGACGTTGTCGGCCGCTACGGCGGTGGCAGGGGTTTTGGTTCGTGGGGTGGCCATGGCGCGGTGAACCTCTCAGGTAGAGCCGACACGTCAGGGGCCTGATCGTGTCTTCAAACCGCTATTGTCGACGCACGGCGGCCATCGTGCTGACAAAAAAGGCCAAGAAAGTTGATCTCAGCCCCATCGACCTGCTGCACGCAGGCCCGCCGACAGCTGATTCGGGTGATCCAGCCGCCACGTTGGCAGTTGCGGCGACACCGCGTGCGCCCCATAGCCCCAGCTGACCAGCGCTGAGGAGCAGCCAGCGGCCTGCGCGGCCAGCATGTCCGGCGGCGCGTCGCCCACCATCAGCACGTTCGACACTTCCACGCCCAGTTCGCGCGCGGTGGTCTGCAGGTTCAGCGGTGCGGGCTTGCGCTGCTGCGGCGTGTCGGCGCCCAGCACCTGACGCAAACAGGGCATCAGGCCGGCCACCTCGATCACCAATCGCGCCAGCGGCGTGGGCTTGTTGGTCACCACCGCCATCGGCAGCCGCCCGTGCAGCTCGCCCAGCATGTCGACGATGCCGGGATAGACCGAGCCGTGGTCGAAAGGCGCGGCGTGCGATGCCTCGATGAAGCGCTGGTGCAGGCGCTCGCGCAAAGCCAGGTCGTCGCTGTCGGCACCTTGCGACTTCAGCGCGTTGGCGATCAGCGCATTGGGGCCGTTGCCGATCCAGCCGCGCACCGTGGCCAGATCAAAGCCGCGCAGACCACCCCAGGCCAGCGCCGCATTCAGCGCATGGGCAATGTCGGCGGCGCTGTCGATCAGCGTGCCGTCGAGGTCGAAGACGACGGCCTCGATGTGGCCGAGCTCAGGCGCCATGGGCACCGCTTGCCGCGCGCAGGCCTTGTCCGATCAGCGCGTTGCTGCGCAGGGTTTCGATGGCCTGGCGGTAGTGGCCGCCCGAGAACACCGCCGAGCCCGCCACCAGGGTGTCGGCGCCGGCATTGCCCACGCGCTGAGCGTTTTCTGCCTTGATACCGCCGTCGACCTCGAGCCAGATGTCGCGCCCGGTGGCATCGATGCGCCGTCGCACGGCTTCGATCTTGGGCAACACATGCTCGATGAAGCTTTGCCCGCCGTAGCCGGGGTTGACCGACATCAGCAGCACGATGTCGAGCTGGTCGAGCACATGGTCCAGACAGTTCAGCGGCGTGGCCGGGTTGAGCACCAGCCCGGCCTTCACGCCGAACGAGCGGATCAGCTGAACCGTGCGGTCGATGTGCTCGCTGGCTTCGGGGTGGAAGGTGATCAGCGACGCGCCGGCCTGGGCGAACATCGGGATCAGCGCATCCACCGGCTTGACCATGAGGTGCACATCGATGGGCACCGGCTGGCCGTCGCGCACGGCGTAGGGCTTGATCGCGCTGCACACCAGCGGGCCCACCGTCAGGTTGGGCACATAGTGGTTGTCCATCACGTCGAAGTGGATCAGGTCGGCGCCGGCTTCGATGATGGCGGTGACCTCTTCACCCAGGCGGGCGAAGTCGGCAGACAACAAGCTGGGGGCAATTCGCATCGTCGGGTGGGTCATGGTGAGGTGCCTTCAGGCGTGGCAACGGGGTGCCGGACCCGCGTATTTTCCGGCCATTCGCACGGCCACGTTAACCTCGCGCTCCCATGTGGATCGTCCGCTACGCCCTCAGCCGCCCGTACAGCATTGCCGTGCTGGCCATCTTGCTGGTGCTGGTGGGCACGCTGTCGGCGCGTCGGATGTCGACCGACATCCTGCCGCGCGTCGACACCCCCAGCGTCAACCTGATCTGGAACTACGGCGGGCTCAACGCCCGTGAGATGGCCTCCAAGATCAGCTCGTTCAGCGAGCTGTCGGTGCTCAACAACGTCGACGACGTGCTCGAAGTGCGCTCCGAGACCACCGACGGCGTGGCCATCGTCAGGGTCGACTTCCAGCCCTATGTGCAGATCGATCTGGCCATCACGCAGATCACTGCGGTGTCGCAGACCATCTTGCGCCGCATGCCCGCGGGCACCTCGCCGCCGCTGGTGGTGCGCAACTCGCCGACCAGCCAGCCGGTGCTCAACCTGGTGCTGAGTTCCGACTCGCTTGACGACAGCGGCCTGTTCGACTTTGCACGGCTGCAGTTGCGCAGCCAGATCCAGACCATCCCCGGCATCCGCCTGACGCTGCCCTATGGCGGCGCCTCGCGGCAGGTGATGGTCGAGCTCGATCCGAAGGCGCTGCAGACCTTTGGCCTGACCGCTGGCGACGTCAGCGCGGCGGTGTCGGCGCAAAACCTCACGCTGCCTTCGGGCACGCTGCGCGAGGGCCGCACCGAGTTCAAGGTGGCGCTCAACGCCAGCCCGAATGCGGTGGCCGATTTCGCCGAGCTGCCGATCCGCCAGGTCGATGGTCGCGTGGTGCGTCTGGCCGACGTGGCCAGCGTGCGCGACGGCCCGGCCGTGCAGACCAATCTGGTGCGCCTCAACGGGGCCAACGCGGTGCAGGTGTCGCTGCTGAAGCTCGGCGGCGCCTCGACCGTGGACATCGTCGATCAGGTGCTGGCGCGGCTGCCCGAGATCCGCGCTGCCGCCCCGCCGGGCATGCGCATCGAGCCGCTGTTCGACCAAAGCGTGTTCGTGCGTGCGGCGGTGCGCAGCGTCCTGTACGAAGCCGTGCTGGTGGGCTTGCTGGTGGCCGCGGTGGTGCTGTTGTTCATTGGCAGCCTGCGCTCGACGCTGGTGGTGCTGACCTCGATCCCGCTGGCGCTGCTGGGCTCGGTGGCCTGTCTGTATGCCAGCGGCATGACCTTCAACCTGATGACGCTGGGCGGCCTGGCGCTGGCCATCGGCATCCTGGTCGACAACGCGCTGGTCGAGATCGAAAACTGCAACCGCCGCATCGCCAGCGGCGAGCCGGTGCGCGAGGCCATCCTCAACAGCGCGGGCGAGGTGGTGTTCCCGGAATTCGTCTCCACGCTGTGCATTTGCATCGTGTTCCTGCCGGTCTTCTGGCTGAGCGGCGTGCCGGCTTATGTGCTCAAGCCCATGGCCTGCGCGGTGGTGTTCGCGATGGTGTTCAGCTTCTTGCTGTCGCGCACGCTGGTGCCTTGCCTGGCTTATTTGCTGATCCCCGCCGAGTTGACGCGGCGCGAACGGCACGGCCCGGATGCGGCCGAGCGG
>CAMCNE010000085.1 GCA_945875935.1 Bordetella parapertussis
CAGCACGCACACCGCAAACAACTGCCAGGTCTTGAAGCGCGCCATCAGAAGCGGTAGGTCGCGCCGCCGGCCAGGCCCGCGCGCAGCATGCGGTCGGTGCCCTCGACGATCACCGCGTTCATGCCGAAGGTGATCGCGCCGTCGAGCCGTGCATCGGCGCGGTAGCCGGCCAGGGTGTCGCCCACCGCATGGCCGCGTTCTGCGGTCAGCGGGTCGACATCCGGAATGTTGCAGCGCGAACACGGCTTGACCAGCCGCAGCCGCACCGGGCCGTCGGGCGTGTCGAAGCACAGCTCGTCGATGTGGTCTTCGTCGTGCGCGGCGAGGCCGTCCAGCACTAGGTTGGGCCGAAAGCGCCGCATCGTCACTGGCGTGGCACCGCTCTCAATCAGGCGCCGGTTCAGCTCATCGAGGCTGGCCTGCGAGGTGACGAGCAGCGGAAACTCGTCCGAGAACGCCGCCTCGGCGGCCACCGGGGCGCACCACCGCGCGCTGGCCAGACGCCGCTGCGCGGGATCGAAGCGCACCAGACGCAGCGGCTGGCCGAGGAAGTCACTGAACCACTGCGCGGCCACCGCACCCATGTCGAAGGCGGCGACCTCGTCGCGCCACACCGTCACCCGAACGGCGTCGTGCACCTCATTGAGCGAGACCTGCAGCGCGAGCATGCCCGGTGCGCGCAGCGTCATGACATCGGTCTTGAACGTGGGCTGGATCAGCGCCATGCGCGCCTCATCGCGCTGGGTGACGAAGTGCCCGCAAGCATCGACCACCATCCAGGCGCGGTCGAATTCGAAGCCGGTCTCGATCAGCAGCGCGTCGTCAACAGCGATGCCGCCGCAGCTCTTGATCGGGTGCACGTACAACTCGGCGATCCGCACCGCCACGTCCGCTGTGGCCACGTTGGTCATGTCTGGGGTCCTCGGGGCGCATGCTCAGCTTGGCAACGCAAGTCATTGTGCCTTTGCCCTTGCGCCCGCCGCGAGCCCGTCGAGCGCCACCAACGGCTACCTACAATCTCCTCGATGAAACCCCACGACGTTCAGGTGCGAGGTGCCGGGCTGGTCGGCCAGGCGCTCGCGCTGTCGCTGGCGCGCATCGGCTTGCGGGTGGCGCTGGTGTCGGATGCGTCATCCAGCCCCCCACGCGCTGTGGATGTGCGAGCCTTTGCACTGAACGCCGCTTCGGTCGCCCTGTTGCGCAGCCTGAAGGTCTGGGATGCCTTGCCGCCCCACGCCACCACCGCGGTGCACGACATGCACGTCGAGGGCGATGCGCCCGGCGCGACGCTCGATTTCTCGTCGTGGGAGCAGCACGTGGGCGAACTCGCCTGGATCGTCGACGCTGCGGTGCTCGAGCGCGAGTTGGCCGCTGCGGTGCGCTTTTCGCCGCACATCAGCGTGGTGGCTGATGGCGCGGCCGAGGCGGCTGCGGCATCGCTTGCGGCCATCTGCGAAGGCAAGGGCTCGGCCACACGCGAGTCGCGTCATGTGCCCAACGACCGCCGGCCCTACGCGCATCGGGCGATCGCCGCCCGGCTGGTCAGCGACCGTCCCCACGCCGGCGTCGCGCGGCAGTGGTTTCGCTCGCCCGACGTGCTGGCCTTGCTGCCGTTTGACGCGCCGGCCCCGGCGGCTTCATACGCCCTGGTCTGGTCGCTGCCCGATGCGAAGGCCGATGAACTGCTGGCGCTTGATGCCAGCGCCTTCACCGAGGCGCTGATGCAGGCCACCGGCGGTGCTGCCGGCGAGCTGCAGTTGGCCAGCGAGCGCGCGGTGTGGCCGCTGATGCGCGCGCAGGCCGGGCAGTGGTGCGGCGAGGGCTGGGTGCTGCTGGGCGACGCGGCGCACGTGGTGCACCCGCTGGCCGGTCAGGGTCTGAACCTGGGTCTGGCCGATGTGGCTGCGCTGACCCGGGTGCTCGACTCGCGCGAACCCTGGCGCTCGCTGGGCGACCCCAAGCTGCTGCGCCGTTATGCGCGCGAGCGGCTGACACCGACGCGTGCGATGGTCGAGATCACCGACTCGCTGCTGCATCTTTTTGCGCATCCGGCGCCCGGGATCAGGGAACTGCGCAACCGCGGGCTGACTCTGGTCAACAGGGCCAGCCCGCTCAAGCGCTGGCTGACCGCGCGCGCGCTGGATTCCTGAGGCTCGCGGGTGCCGCGTTGCGGTCTGGTCCTTTCCAATTTTTCAACCTCCTCGAAAGCACATCCCATGTCCATCACCGCCCAACCGATTCGAATGGTGCGAACTGCCTTTGCCGCGGCCTGCGTGGCCATCGGCCTGCTGGGCGCGGCGCATGCCGGCGAGGCTGAAATTCGCAAGAACCTCGCCGAACGCCTGCCCGATCTGGGCAAGATCGACGAGGTCAGGAAGACGCCGATGGCGGGCCTTTATGAGGTGCGTGTGGGCACCGACCTGTATTACGCCGACGAATCCGGCAACTACTTCATCGAAGGCCACGTGGTCGACACCAAGACCGGGGCCAACCTCACCGAAGAGCGCATCGCCAAGCTCACCGCGATCGACTTTGCGAGCCTGCCGCTCAAGGACGCCATCGTGTGGAAGCAGGGCGACGGCAGCCGCAAGCTGGTCGTGTTCGCCGACCCGAACTGCGGCTACTGCAAAAAGTTCGAGCGCGAAGTCCGGCAGATCAAGGACATCACCATCTACACCTTCTTGCTGCCCATCCTCGGTGCCGATTCGACCGAGAAGTCGCGCAACATCTGGTGCTCGAAGGATTCGACTCGCGCCTGGGCCGACTGGATGGTCGACGGCAAACTGCCGCCGCGGATGATGGGTGAGTGCGATGCCTCGGTGCTGCAGCGCAACGCCGCCATGGGTCGCAAGTACAAGGTCAACGGCACACCGGCGCTGGTGTTCGAAGACGGCAAGCGACTGGCCGGCGCGCCGGGCATGGAGCAGCTCGAGAAGTCGCTGGTTGCGGCCAAGAAGCCGATTTGAACCTGACCCCACAGCGGCTGCACTTCGAGCCCACCCGCACCGAAGTGCTGCGTCGGCTCGATGCGGTTCACCCCGGCGAATACGCCCGCACCCGCAATGCGCTCGATGGCGCGGTCACCGGGCTGTCGCCCTACCTCACCCACGGCGTGGTCAGCCTGCGCGATGCGGTGGCGCGCGTGCTGCAAAAGCACCGGCTGAGCTTCGATGACAAGCTGATGTTCGAATTCGCCTGGCGCGAGTTCTTTCACCATGTGTGGAGCCGCGAGGGCGAGCGCGTGCTGCACGACATGCGGCCGGCCAACCTGTGGCCGGGCGCTTATGCGACGGCGCTGCCTGCCGACCTGCGCGAAGGCAGCACCGGCGTGCCCACCATCGACGCCGCAGTGCGCCAGCTGTATGCCACCGGCTATTTGCACAACCACGCCCGCATGTGGCTCGCGAGTTACGCGGTGCACCTGCGCAAGGTGCACTGGCGAGCCGGCGCCGACTGGATGTTCGGCCACCTGCTCGATGGCGACGTGCCCAGCAACCATCTGAGCTGGCAGTGGGTGGCCGCCACCTTCTCGAGCAAGCCGTATCTGTTCAATGCAGAGAACGTGGCCCGATACGCGCCGCGAGACAGCGCGCAGGCCTGGCGCGGCGAGGGCACGGTGATCGACTGCGATTACGCCGCGCTCGAGGACATCGCCCGCCACGCCGATGACGTCGGGCCCGAGCCGGGTGTCCATGAGGGCGTGAGCGAGCCCGCGCTGCACGCCGCGCCGCTGCCGTCATGGAGCGCCGAGCACGTGTCGCCGCTGGCCGCAGCGCTGCCGGCGCGACGCGAGATCGAGCTGGTCACGCCGTGGTCGATGTCCGAGCGCGAAGGTGGCGCTGGTGCCGGAGCCGGCGGGCCGTGGCGACTGGGCGTGATCCACCTGCCCGCGCACGAGGCGCTGCCCTGGAACGAGGCGCGCTGGCGCTGGGTGCTGCGGCGCATGGGCGATGTCACCGATGCGGTGTTCATCGGGGACGCGGCCACGCTGCCGCAGGCCGCACGCGGCTGGCCGAAACCCGACCGCCTGCTCGCACGGCGTTCGCCCATGCCCGGCTATGACGCAGCACTCGGCGCGCTGACTGACTTGCGCGAGCCTGTGCGCTTCCTGCCCAACCCAGCCGATACCTGCCGCTCGTTCAGCGTGTTCTACGAAACGGTCAAGCGACAATCCCGCAGCCTGCAATCCCAGCTCAACGGAGAAATTCCTTGACCGCTTCCGCCGCCGTGCGCGAACCGTCAGCACCGACCACGCTGCCCGACGCCGCCACGCTGCGTCTGGGTTACGCCGGGCTGCTGCCGTTCGTGATGGGTGCTGCGCTGCTGTGGATCGTGCGCCCCGACGCCCACCCCTATGTGGCGCTGTCGCTGTCGGCCTATGCCGGCGTGATCATTTCGTTTCTGGGCGGCATCCACTGGGGTCTGGGCTTTCGTGCGCAGCCTGCCGAGCGCATGCGCTTCGTGTGGGGCGTGGTGCCCTCGCTGGTGGCCTGGGTGGCAGTGGTGATGCCGCCTTACGCCGGGCTGGTGGTGCACGGTGTGATGCTGGTGGTTTGCTATGCGGTCGACCGGCGCGTTTATCCGCTGCACGGCGCTGCCGGCTGGCTCACCTTGCGCTTTCGCCTGACCGTGGTGGCCGCGTTGAGCTGCTTCATCGGCGCGGCCGGCAGCTGAGGGCCGACGACGCGAAGCACGCGCCAGGGGCAGCGCTCACGCGCGATTTTTTGAGGGCAGCACGCCATGATTTCGTATCGCATCGATTTCGAAGCCGTCCGTTCGCACCTGTTGCGAGTCACGCTCACCGTGCCCGAGCCGCTGGCAACGCAACGCCTGAGCCTGCCGGTGTGGATTCCTGGCAGCTATCTGGTGCGCGAGTTCGCCCGGCACGTGAGCGCTGTGCAGGCCAAGCAGGGGCGCCGCTCGGTGAGCCTTTCGCAAATCGACAAGGCGACCTGGCAGGCTGAGTGCTCGGGCCGCGGCGCGCTGGTGGTGAGCTACTGCGTCCATGCCTTTGACAACTCGGTGCGCGCGGCCTTCGTCGACGCCCAGCGGGGTTTCTTCAACGGAACCAGCGTGTGTTTGCGCGTCGAGGGCCGCGAGGCCGAGCCGCATCGCATCGAGCTGAGTTCGCTGCCGACGGGTTGGCAGATCGCCACCGCCATGCCCGAGGTGTCGTCCGGCGTGTTCGAGTCGGCCGACTACGACGAACTGGTCGACCACCCCTTCGAGCTGGGCACGTTCTGGCGCGGCGTCTTCAAGGCGCACGGCGTGCCGCACGAGCTGGTGGTGGCTGGGGCGTGGCCCGATTTCGATGGCAAGCGGCTGCTCGCCGACACCCAGCGCATCTGCGAGGCGGCCATCGCGTTCTGGCACGGCAAGGCAGCCCGACCGGCTGACGTGCCGTTCAAGCGATACGTGTTCATGCTCAACGCCGTCGACGAGGGCTACGGCGGGCTCGAGCACCGAGCCAGCACCGCCTTGATCGCAGCGCGGCGCGACCTGCCGCGCCAAGGCGGCGCCGCCGAGCCGCTGGCCGATGGCCACGTGACGCTGCTCGGCCTCATCAGCCACGAGTACTTCCACACCTGGAACGTCAAGCGCCTGCGGCCGCGCGAATTTGCCCGCTACGACTACACCTGCGAGAACTACACCGAGCTGCTGTGGTTCTTCGAGGGCTTCACCTCTTACTACGACGACCTGCTGCTGCTGCGCGCCGGGCTGATCGACGAGCCGCGTTACCTGAAGGCCGTGAGCAAGACGTTGGGCCAGGTGCTCAGTGCGCCCGGGCGCCGGGTGCAAAGCGTGGCGCAGGCCAGTTTTGACGCCTGGGTTAAGTACTACCGCAGCGACGAGAACACCCCCAACGCCACCATCAGCTACTACGCCAAGGGCTCGCTGCTGGCGCTGGCGCTCGATCTCAGCTTGCGGGCCGGCACCTCGCGGCGCAAGGCCTCGCTCGATGACGTGATGCGCGCCTTATGGACACGCAGCGCCGGCGGGCCGATCGACGAGGCCGACATCGTGGCCGAACTGCGTCGGGCCGCTGGCGACGCGGCAGCCGATGCGCTGGCCGATCAATTCCACGCCTGGGTTCATGGCACCGATGAGCTGCCACTGGCCGAGTTGCTGCGCGCCTTTGGCGTGAAGTGGCAGGCGCAGCCCGCCACCCTGGCGCAGCAGTTGGCCATCCGCGTGAGCGAAAGCGCGCTCACCGGCATCAAGGTCAGCCATGTGCTGCGCGGCGGGGCCGGCGAGCGCGCCGGGTTGTCGCCGGGCGACGAGGTGCTGGCGCTCGATGCCTGGCGGCTGCGCCGGCTTGACGACGCACAGCGGCTGCTGGCGGTGGGCCGCACCGCCAGCTTGCTGGTGTCGCGCGATCAGCGGCTGCTGACCTTATCGCTTGAGGTGCCGGCGCCTGCCGATGTGCCGGGCGGCGTGTCGTTGCTGGCCGACGCGAAGGCACCGCGCGCCGCGCAGGCCTTGCGCCGTGCCTGGATCGGCGGCTGAGCAGACAGGCGTCGGTGTCGCTGCTTGCGAGTGAACCCGCCACGAGGCCCGGCCCGCTGACCGGTGCTGGCCATCTGGGCATGCGCGTGGCGGCGGTGCTGGCCGTCATCGCGGTGCACCTGCTGGTGATGCACCAGGTCGGTCAGGGCATGGCCGATTTCAGTGCCAGCGCGACGATGCCCCCGCGTGTCGAGGTGGTCTACAGCCGCGAGCTGGAGATCACCGCGCCACCTGCGGTCGTGGCACCGCTGGCCGCGCCGGTGGCCATACCGGCGCCACGACAGGTCGCGCCGGCCGAGCCCGCGGCGTCCAAGCCCAAGCGGCGCAAGTCTGCGCCCAAGGTGCCTGCACCCCAGCAGGCGGCGTCGTCGGCGCTGGCGGCGGCCGAGCCTGAGCCGCAGCCCGCGCCAGAGCCGGTGGCCGCGCCCGAACCCATCGTGGCTGCGCCTGCGGCCGAGCCGATCGAGCCGCACTTGCTGGCCGACTTGGCGGCCGATGCCAAAGCGGCGAGCCCGTCGCCTGCCGCGTCGGCGCCGGCTGCCGAGCCTTTCGAGTGGCCGGCCTCTACCCGCATCACCTACAAGCTCACCGGCAATTACCGTGGCGAGGTGCTCGGCGATGCGCAGGTCGAGTGGGTGCGCGTGGGCGCGGGCGAGCGCTATCAGGTGCACATGGACGTGACGGTGGGCCCGTCCTTCGCGCCGATCTACAGCCGGCGCATGAGCAGCGAAGGGCAGTTGACCGCCGCCGGCTTGTACCCCGAGCGTTACGACGAAGACAGCAAGGTGGCCTTCA
Organism: Bordetella parapertussis; assembly: GCA_945875935.1. Lineage (GTDB taxonomy): Bacteria > Pseudomonadota > Gammaproteobacteria > Burkholderiales > Burkholderiaceae_C > PBB1. The sequence continues at coordinate 7,303 of CAMCNE010000085.1, forward strand.
GGGACCGCCGCGTCGCGCACATGAGTTTCGAGGCCGAGCAGGTGGTGCTCAAGGACGGCCAGCGAGTGGACCGCTTGCCGGGGATGCAGGACAGTGCCAGCCAGTTCGTGCAGATGAGCTATCTGTTCAGCCGCAACCCGGCGCTGCTCACCCCGGGCCGCACGGTGGAGATGCCGCTGGCGCTGCCCCGACGGCAAAGCATCTGGGTGTACGACGTGCGCAACGTCGAGCCGGTCTACACGCTGTTTGGCGAGGTCGAGGCGGTGCGCCTGCAGCCACGGCGCGAGGCCCGCAAGGGCGATGACCTGACCGCCGAGGTCTGGTTCGCTCCCAGCTTGCGCTACCTGCCCATTCGCATCCGCATCCGTCAGGACGAAGAGACCTATCTCGACCTGATGATCGCGCGCCGGCCGCAGTTGGCGAAGTAGGCGCGGCGTGATGCCGCACCGCGGGCGGCTTCAGACGTAGCGTGTTCTCAGCAGCTCGGCCGCCGTCTCGTCGAGCCGGTCAGCGCGGCGGACTTCCTCGAAGCGTGCGAGCAGGTCGTCGACACGCAGGCGGCGTTTTTCGGCGCCACGCAGGTCTTCGATCACCTGACCGCGGTGCATCATGATCAGCCGGTCGCCCAGCGACACCGCCTGTGCCATCGAGTGGGTGACCATCAGCGTGGTCAGGCTGTCGCGCTGGACCACGCGTTCGGTGATGCGGATCACCTGATCGGCACTCTTGGGATCGAGCGCGGCGGTGTGTTCGTCGAGCAGCAGCAACTTGGGCTTGAGCATGGTGGCCATCAGCAGCGTGAGCGCCTGGCGCTGGCCGCCAGACAGGCTGCCGATCATGTTGTCGAGGCGGGCCTCCAGCCCCATGCCCAGACCGCTCACCACCTCGCGCAGGGCTTGCAGGTTGCCGCTGCTCAGGGCGCGACCCAGCCCGCGTGATTGGCCACGGCGTGCGGCCAGCGCCAGGTTGTCGGCGATCGACAGGTTGGGCGCGGTGCCACTGAACGGGTTCTGGAACACCCGCCCGATGTAGCGCGCGCGCTGGTGCTCTTCCCAGCGGGTGACGTTGGTGCCGTCGATGTGGATCGAGCCCTCGTCCACCGCGAAGCTGCCTGCCACCGCGTTGAGCAGCGTCGACTTGCCCGAACCGTTGGTGCCCAGCACGATCATGAAGGAGCCTTCTTCGAGCGTGAGGCTCACGCCCTGCAGCGAGCGGACCTCGTTGACCGTGCCCGGGTTGAAGGTCTTGCGGATGTCGCGCAGCTCAAGCACGGGCGGCTCCCGGCGACGGCTTGCGGCGCAGCTTGATGATCAACACGGGCGACACCAGCGCGATCAGCACGAAGGCCGCAGTGATCAGCTTGAGGTCGTTGGGCTCCAGCCCCATGCGCAGCGCCACGGCCACCAGCAGGCGAAACAGGATCGAGCCGAGGATGGTGCCGATCACCAGATGGCTCAGCCGTCGCGAGCCAGTGAGCGCTTCACCCAGGATCACGCTGGCCAGTCCGGTGACGATCATGCCGATGCCCATCTGGACGTCGGCAAAGCCCTGGTACTGGGCCAGCAGCGCACCCGACAGCGCGGCCACCGCGTTGGACAGGGCCAGCCCCAGTGTCTTCATCGAGCCGTCGTTGACGCCGAGCGCGCGAATCATCTGGCTGTTGTCGCCGGTGGCGCGCATCGCCAGACCGATGTGGGTGCCGAAGAACGCCAGCAGCGCCATCACCAGCAGCGCCACGATCACGATGGAGGCCAGCAGGATGGACAGATCGTGCACCGGCACCTTCCAGCCCCACACCATCAGCGATTCGGCGCCGCCGGCCAGGCGGCTGCCCAGGGCGCTGGCCTCGTTGGCGAAGGTGTGCGAGTTCGACAGAGACAGGTTGCTGCCGCCCATCACGCGCAGGTTGATCGAATACAGCGCGGTCATCACCAGGATGCCTGCCAGCAGGTCGTTGATCTTGAAGCGGGTGTGGGTGATGCCGGTGACCGTGCCGGCCACCGCGCCGGCGAGCACTGCTGCCAGCGTGGCGGTCAGCGGGCTGCTGCCGCCAATGATGAGGATCGCCGCGACCGCCGCGCCCAGGGTGAAGCCGCCCTCGCAGGTCAGGTCCGGAAAGTTGAACACCCGAAAGCTGATGAACACGCTCAGGCCCAGCAGGGCCAGCAGCACGCCGATCGTCAGCGCTCCCAGCAGCAGACTCATGGTGGGGATGCCCCGAAGTTGAGGGGTGCGACCCACAGGGCACCCCGGATGAATCGGCTTTCCTCGGGCGCGTCCGCATCGCGGTCATCGCACAGCAGGTGCAACACGGT
>CAMCNE010000086.1 GCA_945875935.1 Bordetella parapertussis
CTGACCGAGCACGACCAGTGGCTGTCGATGCCATCGAGCAGCTGCCGGCACAGCGCGGGCATGTCCGGTGTGGCCAGGTAGTGCGGTCCGTCGTGCGGCAGCGGCAGGCTTTGCGGCGCGAGCCTGGGCTGCCACGGCGCCAGCCAAGCCTGGCCAACGGCATCGCTGACGAACTGTTGAAAGCTGGGCTCATGGGCTGTGAAGCATGGCGCGCCGTGATCGAAACGGCTCAGCTGGCTGCGGCCTTGACGGTCGACCCATTCGGCGCGGCGCGTGGCCATGCGCCCGCCCGCGCCGCGCGACTTGTCGAACACCTGCACCGCATGGCCCGAGTGCGACAGCGCATGCGCGCAACTCGCACCGGCGATGCCGGCGCCGACGACCGCCACCTTCAGCGCTGGGCGCATTGCTCAGCCACGCCAGAGGTGATGAAGGGCACAGCTCGCATGCCGGTCGATGACAACAAGTTCATGACTCTTTTCCTGAGGGCCTGGGTGATGGGAACGCAGCCGAACGAATGTAGCTGCGCGGTGCTTGCCGTGTCTGATCTGCCGACAGCCAAACGCCTGGCGCACTGAATTCAGCGCCACGCCCCTCGGTTAGCATTCCCGCGGGTTCAGGCGACTCGGATCGTCTGCGTCACGCCCTCCATCCCCCCGAGGTCCGCATGATCTGTCGCCACCGTCGTTTATATCTTCCACTGCAGATCGCCTTGCGCGTGGCCTCGTGCGCGGCGGTTTTGTTTGTTGCCGGCTGCGACAAGCCAGCAGCACCGCCGCCACCGCCGCCGCCTGAGGTCAGCGTGATCAAGGTCGAGGTCCGCGACACGCCAGTGACGGCCGAATATGTGGCGCTCACGCAAAGCCCTCAGCAGGTGAACATCGTGGCGCGGGTGGCGGGATTCCTGGACAAGCAGGCGTACACCGAAGGCTCGGTGGTCAAGGCCGGGCAGGTGCTGTTTCAGATGGACACCAAGCCCTTCATCGTGCAGCTCGATGCAGCCAATGCGTCTCGGGCGAGCGCCAAGGCGGCCCACGACACCGCCCTGGCCAACCTGAAGCGGGTCAAGCCGCTGGTCGAGCTCAACGCGCTGTCGCAAAAAGATCTTGATGACGCCATCGGGCAGGAACAAACCACCAACTCATCGCTCGAGCAAGCGGGCGCCGGTGTTGAAAACGCCAAGCTCAATCTCTCATACACCACCATCGCGTCGCCCTTGAACGGCGTGGCTGCCGCTGCACAGCAAAAGGTGGGCGCCTACCTGAGCACGCAGAACAACATGCTGACCACGGTCTCGTCGCTCAACCCCATGTGGGTCAACTTCAGCATCTCTGAAAACGAGCTGACCGGCTTGCGCAACGAAATGCGTGTGGGCCGTCTGCGTGGCCCGAGCAATGACAAGTACACGGCTGAGATCGTGCTGGTCGATGGTTCCACCTTCTCGCATTCGGGCACGATCTCATTCGTCGATCCGGCCTACAACTCGCAGACCGGTACGTTTTTGATCCGCGTGACCTTGCCCAACCCCCAGGGCGAACTGCGACCCAACCAGTACGTGAAGGTGCGCCTGAAGGGTGCAATACGCCCGAACGCGATCCTCGTGCCGCAGCGCTCGGTGCAGCAAGGCTCCAAGGGCCATTTCGTGTGGGTCATCGACCAAGACGGCAAGGTCGAGAACCGTCCTGTCGCCGTGGGTGACTGGTACGGCGACCAGTGGTTCATCAACGACGGGCTCAAGGCCGGCGATCAGGTGGTGGTCGATGGTGCGCTCAGGCTCAAGGCCGGCGCAACCGCCAGGGTCGTTGCGGCCGCGCCAGCGGCCTCAGCCGCGAGCGCCGCCCCCGCCGCGTCTGCCGCCCAACCCTGACGTCGGCCGGACCAGAGCATGTTTTCAAAGTTTTTCATCGAGCGGCCGATCTTCGCGACGGTGCTGTCCTTGCTGATCGTGCTGGCCGGGCTGGTGTCGGTCAACGCCTTGCCGGTGGCGCAGTACCCGAACATCACCCCGGTACAGATCTCGGTCACCACCACCTATCCGGGGGCTGACGCCAAGACCGTGGGCGATTCGGTCGCCTCGCCGATCGAAGCCCAGATCAACGGCGTCGACAACATGATGTACATGACGTCGGTGAGCTCCAACACGGGGCAGCTGACGATCACCGTCTACTTCACGCTCGACACCGACCCCGACATCGCCCAGGTTCAGGTGCAAAACCGGGTGAACCTGGCCGCACCGCAACTGCCCAGCGCGGTGACGCAGTACGGTGTGTCGGTGCAGAAAAAATCAGCCAGCACGCTGATGATCATTTCGCTGTTCGACAAGGAAGCGCGCTACTCGCCCGACTACGTTCGCAACTACGCCAACGTGTACGTGCTTGATGCGATCAAGCGCATCGAAGGCGCAGGTCAGGCGACCATCTTCGGCGTACCGGACCAGGCCATGCGCCTGTGGATGAACCCCGATCGCATGGCATCGCTGGGTATCACCACGTCCGACATTCAGTCGGCGGTGTCGGGCCAGAACGCCGTGGTGGGTGCGGGCCAGGTCAACCAGGAACCCTCGACCGGACAGGTCGAGCTGAACTTCCCGGTGCTGACGCAGTCGCCCTTTGCCGATCCGCGCAAGTACGAAGACATCATCTTGCGTGCCAATGCCGATGGCAGCGCCATCGTGCGGCTCAAGGATGTCGCCCGCGCTGAAACCGGCCGCCGCGCCTACATCGACGACAACCGCTTCAATGGCATGCCGGCCACGCCGATTGCCATCTATCAGCAGCCGGGTGCCAACGGTCTTGATGTCTCCACGGCGGTGCGCGCCACCATGGAAGAACTCAAGAAGACGATGCCCGCCGGCATCGACTACGTGATCGCGCTGGACACCACTGACTTCGTTCGTCTGTCGATCGAAGAAGTGATCCACACGCTGATCGAAGCCATCGTGCTGGTGGTGCTGGTGGTCTACCTGTTTTTGCAGAACTTCCGCGCCACCTTCATTTGCATCATTGCCATCTTTGTCTCGTTGATCGGCACCTTCACCGGCATGCTGGCGCTGGGCTTTTCCATCAATCAGCTCACGTTGTTTGGCATGGTGCTGGCCATTGGCATGGTCGTGGACGATGCGATCGTGGTGGTCGAGAACGTCGAACGCAACATGGTCGAGCACCACCTCGACGCCAAGGCCGCTTCGATCCGCACCATGGAAGAGGTCTCCGGCCCGGTGATTGCCGTGGTGCTGGTGATGGCGGCGGTGTTCATTCCGGCGGCTTTCCTGCCGGGCACGACCGGCCAGCTCTACAAGCAGTTCGCGCTGACCATCGTGCTGTCGGTGGCACTGTCGGGCTTCGTGGCCCTGACGCTGACGCCGGCCATGTCGGCCGTGCTGCTCAAGCATTCCGACAAACCCAAGCGCGGGTTTTTTGCGGCATTCAACCGCTGGTTCGAGCGGGTCACCAAATCCTATGGGCGCACCATTCAATTCATCATCCGGCGGATGATGGTGGCCGGCGTGGTCATCGCGGTGATGGCCGTGGGCATCTTCGTGCTGTTTCGCGATCTGCCATCGAGCTTCGTGCCTAACGAGGATCAGGGCTATGTGCTGGGCCAGATCGTCATGCCCGATTCGGCCACGCTGCCGCGCACGGCCGAGACCGCCAACGAAATTGACGCGATCTTTGCCAAGAACGAGGCGGTGGCCAACCGCACCATCGTCAACGGCTTCAGCCTGATCGACGGCCAGTACAAGGCCAACGCCTCGACGCTTTTCATCACCTTCACCGACTTCAAGGAACGCTACGCCGACGTCGAGACGGCGCTGGTTCAAAACGCCCGCGCCATCCTAATGGGTGCTGCGGCCGAGGCCCGTGACACCGTCGACACCGGGGTCATGATCCCCATCCCGCCGCCAGCGATTCCGGGCATCGGCACCACGGGCGGCTTCGAGTTCTGGATTCAGGACAAGTCGTCGGGTGATCCGGCCAAGCTCAACGAGGTCACCCAGAAGTTTCTTGCCGAACTGGCCAAGCGCCCCGAGATCACCGGTGCTCGCACCACCTTCCGAGCTGTGTCGCAGCAGCTGCGTGCCAATGTCGACCGCTCGCGCGCCATGCTGCTCGATGTGCCGATCAGCGACGTGAACGCTGCGTTGCAGGCCCAGTTCGGATCCATCGTGGTCAGCCAGTTCACCGAGTTCAGTCGGGTGTGGAATGTCATCTTGCAAGCCGATGCGCCTTATCGGCAGTCGCCTGACGACCTGACCAAGCTCTACACCCGCTCGAGCACCGGTCACATGGTGCCGCTGTCATCGATCGTGTCGACCGAGTACGTGGTCGGCCCCGACCTGCTGCCGCACTTCAACGGCTTCCCGGCCGCACAGGTCACCGGTGGCGCGGCGCCGGGATACAGCTCTGGCGACGCCATCAAGGCCATGCAGGAAACCGCGCGCACGTCATTGCCTGAGGGCTACGGCTTCGCCTGGTCGGGCATGGCTTATCAGGAACTGCAAGCCGGCAGCAGCTCGGCCTTTGCTTTCGCCTTCGGCATCCTGATCGTGTTCCTGATCCTGGCCGCGATGTACGAGTCCTGGGCCCTGCCGGGTGCGGTGCTGACCGCGGTGCCCTTCGGCATCATCGGAGCGCTGCTGGCCACCTGGGCGCGCGGGCTGGAAAACGACGTGTACTTCCAGATCGGTCTGCTGGTGCTGGTCGGGCTGGCCGCCAAGAACGCCATCCTGATCGTCGAGTTCGCGGTCGAACTCAGGCAAAAGGGCCGGACGGCGCTCCAGGCCGCGGTCGAGGCCGGCGAGCTGCGCCTGCGTCCGATCATCATGACCTCGCTGGCCTTCATCTTCGGCTGCGTGCCACTGGCCATCTCGGTCGGTGCGGGTGCCAACTCGCGCCACTCGCTGGGCACCGGCATCATCGGCGGCATGATCGGTGCCAGCACGCTCGCGCTGCTGTTCGTGCCGCTGTTCTTTCTGCTGTTCGACAAGTTCGCCAAGCACCCGCCGCCCGCTGAACCGAGCGCAGAGCATGCCGGCGACGAGCCGCCCCATGACGCGCCGACCCCGGACAAGGAGGCCTGAGATGAGTCACGGTCTTCGTCCGCTCGGTCTCTTTCTCGCCATCGCAGGCTCGCTCGGCGGCTGCGCGGTGGGCCCCGACTACGCGCGCCCGGCTGTCGAGGTGCCTGCCGCCTATCGCCAGAGCATCGCCTCGGCGCAGGATGTGTCCGATGCGGCCTGGTGGAAGCAGTTCGGAGACCCGGTGCTCGACGCGCTGATCGCCGAGGCCATGGCCGGCAACTACTCGGTCAAGATCGCGCTGGCCAATGTCGAGACGGCGTCGTCCATCCTGACGCAGCAGCGATCGGCGCTGTATCCGCAGGTCGGCTACGAGGGCAAGGGACAACGGCGTCACGTGTCCGGCGAGCCTCAGGTCAACGGTCTGCCCATGGACCTGTCTGGCACACGTTCTTCCTACAGCCTGATGCTCGGCGCCAGCTGGGAGCTGGACCTGTGGGGCCGCGTGCGTCGCCTGTCCGAGTCGGCGCAGGCCAACATCGACGCCAGCGAGGCCGCACGACGCGGCGTGGTGCTGTCGGTGGTCGGGTCGGTGGCCAATGGCTACATCCAGCTGCGCTCGCTCGACGAACAGCTCGTGATCGCCAAGCGCACCCTGGCCACCTATGCCGAAGCGGTGCGGCTGTTCGAGCTGCAGTTCAAGTACGGCCAGATTTCGCTGGTCACGCTGCAGCAGTCGCGCTCGCAGTACCAGGCCGCCGCAGCGGTCATCCCGCAGATCGAAAACAACATCGCCGTCACCGAGAACGCGCTGTCGGCCCTGCTCGGCCGCAACCCCGGACCGATCACGCGCGGCAAGTCGCTGGCCGAATTGACCGCGCCGACGGTACCCACCGGGCTGCCATCGCAGTTGCTCGAGCGCCGCCCCGACATCGCCCAGGCCGAGCAGCAACTGATCTCGGCGAACGCCCTGATCGGTGCAGCCAAGGCGCAGTACTTTCCGACCATTTCGCTCACCGGCGCACTGGGCAACTCGAGCAGCCAGCTGTCGAACCTGATCTCTGGCGGCACCTTCTCGTCGTCGGTGGGTGCCAGCATCTCCGGGCCGCTGTTCACCGGTGGTGCGATCAGCGGACAGGTCGATCAGGCCGAATCGCAGAAAAAAGCAGCCGTCTTCAACTACCTGTCGGTGGTGCAGTCGGCGTTGGCGGACGTCAACAACGCACTCGTCGGTCGCATCCAGCTGAGCGAACAGGTGGCAGCCGAAAAGCTGCGCGTGGATGCCCTGGCCGACACCGTGCGGCTGTCCAGCCTGCGCTACGACGGCGGCTACACCGACTACCTCTCGGTGCTTTACGCACAGCAGCAACTGCTGCCCGGCGAACTCACCTACGCGCAGGACCTGGGTCAGTCGCTGTCTGCGGTGGTCAAGATCTACATGGCCATGGGCGGCAGCTGGGTCGACGCGGCCGCTCGTTGATCAGGGTTCAGCCCGAGCTCGCACGGCGCGTGTCGGGCAGGGCTCACGCCTAAACTCGTGTGACCCCCACCCCACACGACAGCGAGGCCACCATGCGCAAGGACATCGAATTCAAGACCGGTGACGGCGTCACCCTTCGGGGCTGGCACTACCTGCCCGAGCAGCGCTCGGGCAAGTGCCCGACCATCGTGATGGCGCACGGCTACTCGGCTGTGAAAGAGATGTACCTCGATCGCTTTGCCGAATCCTTTGCGGCCGCTGGTCTTGCGGCCATCGTGTTCGACAACCGCAACTTCGGCGCAAGCGACGGCACGCCGCGCCAGGAGATCGATCCGCACCAGCAGATCAGCGACTACCGCGACGCCATCACCTGGGCCGAGACCTTGCCTGAGACCGACGCCTCGCGCATCGGCATCTGGGGCTCGAGCTACAGCGGCGGCCACGTGCTCGTGGTGGGTGCGATCGACAAGCGCGTGAAGTGCGTGGTCTCGCAAGTGCCGCTGATCAGCGGCCACGCCAACGGCCAGCGGCTCATCCGTGCCGACTACTTTGCGGGTTTTCGCGGCATGTTCGATGCCGACCGGCGCGCTCGCTATGCAGGCCAGCCGCCGGCGATGGTGCCGGTGGTGGCCGAGAACCCTGCCGATCCTGCCGCACTGCCCACGCCCGATTCCTGGACCTGGTTCACGCAGACCGGCCAGTCGCGCGCACCGTCGTGGAAAAACGAGGTCACGCTGCGCTCGGTGGAGATGTTCCTCGAGTACGAGCCCGGTGCCCACATCGCGCACATCAGCCCGACGCCGCTGCTCATGGTGGTGGCACTCACCGACCACCTCACGGTGGCCGATCAGGCGCTGGCCGCTTACGAGCGTGCGCTGCATCCGAAGAAGCTGGTCACGCTCAAGGGCGGCCACTTCGACGCCTACATCAAGGACTTCAACGAGGCCGCCGCGCCGGCGCGTGACTGGTTCGTCGAGCATCTCGTGAATGCCTGAACGCTCTGGCCGCCGCCTGCCATGCACCTGCTGATCGTCGAAGACGACGCTGCGCTGGGCGAGGCGCTGTCGAGCGGCCTGCGCCAGCTCGGCCACGTGGTCGACTGGTTTCGCGACGGCGCCCAGGCCGATGCCGCCCTGGCCAGCGCGCCCTTTGACGCGGTGGTGCTCGATCTGGGTCTGCCGGGATCGGACGGCATGGTGTGGCTGGGCCGCTGGCGTGGTCGCGAGATCACCCTGCCGGTGCTCATCCTGACCGCACGCGACGGCGTCGAGATGCGCATCGCCGGGCTCGATGCCGGTGCCGACGACTATCTCGTCAAGCCGATTTCCATCGACGAACTCGCCGCGCGGCTGCGCGCGATGCTGCGCAGGTCGTCGGGCCGCTCGCAAGCCGTGTGGCAGCACGGCGACCTTGAATACGACCCGGCGCGCAAGATCGTGCGCTGGAAGAAGGTGAACGTGGAACTGACGGGTCTGGAGATGTCGCTGCTCGAAGCACTGCTCAAGAACCCGCAGCGCGTGCTGTCGAAGTCGCATTTGCAGCAAACCATGTACGACTGGAGTGGCAGCGACCCGGCCAGCAACGCGCTCGAGGTGCATGTGCATCACCTGCGTCGCAAGATCGACCCGGCCATCGTGCGCACCGTGCGCGGCGTGGGCTATGCGCTGGGTGCCGAGGACCCGACCCCATGAGCTTGCAGCGGCGGCTGCTCATCTATTTGCTGATCTGCGCGCCGCTGGTGTGGGGCGTGGCGCTGTTCTTCTCGTTCCATCAGACCCGGCGCGAGGTCAATGAGCTCTACGACAGCGAGATGATTCGGCTCAGCAGGCAGGTGCAGTCCACCTTGCGAGCTGACCTGCCCGGCACCGTTCCCGCGCGACCCAACCCCTTGCCCGCACTGAGCGATGCGCGTGGCGAGTCCGATGCCATGGACTTTGCGCTGGCCGTCTGGGGCGCGAACGGCGCTCTGGTGATGAACGACCGCGAGGGCGTGCAGTTGCCACGGCTGCAAGGCGCTGGCGGCTTCGTGGACCAGGAGCTCGAAGGCAAGCGCTGGCGCACCTATTACCTGCAGTCTTCCTCGGGGGAGTGGCTGGTGGCCGCCGGGCAGCGCTCCGAGGAGCGCGATGAGCTGGTCTATTCGCTGAGCCTGGGCCAGCTTGGGCCTTGGCTGCTGGTGTTGCCGGCGCTGTTGCTGGCCATGACCTGGGCAGTGCGCCGCGCGCTGGCGCCGCTGAACCAGTTGACGGCCGAATTGACGGCGCGCGACGCGAACGGTCTGCAACATATCGAAGCCGACCACGCACCCACCGAGTTGAAGCCGCTGGTCGGTGCCATGAACGGGCTGTTCGAGCGCATTGAACAAACGCTCGAGCGTGAGCGCCGCTTCACCGCCGACGCGGCCCACGAATTGCGCACACCGCTGGCCGCGCTGCGTGCGCAGTGGGACGTGCTGCGCCGCTGCGCCAACGATGCCGAGCGCAACCAGACCGCTGCCAAGTTCACCGCCAGTGTCGACAGGCTGGACCGGCTGGTCACGCAGATGCTGGCGCTGTCGCGTCTCGAGGCCACGCTGCAGCTGCAACAGGGACTGCCGCGTACCGTCAAGGTGCAGTGGCAAGCGGTGGTCGAGCAGGCGATGAGCGACTGCCTGCCGATCGCCGATCGACGCAGCATCGAGCTGGCCTGTGAATGGCCGAGCGAGCCCAGCGACGTGCTGCCGGTGGCCGGAGATGAACACCTCATGACCGTGCTGTTGCGCAACCTGCTCGACAACGCCTCACGCTACGCGCCATCAGGCTCGCTGGTGACCGTGCGTCTGTTCGAAGACCGGCTCGAAGTCGAAAACGACGGCGAGCCCATGAGCGCCGAGCAGCTGGCTGGCCTGGGCGAGCGATTCCGTCGCGCCGACGGCCAAAGCGAGGTGGGCAGCGGCCTGGGCGTGTCCATCGTGCAGCGCATTGCCGACCTCCATTCGCTGGCGGTCGAGTACGGCGCACGCGCCGACGGCCGCGGCGTGAAGGTGGTG
>CAMCNE010000087.1 GCA_945875935.1 Bordetella parapertussis
GTGCGCGCGGTGTCAGCGCCCAGCCAGCCCACCTGCTGCGCCAGCACCCACACCAGCCAGGCCACGGTGAGAAACATCGGGATCGCCAGCACCTGCTTCAGGCGCAGCATCCAGGCACCGGGGCGCGGCAGGCGCTCGCGCCAGCCCGGTATCAGCACCAGCAGCGCATAGGGCAGCGCCATGCCGATGCCCAGCGCGCCGAACACGCTCAGGCCCACGGCGGCCGGCTGAGTGATGGCAAAGCCCAGGGCTGCGCCCATGAACGGCGCGGTGCACGGGCTGGCGGCCACCACCGCCAGCACGCCCGAGGCCAGCGCATCGACCGCCGGGCGCTCATCGCGCCAGGCCAGCAGGCCCTGCGGCAGCAGCACCGACACGTCGAACACGCCCAGCAGGTTCAGCCCGAGGGCCAGGAACAGCAACGCCAGCACGCCCACGACCCATGGTTCTTGCAACTGAAAACCCCAGCCGATGGCGCTGCCAGCCGCGCGCAGCGCCAGCAAGCCGGCAGCGAGCAGCAGAAAACTCAGCACCACGCCCACGCTGTAGGCCAGCGCGTGGGCGCGCAACGCCAGCGCCGGATTGCCCGCGACGCGCGGCGTCTGGCTCAGGCTCAGCAGCTTGATGGACAGCACCGGAAAGACGCACGGCATCAGATTGAGCACCATCCCACCCACGAAGGCGAGCAGCAGCGCGGCCGCCCACCCCAGATCGGCGGCGGCAGCTGGGCTGGCGGGGTCGGGTGAGGCTGCCAGAGCGGCCTCGGCCTGCGCATCGCGCAGCAGCTGCGCGCCCGGCGGCAGGCTGATCGCGCTCACCGTGCGCACCGGTGCGTTGAACTCGGCCGCGCGCCGCCCAGCGCCCCAAGGCGACGCCGCAGCCTCGCCTTGCGCCACCACGATGCCGCGCAGCGATTCGGGCAGTGCCGCGCCATCGAACAGCCGCAGCCCGATGGCGTAGCCCGCATCGGTGCGATAGGCCTGATGGACGGCGGTCTCGAGCAGCTGCGGGGTGTACGCAAACAGATGGATCAGCGGCGATGGCGGCGCTGCGCTTGATGCGTCGGAGGCCGGCCGCGCCAGGCTCACCAGCAGCTCGGTGCCGGCACTTTGCACATCGGCCGTCCAGCCATCGAGCGGCGCGGCCTGCTCGGCAGCGGCACGCTCGAACAGGGCGCCGTGCGCGGTGCCGCCCGGGGTCACGCCATCGCCAGCCTCGACCACCGGCAGTTGCAGCTGCAGCTTCACCGTCTCGGGAATGCACACCTCGCGGCAGACCAGCCAGCTGGCCTCGGCCTTGAGCGTGAGCGTGCTGCCCGCGCGGGCATCGGCCGGCGGCATGTAGATCTGCGGCAGCAGCAGTTCGCCTTCGTAGCCGAAATTGACCAGCGGGCCGATCCACAGCCGCTGCGGCGTCGGCCATTCGATCTCGTCGACCTGGCTGCCGGCGGGCAGCGTCCAGTTCAGCGCCGTCGGCAGCCCCGAGTCGCCGGGGTTGCGCCAGTAGGTGTGCCAGTGGGGCTGGTGCACGAGCCGCAGGCCGCTGCGAATCGGCTGGCCGGGCTGCACCGCCGCGCGCTCGGCCACCAGCTCGGCGCTGACATGGGCGGTGGCCACCGGCTGGGCGACGGCGCACGTGCTGAGCGCAGCCAGCAGCCACAGGGCTGCGGCTCGAAGCCCGCCAAATATCGACCCCGCCCGATTCATGCACCGCTCCTTGTCACCGCCTGGCCTGCGCCAGCGCGCGGCTGTGGAGTGGAGTGCGCCAAGCCGCGGCGGGTTCCATCGCCGCAGCCGATCGGCAAGGCGGCGAGCGTCTGGCAGGGCGGGAACGAGGCGGTCGGGGGCGTGGACAAGGGAGATTCGGGCTGCGGCGTCGACTGCCTCGACAATGAATCATTCTCCCACCCGACGTGACCGACATGCCCCGCGCCTTTGCGCTGCTCGACGACCACGGCGCCACGGCCGAGCGCCCCGCCAGCCGGCTGTACAGCGGCTTCGTGCGCGAACACCGCTGCGTCGATGCGTCCACGCTCGATGCCATGTGGACGCGCGTCGATGCCGACCTGCGCGCCGGTCTGCACGCGGTGCTGCTGGCCGACTACGAATGGGGCGTCAAGTTGCAGGGCATCGGCCAGCGCGCCGGCAGTGCGCCAATGCCCGGCGATGATCCCTCGTCGCTGCGCGTGCTGATGTTTTCTGATCTGGCGCATCTGTCTCGCGACGAGGTCGAGCACTGGCTCGAGCGGCAGGACGCGAACGCCGAGTCCGCCGGCGTGATGGACCTGCGCTGCGACACCGACCTGCCGACTTTCACCGCCGCCATCGCGCGCATCCACGAGGCCATCCGCGCCGGCCAGACCTATCAGGTCAACTACAGCTACCGGCTGCACGGCCAAGCCTATGGCTCGCCGCTGACGCTGTACCGGCGCCTGCGCGCGCGCCAGCCGGTGGCTTACGGCGCCTTCATCGAGCTGCCGCCGGGCGACGACGTCAGCCACATCCTGTCGTGCTCGCCTGAGCTCTTTGTGCGCCACGACCAGGGCACGCTCACCACCCGGCCGATGAAGGGCACGGCCGCGCGCGCGGCCACGCCCGAGGCCGACAGCCACGCCGCACAGCACCTGGCGCTCGATGAAAAGAGCCGCGCCGAGAACTTGATGATCGTGGACCTGCTGCGCAACGACCTGGGCCGCATCGCGCGCACGGGCTCGGTGCGGGTGAGCGAACTGTTTGCCATCGAGCCCTACGCCAGCGTGTTCCAGATGACCTCGACGGTGCAAGCCGACGTGCGAGCCGACCTGGGCATGCCCGAGGTGCTGCGCGCGGTGTTTCCGTGCGGCTCGATCACCGGCGCGCCCAAGCACCACACCATGTCGCTGATCGCGCAGCTTGAAGCCGCGCCGCGCGGCCTGTATTGCGGCGCCATCGGCTGGGTCGATGCGCCGCAGGGCGACGCGAAGCTGGGCGACTTTGGCCTGTCGGTGGCCATCCGCACACTCACGCTCGGCTCCGAGAGCCAGGGTCTGCGCCGCGCGCAACTGGGCGTGGGCGCTGGCATCCTGCTCGACAGCAACGCCACCGACGAATTCGAGGAATGTGCGCTGAAGGCGCGCTTTTTGACCGGGCTGGATCCGGGCTTCGAACTGTTCGAGACGATGCGCGCGAGCGCGCAGGGCGTGGCGCTGCTCGATCGCCACCTGGCACGGCTGGCCCACAGCGCACAGGTGCTGGGCTTTGCGTTTGATCGCGCGGCGGCGCTGGCGCTCATCGAGAAATTTCTGAGCGGCCTGTCACCGGATGCCGCCAGCGCGAGCGGTTTGGCGGGCACGGGCGAGGCCCATCGCTTGCGCCTGTCGCTGGCCCATGACGGCCGTCTCACGCTCACGCACAGCGCGCTGGCCGCACTCAGCGTGACCGCCGTCACCTCACCGCATGAGCTCGCTGCCGCAAGCAGCGCCGTCGGCCTGCTCATCGCCGCGCAGCGCCTGAGCGACGCCAACCCGCTGGCCGCCCACAAGACCACGCTGCGCCAGCACTACGACGACGGCGTGCGCGCGGCCGAGCAGGCTGGCGCCTTCGACAGCCTGTTTTTCACCGGAGACGGCCGCCTCGTCGAGGGCGGTCGCACCAGCGTCTTCGTCAAGCTCGACGGCCGCTGGTTCACGCCCCCCATCACCGACGGCGCCCTGCCCGGCGTCATGCGCGACGTGCTGCTCGACGACCCCGCCTGGCAAGCCACCGAGCGCACCTTGCGCTGCGAAGACCTCGAGCGTGCCGAGGCACTGGTGGTGTGCAACGCCCTGCGCGGGGTGTTGCCGGCGCGGCTGGTCTGAGTCGCGGCAAGACTGCACACAGCGCGAGGGGCTGTGTGCAGGTTTTGCGACAGCTTCGTCACACGCAGCCCTAACGTCCCGGCAAAGCCTGCCGATAAGGAGTTCATGGGGACGGCGCTGCATTGGCGCCTGCCCTGAAAAGAACCCATCGACAGGAGTCCCCCATGAAGTTGGAAAACATCGTTTTCGCGGTCGCCGCAAAGATCGACGTGGATCGATCCTTCGTCTTCGAATACGTGGTGTGCCGACACATTCAGGCGATCCTGCTCAAGCACACCGATCTGCCGAGTCTGGTGACCGATGAAAAGCGACAGGACTACGCCAACTCGGTGGAGCTGCAGCAATGCATCGACCAGGCCGCCCATCTGTTCCTGGCCGACATGGTGCGTGCCAGCGAGATCAGCGAAGCGGCGATCGCCCGCTGGCAATTGCCCATCGAGGTCTGATCAGTCAGCCTCGTCGCTGTCGTCCGGCCCCAGCGCGTCTGGCGGGCCGGCCCACACCTGTTGAGCCTCGCCCGGCCGCAGGCGCGAACGCTTGGCCGAATTGAGCCGCAAGTCGGCCAGATGCAGCAGATCGATCGCCTCCCAGTTGCCGCTCGCCGGCCTGGATGAAACCCCGATGCACACGTCGATGGGCCCGAAGCCCTCGTGCATCTCATGCGAGCGCCCGATCAGGCTGCGCACGGCCTGCGCCAGTTGCGTGGCGGTGACCAGCGAGGTTCCGGGCAGCAACATCGCGAATTGATCGCCACCGAGCCGGGCCACGGTTTGGTCCTCGCGCGCCGAGCGGCGCAACGTGTCGGCCAGCGCGCGCAAGGCCAGATCGCCTGCGGCACGGCCGCGCTCATGGTTGATCAGAAACAGGTTGTCCAGATCGACCAACAGCAGCGCCAGCGCCTGTCTGTGGTCCTGCGCCGCATCGGCCGCCTCGCTGAGGCGATCCATGAAATAGGCGCGGTTGTGCAAACCGGTCAGCCCGTCGAGGAACAGGGCGCTAGCGTTTGTCATGTCCACCGACTCTACGCCTGCGGCATGACGACAAACAAGTATCTTGTGGCTTACCAGCTGTATCGGATGTCCAGGCCAGCGCCCCAGTCGTGGCCATGGGTGTGCAGGGCGTAGCTCACGCCGACTTGAACCTGCCACGGCCCCGGCCTTTCGGTGATCAACCCCAAGCCCATCACCGTGGAATTGGGGCCCCGGCCCTGCCCCACGAACTTTTCGTACGACTGCGGGTTGGCCAGCAGGCTGGCCTTGATGGCGTGGTCGCTGTTGTTGGCAAAGTCATGTTCAAAGCGTGCGAAGGCAACGGGGCGCAGGCCAGCCTGCAGCGGCAAACTGGGAAAGCGCACGTGGGCGCCCACATGGGCGATATAGGCCTCGGCCGTGGCCTCTTTCAAATGGAATCCGTAAGTGGGGTCGCCCGTCTCATCGAAAGCCTCCTGGTGATAGACGCTGACCGATCCGCCGAACTCATGGCTGACCTCGATGCCCTTGTAGTCAAACCACGGCGCGCTGAAACGCACCGCCGCTTGCATGCTGTCACTGTTGTACTTCGCATGGAGCACAGAACTTTGTCCTGCCACGGTCGACAGACGATCCGAGTCATGCCATCCGTGTGCCAGACCCCACTGCGCCAGGGTGGTCCAGGTATCACCCTCATGCCGCCAATAGGCGCCCAGGCCCGCGGTGGTTCCAGAAATGTCCTGGGTTTCCAGATCGCTCTCGTCGATCTTGCGATCGTTCACCGCGACATACGCACCCCAGGCGCCGCCCAGGATGGCCCCCATGTCCTTGCCAACGACCAGCTGGCTCATGCGGTAGCTGTAGCTGCCCAGATCGCCCTGCCCGTCGATGCTGCCGCGAAAGCCTGCCGCATCAACCCACACCTGGGTGCCAGACGGGTTGGTCAAAGCGGCGCGCTCGAACACCATGTTGCGCAGATTGGCCACCTGGGCGAAGCCAGTGGCGATGTAGGACGAGTAGGGCTCGGGATGCCAGCTGTTTTGCTGCGCCACGGGAGTGCCCTGTGCTTGAGCAGGCGTCGGAAGTGGCACAGGCGCCGGTGTGTTTCCGGTCGAACCTGATGACGACGTCACCGTGCCCGATACGCCCAACTGGGAATTGGTCAGGGTATTCAGTGCGCCTGCAATGGGGCCGTTGGGGTTTTGCGTGGCGGCTGCCACCATGAGGCCCAGGCCGCGGCCCCGGTTGCCCTTGTTCCCGTTCCCGTTCCCCTTTTGCAAATGGTCGTAGGGCATCAGATCGGCCTCCAGCGTGATGTCGGGGTGCTGGTTGGTTTGAAGATCGACCACCCGCCACGCCAGCAGGGCCGGCATGGCCGACACATCCACCACCGGCTTGAACACCGACGGCTTGATGGTGCCGGTCACCGCAGCATCGCGCGCCGACAGCAAGGTGATGCTGCGACCGTTCAGGCCAGGCGCGCTCAAGGGGGCCTGATTGGCCACTTGCGACAGGGTCAGCGTGGTGGTGCCATCGAAAAACACGTTCCCGGCACCGTAAAGCACCTTGCCGTAGGCCAACTGACCCTGGCTGTCCTTGCCCACATTCACCCGCAACTGCGAACCCTGCGCGAAGTAGAGCGCCGTGTCGGTCGACAGGGTCGCGATGGGCTGGGCTCTTGTGCCCGGAAACAGCCAGCCGCCCGACACCTTCTGGCCAGCGACCGTGCCTTCCTTTCTCAAGACGACCGCACCGTCGCCTTCGATGTGGCCACTGCCACGCAAGTTGCCCTTGACGTCGAGACTGCCGGTGGAGTCGATGCTCAGGTGCAGAACATCGTCGCTGAGATCAATCTGCCCGCCATACACCACGTTCAAGACGGACGCTGCGCCCACATGGATGCGCGCGGGGTTGCCGGCGGCCGCACCGACACCCGTCGTGCCCCGGATGAAGGCGAACGGGCTTTCATGGCTGCCCTTGTCCGGGCGCAGCGTGAAGGACGACTTATTGGCGAGATTCAGCTGGGAGCCATTGAACATGTCCACATCGTTGTAGGCGATGACATCACTGTCGTTCAGGCTGAGAACCGCGCCGGGGCCTGATCTGGAAAGGCCATTGCCAATTTGTGTCAGGCCTTTGACCTTGAGCTCTCCCAGGCCGTTCAAGTCAAGCCGCGACCCATCGAACATCCCCAGGAAATCGGTCTGCACAACACCCCACCGCGCGCTGAGGACTTCGGAATCGATGCGGTTGTCGCCGCTGACCTGAATTGTCTTGGCCAGCAACGAGGCGCCACTGCCCAGGGTGGCCGAGGCGTCTTTCAGCGAAACCGTGTGGGCCTCCAGCGAGGTGCCGTTGCCCATCGCGATCTTCGCCCCGGTGGAAAACTGCATGCGGTCGAAGACAGCGCTGGTTCCAGATCCCACCAGATGCAGCGCGGCGCCCTGCGAGAAGCGGGCCACTCCGTTGATGAACTTCAACTTGCCCCGCTTGAGCTCCAGTCCGCCATCCTGATTCAGGCCCACGGCATCGAGTGTGTTGGACCGGCCCCTGAATTCAAGGCCTTGAGCAACGTCGCTGAAGCTCAGCCAGGCCCCCGGCGAGATGGTGATGGCCGTGGGCGTGCCGATCAGGGTGGTGTAGTTCAACTGCTCGATGCTGTTGACCCCTTGCAGCGCGTTGATGCTGAACCGCGCACCGCCGACCTGTAATTTCGCCGAGCCGACCAGCAGGCTGGAATTAGACAGGTTGATGGCTGGGTTGGGACCATCCAGCAACAGCCACAGGGGATTGGCCGACCGCGCGCGCACGCCGTCCAGATTCAGCCTGACGTGGTCGAGAAAAATGGCCTCGGTGGTCAGCTGGTAAGTCCGTGACGACGACAGGCCTGAAAAGTCGGAATACAGGCTGTAGTTGATGGTCTGGCCAAAGGCCGGCACCACGTTGCCGGGCGCGTTGGCGTCGAAGGCATATCCGAAATAGATCTTCCGGAACATGTCCATTCCGGAGTCTTTCCAGCTGATGTTGCCGATCAGGCCCGTGCTGCCGCCGTCTTGCATGCGCCAGCGCACCGAGTCGTAGCGGTAACGCGTGTCGAAGTTGTTGAAATCGGTGCGGCAGATGCCGCCGCCCGCCGCGCTGTTGGCACAGCCGTAAACATTGGGCGCCGGGTAAACCGGGTCGAAGGTGTTGGGATCGAGCTGCAGGCCGAAGTACGCCGAGGTGTCGCCTCCGTTGCCTGCAGATCCTTCGGGCAATGCGATGAACGGCGCGCCGAAGGGCGCGGCACTGGCGACATGGACCCCCAGCCCCATCAGGGTCGCGGCGAGGGTGTCAGTCAAAGGTCGGCGGCGTTGGGTCATGGTGGAAGCACCTTGTTCGTTTGCAGGCGACACCTTGCGCTCGTCGCCCAATGCGGGCGCCAAGCGCCGTGGGCCCTGGCATCACACCGGGCGTCTGAATCACAAGGCGGTGGGGCCGACACCGCCGCTGGCTTTAGCGGCCGAACAAGGCCTTGGTGTGGGCGGCGTCCACCTTGTCACTGTGCTTGGAGGCATGGCAGACCTTCTCCTTGGTCTTGCAATCGACGCCGTTGCTGAAGGCGAACCAGGTCAGGTCGTAATTGGCCGGCCCGCCAGCTTCCTTGATACGGTTCATCATGGTGCTTTCGGCTTTGTCGCCGAGGTACTCCTTGGTGTAGCCGAGCGAGATGCCCTGGTCGTCAGCACAAAACTGCGCCTTCTTGTCGCACAGGATGCCTGGAGCCGGCGAATACACCGCGCCCTTGAGCTTCGCGCCCATGGCGAACGAAGAGGCGAGGCAGAGCAACAAGGTGACGGGAAGCCGGCGCATGGGAACTCCTGAAGTGGGTGAGCAGTCGGTGAGCCTGAACTGCACCGCCGCGGAGGATACCCATCCTCAAGGCGTCGTCGGGAACGACTTTCAGAATCTGTTTTCGAGTGCCGAGCCGGCGCGTTCAGGCAGGGGCGCGGCCGCTGCGGGCGGCAGGCTTTGAACGCGCGCGACGTCGGTGTACGACAGCGTGCTGTCGCCGAGTGCCGGCTGCCGGTAGGTGAGCTTCATGCCACCAGCAAAGTCCCAGTCGAAGCTGCCGCGAGGCGCGAACCGACCCGCAAAGTTGGGAAACGGCCGCCGTGCGCCATCGGCGGTGAAGGGCACGCCGTACTTCTTGACCAGCAACTGGCGCAGCGCCTCGTTGTCCTGGCCGTAGGGCTTGACGACGAAGCGTGCGCTCACGAACACTGACTTTTCTGTCGTCAGGGTGAGCTGCTGCAGGGCCGGAACGCCGGCCGCACGCGCGTCGAAGACGACCGTGCCATCGGCGCGGCGGGTTTGCACTGGCGCGCCCGCCGCGCTGGCCGCGGCGATGAAATCCTCGGCCGTGGCGTCTTTCAGGCGCAGGCCGTAGAGGGTGAGTTCGTCAGGCGAGGTGGCCGGCTGCGCCACAGCGAGCGCAGGGGCCAACACCCCGACCACCCCAAACGCCATCCACCACGCCAACACTCGCCACAGGCTGGCACGACGGGCAGGCACATAAATCGACAGCAGGCTGGACATGCGACGAGTTTGGCAGAGACGCCGCGCACAAGCGCCGCTCTTGGCAAGGCCGGCGCTGGCGTGGCGCGATGCGCACGGCGGATGGCCGGGTGCGTTCGGCGGGCAGCCTGCGGCCCGAGTAACGGGCGTTCCATCCG
>CAMCNE010000088.1 GCA_945875935.1 Bordetella parapertussis
TTCGACCCCGCATCGCTGACCAAGCTGATGACGGCCTATGTGGTGTTCACCGCGCTGAACGAAAAGAAGCTCTCGCTCGAGCAACGTTTGCCGATCTCATCTCGCGCGTGGCAAGAGCGCAAGGGCGGGGGCTCGCTGATGTTCATCGACACCACCATGACGCCCACGGTGGATGAGTTGTTGCGCGGGATGATCGTGCAGTCAGGCAACGACGCTGCCGTGGCGCTGGCCGAGGGCGTGGCCGGTGTGCTGGATCCTTTCGTGGCGATGATGAACCGTCAGGCGCAGGCGTGGGGTCTGAAGAACACCGTTTTCAAGAATGTGACGGGGCTGAGCGAGCCGGGGCACAAGAGCAGCGCGCGAGACCTCGCGGTGATTGCCAGCCACATCATTCGCGACTTTCCCAAGGAGTACGCGTACTACTCGATCAAGGAGTTCAAGTACAACCACATCTCGCAGCCCAACCGCAACTTGCTGTTGCGCCGGGATGCGAGCGTGGACGGCATGAAGACCGGATACACCGAGGCGGCCGGCTACTGCCTGATCGCCAGCGCTCAGCGTGAATATCCCAACCTCGGTGAGGGCGGCAAGATCGGCGGGCCGCGCCGATTGCTGAGCGTGGTGCTCAAGACCGCTTCGATGGAAGCGCGCGCCAATGAAAGCCAGAAATTGTTGAACTGGGGCTATCTCGCTTTCGATACGGTGCGGCTGTTCGATGCGGCAAAGACGGTGACCACGGCGCAGGTGTGGCAAGGCAAGGCGCCTCAGGTCGCGCTGGGCACCGCCGGTGCGGTCTTCGTGACGGTGCCCAAGGGCGAAGCGGGCAAGCTGCAGACTCGCATCGAGCGCGCCGACCCCTTGCTGGCACCGCTGTCTCGTGGCCAGGCGGTGGGCACCATCAAGGTGGTGAGTGCTGCGGGCGCGCCGGTGATCGAGGCTCCGCTGGTGGCGCTCGAGGTGGTGGAGCAGGCCGGGGTCCTGGGCCGGTTCTGGGACACCATGCGGCTGTGGATCAAGTAAACGGAGGCAACGCATGCAGACCCTTCCTGACACGCTGTGCTACCTCAACGGTGAGTACTCCCCACTCGACCAGGCCAAGGTCTCGGTGCTGGATCGGGGCTTCATCTTCGGCGACGGCATTTACGAAGTGGTGCCCGTCTATGGTCGGCGCCTGTTTCGCTTCGACGAGCACATGGCTCGCCTCGAGCGCAGCCTGACCAAGCTGCGCATCCCCAACCCGCATTCAAGGCCAGATTGGCTCATGCGCTGCCGGCGCTTGATCGAGGCCCAGGCCAGCGAAGACCAGCTCATCTACATCCAGGTGACCCGAGGCGTGGCCTTGCGTGACCATGTGATGCCCGCCGGCATTGAGCCCACGGTGTTCATGATGGTGAGCGCCATGAAGCAGCCCAGCCCCGAGCAGCGTCACCAGGGCGTCGCCTGCGTGAGCGCGCGCGACTTTCGCTGGGAGCGCGGAGACATCAAGAGCATTTCGCTGCTGGGCAACGTGCTGGCTCGCCAGATCTCGGCCGATCAGGGCGCTGTCGAGACCATCATGTTTCGCGATGGCTTTCTCACCGAGGCGGCATCGTGCAATGTGTGGGTGGTGCGCGAAGGCGCGGTGCTGGGCCCGCCGAAGAGCGAGCATGTGCTTGAGGGCATCCGTTACGAGCTGATCCGTGAACTGTGCGAGCAAGAGGGCCTGGCCTTCAATCTGCGGCCGATCTCCGAGGGTGAGGTGACTTCTGCCGATGAGCTGATGCTCAGTTCGGCGACCAAGGAAGTGCTGCCGATCACGACGCTCGATGGTGAGCCGGTGGGCCACGGTGCAGCCCGCGGCAAGCCCGGCCCCGCCTATGCGCGGATTTACGAGGCATACCAGCGGGCCAAGCACGCCCAGCTGATCTAGCCTGTCAGGCACCCCAGCGTCTTTCGCGCCATGCAGAACATCCCACCCGAGGCTTCGCTGATCGAGTACCCGTCGGCCTTTCCCATCAAGGTGATGGGCGCGAATGTCGAGGGCTTTGCCGAGGCGGTCTTGTACATCGCGCGTCAGTTTGATCCGGACGTCGACCCGGCGAGCCTTGAGACCCGCCTGAGCAAGGGCGGCAACTACCTGGGTGTCACGGTCACCGTCACCGCGACCAGCCGCGAGCAGCTCGATGACCTCTACCGCGCCATGAGCACGCACCCGATGGTCAAGGTGGTTCTGTAGGGAAGGCGTGGCCGCATGAGTTCGCCCACACTGGTTTATCGGGGCCTTGTCGACATCGAGCCCACCATCGAGGCAATGCATGCGTTCACGGCGGCTCGCGCGGTGTCGGGGCATGAGGTGCCCGACGAGATCTGGCTGTGCGAACACCGGCCCGTCTACACGCAAGGGCTGGCCGGCAAGCCCGAGCATCTGCTGGATGCGGCGGGTGTCCCGGTGGTTCAAACCAACCGCGGCGGCCAGGTGACCTATCACGGGCCGGGGCAGTTGCTGGCTTACCCGCTGATTGATCTTCGGCGGCTGGGCATCTACGTCAAGGAGTACGTTTATCGCCTCGAGCATTGCGTGATCAGCACGCTTGAGCACTACGGCGTCACGGGCCACCGCGTGCCGGGGGCGCCGGGCATCTATGTGCGGCTTGACGACCCGTTCGGTCACGCCGCGCTGGAGCCCGTGCCGCCGCGCGATCGCTTGGGTGTCGCGGCGCCAGATCCGTTCAAGGGCCTGGGCAAGATCGCCGCGCTGGGCGTCAAGGTCAGCCGGCATTTCACCTATCACGGCGTGGCACTGAACGTGGCCATGGACCTGGAGCCTTTCAGCCGCATCAACCCTTGCGGTTATGCAAATTTGGCCACGGTTGATCTGGCTACACTCGGCGTGAACGTGGACGTTTCCGACGTTGCGTGGCATCTCGGTGACCGCCTGGCGGGATACCTGACGCCCTGAACCCAGCCCCTTGCCTCGAAAGCCGACGATGTCGTCTGACTCCGTGACCCCTGTCGAGCAGCAGCCGTCTGCCTATGACGCCAGCGCCAAGCAGAAGTCGCAGGCCAAGACGTCGCGCATCCCGATCAAGATCGTTGCGGCCGAGACGCTGAAAAAGCCCGACTGGATTCGTGTCAAGGCCGGCTCGCCCAGCACGCGTTTTTATGAGATCAAGAAGATCCTGCGCGAGCACCAGCTCCATACCGTGTGCGAGGAAGCTTCCTGCCCCAACATCGGCGAGTGCTTCGGCAAGGGCACCGCCACGTTCATGATCATGGGCGACAAGTGCACCCGTCGCTGCCCGTTTTGCGACGTGGGCCATGGCCGGCCCGACCCGCTCGATGCCAGCGAGCCGCTCAATCTGGCCAAGACCATTGCCGCGCTCAAGTTGCGATACGTGGTGATCACCAGCGTGGATCGCGATGACCTGCGCGATGGCGGCGCAGGGCACTTCGTCGAGTGCATCCGCGAAGTGCGCGCGCTGAGCCCGGGAACCCGCATCGAGATCCTGACGCCTGATTTCCGAGGTCGGCTCGATCGAGCGCTCGACATCCTGAAGGCTGCGCCGCCTGATGTGATGAACCACAACCTCGAGACCGTTCCGCGCCTTTACAAGGAAGCGCGTCCCGGATCCGACTACGCGTTCAGCCTGAACCTGCTCAAGCAGTTCAAGGCATTTGCGCCCGATGTGCCGACCAAGAGCGGCTTGATGCTAGGCCTGGGAGAGACCGACGAGGAAATTCTTCAGGTCATGCGCGACATGCGAGCGCACAACATCGAGATGCTGACGATCGGCCAGTATCTGGCGCCCAGCGGCCATCACCTGCCGGTGCGTCGATACGTTCACCCTGACACGTTTCGCATGTTCGAGTCCGAGGCGGCCAAGATGGGCTTCACTCACGCGGCGGTGGGCGCGATGGTGCGAAGCAGTTACCACGCCGATCAGCAGGCGCATGCCGCTGGGGTGGCCGATGCGCTCTAGCGCTCGTGCGGCGCATCGTTGTGCGTCAGGTTTGCTGAGCGGCACGGTCTGAAATCTGGAGAAGTGAATGAACCGCAGAGACTTTTCCGTACTTGTCTTGTCGGGCATGGGTGGGCCACTTACGGGCTTTTCCGATGTCCTGGCGGCTTCGGGCTTGAGCAATCGCGATGCGGTGTCAGCCATCCGCGAGGCGCTCACCCGGGGCGTGGAGTCGGCGGTCTCGCTGCTCGGCAAGAGGGACGGATTTCTGGGCGACCCCAAGGTCCGGATACCGCTTCCCGGGGCCCTCAAGAAGTCAGCCAGCCTGTTGCAACTCGCCGGTCAGGGTAAGTCGGTGGATGAACTGGTGACAGCGATGAACCGGGCCGCGGAGTTGGCAGTGCCAGAGGCGAAGGCATTGATGCTCAGCGCGGTCAAGAACATGAGCGTGGAAGATGGCCGGCAGATCCTGTCCGGAGGCGACCAGTCGGTCACCGACTTCTTCGCAGCCAAGACCCGCGAACCGCTCAGCGTCAAGTTCCTTCCCATCGTGACACGCGCCACCGAGAAAGTGTCGCTGGCAGACAAGTACAACGCCGTGGCTGGCAGGGCTGCCGGCTTCGGGTTGGTCGACAAAAAAGACGCCAATGTTCAGCAGTACGTCACCGGCAAGGCGCTCGACGGCCTTTACCTGATGGTGGCAGAAGAAGAAAAGAAGATTCGCAAGGATCCACTGTCAGCGGGCAGCGACGTTCTGAAGAGCGTTTTCGGGTCGTTGAATTAGGCGGGTCATATGATCTCGTCACGAACTGCGCCTGCCACAACGACTGGCAATGATCGTGCTTTGCGCCCGAGCCGGCTGGGCTATCTCCTGTGCGGGGCGGTGGTCGGCGCCGCGCTGCTTGCAGGGTGCTCTCCGAATCTGGACTGGCGAGAACACCGTGTGGCGGACGGTCAGGTCTCGGCCCTGTTTCCCTGTCGACCTGAAAGCCGTGTCAGGCAGGTGCTTCTCGCGGGCGTCAAACTGGAAATGCACCTTGAGTCGTGCACCGCAGGGGGCGCGAATTTCGCGCTGAGCCACGTGAACGTTGGCGATCCGACGCATGTGGAGCCCGTATTGCGCCAACTGCAGGCGGTTTTCGCGAGCAATGTTGGTGGGACCCTTGCCGAGGTGGGTCCCGCCAAAGTCCCCGGCATGACGCCCAATCTCCTGGCGAGCCGCGTGAGTGTCACGGGTGCGCGCGGAGACGGCTCGGCGATCACCGCTGAGGCCGTCTTTTTTGTCCGCGGCACGGTGATTTATCAGGCCACGATGCTGGGTGGGCGTGTCGACGCCGAGGCTGCCGACACCTTCTTCGCAGCCCTGAGCGCATCGTGACAGCCACGCTGTGGGGCGGTGGCGATCCGCACTGTTTTTTTGCCTCAGATTCGGCCTTTTGGCAACGTCGAGCCCGTCTTCATCGAAGCAAGCCTCGCGGCCAGCCCAACTGCAGATAATGGTCACCCATGCTCGGATTTCTGATCATTGCTCATGCGCCGCTGGCTTCAGCATTGAAGGCAGTTGCCAACCACGCATTTCCAGACTGCGCCACACCGCTGATTGCGTTTGACGTCTCAAACGAACTGACCCTCGAGCAGGCAGAGGTGGCGGGAAGTGCTTTTCTGGCTGCAATGTCTGCTCAGGAGGTGCTGATACTGACAGACGTGTTCGGAGCCACACCATGTAACGTGGCGCAAAAGCTGGCGTCTGCTTGCGACAGCAAGACGGTCAAGGTGGTGACGGGCCTGAATGTGCCAATGCTTTGGCGATCGCTGTGTTACGCCCATGAAGGGCTGGACTCGGTTGTGGAACGCGCAGCCTCTGGTGCGGTTCAGGGGGTCATACAGGTCAGTGTGTCGCGACCACAAAACCAAACGTCTCTGATAGGCACCCATGATTCGAGCCAACGTCACCATCAGCAATAAGCTGGGCCTGCATGCCAGAGCATCGGCCAAATTTACCAAGCTCGCGGGCACGTTTCGCAGCGACGTTTCCATGTCCCGTGGCGAACGCTCGGTCAATGCGAAAAGCATCATGGGGGTCATGATGCTCGCTGCTGGCTTGGGCAGCGAAGTGCAAATTGAGGTCAACGGCGAAGATGAGCAGTCAGCCATGGGCGCTCTGCTCGCGCTGATCAATGACAAGTTTGGTGAGGCTGAGTGACCCCGGCCTAGGCCTTACTCAGCGAAAAAACTTTGCGGTTGCGAATAAGCCGCACTGTCATGATCCCAGAAAGTGCTTGCGGTAGCGAGTGGGCATTTCATCGAAACGCATCATCATCGGGAAATCAGCCGTGTTGAAGTCGGGATCCCAGGCTGGAGGACCGAGTACTTTTGCGCCACAGCGCAAATAGCCTTTGATGAGAGGCGGAGCTTCAACGGGAAGATCCTGTCTCAAATCTCCGACAGGCAGGGGAAGGCGGGGGGGCACTTGGCACTCAATGGATGCCAAGTGGGTCGAACTGAGTTGGCGCCACAGGCTTGCCGCGAAATGACCGCCATCTTGCATGCTGACGCTCGCGCAACCGACCATCACGTCAAGGCGGTTTCTTTCCATGAAACCGGCTAGAGCTCCCCACAGCGCCAAGATCACTCCACCAGATCGCCACTCTGGGTGCACGCAAGTGCGGCCCAGCTCAACCATCCTCGGGCGCAGCGCTCGAAGCCGGGTCATATCAAACTCGGTTTCGGAGTAAAGGCCCCCGATTCGCTTCGATGCCGTTGGGGTCAAAACCCGATAGGTGCCCACAACCGGGCCCGGCTCACCGTCGTCGCTGCGGCGGCAACGCACCAGAAGGTGTTCGCAATAAGCATCAAATATGTCTACGTCATGCTTTTCAGGCGAGCCCAAGGGAGCACTCAGGCGAGCCCCGAACTCCTCAACGAACACTTGGTACCTGAGGCGTTGCGCCTCACGCACTTCGCTCTCGTCGCAAGCCCAAAAAACCTCGAGGCCAGAGGTCCTACCAGAAGCAGCCAAACTGCCAGCATCGCCACAATTGGCGGATAGCAAAGCCGACCGGTTCATATCAGGCGCGGCGCAAGGCTCGAACGAATTTGCGCGAGTTTCATAAATCATGTGCTCACTTTGACCGCCGTTGATGACTGCGAGGTGAAGCGATGGTTACTGGCTGATGACGCCCGCCCTTCGGGTGTCAACCCCATGATGAGTCATTAAGGTGCGCTGATAGCATGGCCGGATGAGCTTTCAGGTCTTCGGTTTGCCCGTGTCGCGGGGTGTCGCTATCGGGCGAGCCGTGCTTGTCTCCTCAAGCCGCATCGATGTCGACCATTACTTCGTCAACGCGTCTGAAATTGACCGAGAGATCGCTCGCTTGCGCGACGCGCGAGACGAGGTCGCTGCAGAGCTTGCCAGCCTCCAAGAGGACCTGCCGACAGACGCCCCATCCGAGCTGTCTGCCCTGCTCGACGTTCACCTCATGCTCTTGCACGACGAGGTCCTGATTTCGGCGACGAAGCAGTGGATCGTCGACCGCCGCTACAACGCTGAGTGGGCACTTGCCGCTCAGCTGGAGGTCTTGGCCCGACAGTTTGATGAGATGGAAGATGACTACCTGCGCGAAAGGAAAGCCGACGTCGAGCAGGTTGTCGAGAGGATGTTGCGTTCAATGTCGAGGATGTCGACTTTGAGTGTGGTGGGCGACGATGCTGCCATTCGGATTCCAGTTTCGAGCGCTGAGCCCCTCGTGCTGGTTGCAAACGACATTGCGCCTGCCGACATGCTGCACTTCAAGCGCAGCGTCTTCACGGGATTCGTGACTGATGTCGGCGGCAAGACTTCTCACACGGCGATCGTTGCCCGCAGCCTAGACATTCCGGCCGTGGTCGGAGCCCGTGAGGCGAGTCGCGTGATCAGGCAGGATGATCTGCTCGTCATTGATGGAGACGAGGGCTTGGTGATCGTGAATCCCTCGGACATCGTTCTGGAGGAGTACCGGTTCCGCCAGCGGAAAAGCGAACTCGAGCGCGAAAAACTAACTCGGCTTCGGCACACCCCTGCGGTGACCATGGACGGCGAACGCGTCCAGCTCATGGCGAACATCGAACTGCCCACCGATGCGCAAGGAGTGATTGCCTCAGGTGCGGTTGGCATCGGGCTGTTTCGCACCGAGTTCCTGTTCATGAACCGGGCTGGCGAATTGCCAACCGAGGAAGAGCAGTTTGAAGCCTACAAATCGGTAGTGTTGGCAATGCAGGGCTTGCCCGTCACCATTCGAACCGTTGACATCGGCGCCGATAAGCCCCTTGACAGGATGTCAATTGGAGAACTGCGCCACGAACATAGCTTGAACCCCGCGCTGGGCTTGAGGGCCATACGTTGGAGCCTGTCGGAGCCTGCGATGTTTCGGCAACAAATCCGGGCGATCTTGCGAGCAAGTGCATTCGGACCCGTCCGCCTTTTGGTCCCGATGCTGGCGCATGTTCGCGAGGCGACTCAGGTGGTGGAAGTCATAGATCGGGCTAAGCAGCAACTTGTCGAAGCGGGGAAGCCGTTTGCTGATCTTGAAATTGGTGCGATGGTCGAGGTGCCAGCGGCAGCACTCGTGTTGCCCAGTTTCCTCAGGATCTTCGACTTCGTCTCAATCGGCACCAACGACCTCATTCAGTACACGTTAGCGATTGACCGCGGAGATGAGTCTGTAGCCCACCTCTACGACCCCTGGCATCCCGCCGTTATGAGGCTTGTAGAGGGCGTTATCAGGCAATGCAGGGCCGTCGGCAAGGACGTCAGCGTGTGCGGGGAAATGGCCGGCGACCCCGCGTTCACAGAGGTTTTACTCTCCATGGGGTTGCGAAACTTTTCGATGCACCCGGCGCAGGTCTCGGCCATCAAACAAATGGTCTTGCGTACCGATAGCCGTCGACTTAGAGGCTTGGTCAGGGAGTCGTTTGAATCGGAAGACGTCTGGGACGGATGCGAAAAGTTGCGCGGGATGGTGGCGGACCGAACCACACGCGAGATGTAGAGACTCTCAAGTAAGAAAAAGCGACCAGTCGCAAAATTTTCTTGCTATACTGAAGGGCTTCGCCGAAAGCGAGCAATGTCCGGCCAAAGGAGGTGAAAGCCTCGAAAGGCAAGTTGTTAATTGACATCTCTTTCGATTCCGATGTATATTCGCTCTCCGCTGTTCGTAGCGGAAAGCGCGGTCGGAAAGAAGCGCGAGTTCTTTAAAAATCAACAGCCGATAAGCGTGGGCGTTTGAAGGCGAGTGCCAAGACAATGCGAGCAATTCGTTGCTTGCCGAGTCGAGGTCTCAAGGACCTTAAACGCTCACTGAATTGAAATTCATGCAAGTGAAGTTCACTTCAATTCTTTGAGTAATTTATCAAGATCGAACTGAAGAGTTTGATCCTGGCTCAGATTGAACGCTGGCGGCATGC
>CAMCNE010000089.1 GCA_945875935.1 Bordetella parapertussis
AGCCACGCGTGCAGCCTCGGCGGCCAACAACGCCAAGAGCGATTTCGTCTCGAACATGAGCCACGAGATGCGCACGCCGATGAACAGCATCCTGGGTCTGGCCTATCTTGCGCAGCGCGCGGCGCCCAACCCCAAGGTGTCCGAGTACCTCGAGCGCATCAACGAGTCGGGTCAGCATCTGCTGGGCCTGATCAGCGACGTGCTCGACTTCTCGAAGATCGAGGCCGGCAAGCTCGAACTTGAAAACACCAGCTTCTCGGTGGTGGCGGTGATCAATGAGGTGATGCGCCAGTTGTCGGGCATGGCGGCTCCCAAGGGTCTGATCCTGCGCTGCGAGCTTGACCCGCTGCTCGAGCGGCCCGTGCACGGCGATGTGCTGCGGGTGCGGCAGATCCTGATCAACTTCGTGAGCAACGCCGTCAAGTTTTCCCGTCAAGGCCAGGTGGTGCTCAGTGCGCGCGTGGTGCAGTCCGATGCCGGAATTGCCGAGGTTCGCTTTGATGTGAGCGACCACGGGATCGGCATGACGCCCGAGCAGTCATCGCAGTTGTTCATGCCGTTTCAACAGGCCGATGCCTCGATCACCCGCCGCTACGGGGGCACGGGGCTGGGGCTGGCGATCTGCCGCAAGCTGGCCGACTTGATGGGCGGTCAGGTGGGGGTGAACAGCGAGTTCGGTGCGGGCAGCAATTTCTGGTTCAGCATGCCCTTGCTGTGGGGGCAGGACATGCCTGCGGTGCCTGAGTTGACTGATCAGTGGCAAGGCTCGCTGAGCGGCAGCACGGTGCTGGTGGTCGATGACAACCACCTGAACCAGCGGGTGGCCACTGAGCTGCTTGAGGCGGTGGGTGCGCAGGTGGTGATCGCTGGCGACGGCCTGGCCGCGCTCAACGTGCTGTCCCAGCGCGAGGTCGACTGTGTGCTGATGGATGTGCAGATGCCGGTGATGGACGGCATGCAAGCCACCCGCCGCATCCGCGACGATTCGAAGTTCGGCAACCTGCCGGTGATCGCCATGACGGCCAACGCCCGTGGCGAGGACGAACAGCAATGCCGAGATGCGGGCATGAATGACTTCATTGCCAAGCCGGTGGTCCCACAGCAGCTTTATTCCAAGCTCAGCCAGTGGCTTGGGCGCAGCAAGCCCGAGCCTGGGTCTGAGGCGCCGCCGCCTGCCGTGGCCCCCGGGGCTGCGCCTGTGGCGGTCGGTGAAGGCGAGGTCGTCGACCTCACGGTGCTGGCCACGCTGACGCGCAACAACGCCAAGAAGATGCAGGAGATCGCCACGGTTTTCCTGACGTTCATGGACCGCACCCTGGGCGAACTCGATGCGGCGGTGGCTGCGGGCGACCGCGTGACGCTGTCGGCCCTGGGACACAAGTCGAAATCATCGGCGGGGGCGGTGGGCGCGCGGGGGCTGTCGAAGTTGTGTCAGCGCCTGGAGACGTCGATGAAACAGCCCGATGCCGACATTTCCGAAGCCCGCGAACTGGTCAACGAGATGCGTGGCCTGATGGGCTTGATTGCCGCCAAGTTCGAGTCGGCGCGGCGCTGAGGCCATGCGGGTGCGGCTTCAAGTCTGCGCGCACATGCGTCAACCGACCGCTCGCGGGGGGCGTTGTTGGCTGATCCCAGTCAATGGTGGGCCATCCAACCCACCTGCACCGCATGAAGACATTTGACGACATTCGCCTGCTGCGCATCACTTACCTGCGCGGACCCAATGTCTGGACGTATCGCCCCGCACTCGAAACCTGGCTCGATCTGGGCGAGCTCGAAAACTATCCCAGCTCCACACTGCCCGGCTTCAGCGACCGCCTGGTCGCGCTGATGCCGGCGCTGGTCGAACACCACTGCGGCGTTGGCGAGCGAGGCGGCTTCCTCGAGCGCTTGCAGTCAGGCACCTGGGCCGGCCACGTGCTCGAGCATGTGGTGATCGAGTTGTTGAACCTGGCGGGCATGCCCACCGGCTTTGGCCAGACCCGCAGCACCTCGACCGATGGCGTCTACCGCATGGTGTTTCGTGCCCGCGACGAGCATGTGGCGCGCACCGCGCTGGCCCAAGGGCACCGGCTGCTGATGTCCACCATCAACCGGTTGCCCTGCGATCTGGCCGCAGCGGTCGAGGCGGTGCGCGACAAGATTGACGACTGCTACTTCGGCCCGAGCACCGCGAGCATCGTGGCCGCAGCCACCGAACGCGGTATCCCGCACATCCGCCTGAACGCGGGCAATCTGGTGCAACTCGGCCACGGGGCCCGCCAGCGCCGCATCTGGACGGCAGAAACCGAGCGCACCAGTGCCATCGCCGAGGGCATCGCAGGCGACAAGGACCTGACCAAGACCTTGCTCAAGTCATGCGGTGTGCCGGTGCCCGAAGGCCAGGTGGTCGACAGCGCCGAGCAGGCCTGGGAGGCCGCTCAGCGCATCGGCCTGCCGGTGGTGGTCAAGCCCACCGACGGCAACCACGGCCGCGGCGTCACGCTGGACCTGTCCAGCCGTGAGGACGTGCTCGCTGCGTTTGCGGTGGCCGAGCCCGAAGGCAGCGAGGTGATCGTCGAGCGCTACATCCGCGGCCAAGAGCACCGCCTTCTGGTGGTGGGCGGCCGGGTGGTGGCTGCGGCGCGAGGCGAAGTCCTCTGGGTGAATGCCGACGGCCTGTCCAGCGTCGCCCAATTGATCGACGATCAGATCAACAGTGACCCGCGCCGCGGCCTGACCGAAGATCATCCGCTGGGCCCCATCGACCTGAGCAACGACGGTGCCGTGCTGCTCGATTTGCAGCGGCAGGGTCTGGTGCCGCAGGACGTGCCAGTCGCCGGCCGCCGGGTGCTGATCCAGCGCAACGGCAATGTGTCGATCGATTGCACCGATCAGGTCCACCCCGAGGTGGCGCATCAGGTGTCGCTGGCCGCGCGCGTGGTCGGGCTCGACGTGGCAGGCGTGGATGTGGTGGCCGAAGACATCTCCAGGCCGCTGCACGAGCAAGGCGGCGCCGTGGTCGAGGTGAACGCCGGCCCCGGCTTGCTGATGCACCTGAAGCCGGCCGAAGGCATGCCGCGCCCGGTGGGTCGCGCCATCATCGACCACCTCTTCCCTGAAGACGAGACCGGCCGCATCGACATCGTCGGCCTGGCGGGTTCCAAGGGCACCCGCACCATTGCGCGGCTGGTCGCCTGGTTGCTGCACCTCAGTGGTCGCCGCGTGGGCCTGGCCTGCCGCGATGGGCTGTTCCTGGGCGGCCGACAGATCGACCGCACCGACGGCGCGTGCTGGGAAGCCGGCCACCGGTTGCTGCTCAACCGTTCGGTCGACGCGGTGGTGATCGAAAACGGCCCCACCTCGGTGCTCAATGACGGTCTGGCCTATGACCGCTGCCATGTGGGCGTGGTGACCGACCTGTCACTGGATGCGCTTGCCGCCCACGCGCTGGCAGCCCACGACGTGCGGGAAAGCGCTCAGCTTGCCAAGGTGCTGCGCACGCAGATCGACGTGGTGATGCCCGATGGCGTGGCCGTGCTCAACGCGGCCGATGCGCGCATCGCCGAGATGGCCGCGCTGTGCGACGGCGATGTCATCCTCTACGCCGTTGACGAGAACACCGAGGCTTTGGCGGCCCACCGTGCCGCCGGCGGTCGCTGCGCACTGGTGCGCGACGGCTGGGCTGTGCTGGCCATGGGTGCGGCTGAAACCCGTTGTGCCAATCTGGCGCATGCAAGCCGGCGCTTCGAAGCCGACGAGGCGCTCCCCGCGCCACACGACCGCATCGAGGTGCTGCTCGCCGCCATCGCCACGGCCTGGGCTTTGGGCATTTCGCCCGAGCTGATGGCCGCCGGCATCGACACCTTTGCGGTCACCGTGACCGCGGGTGTGGTGGCTCCGCCCGGGATGGACATGCTGTCGCCGGCTGCGACCGTGGCGCCACAGGCTGCCGAAGCCACCAAGGTGGCGGCTGCCGGAGTCACCACGGCGGCGTTGTCTGGCTGAGTTGCACGCCTTGCGTGGCCTGCCGAAACTCTCGAACTCTTGACCCGCTCGCGGGCAGAAAGCACTGTTCATGGACGTGACCCGCCTCCGCGCCTTGCGCGGACCCAATCTGTGGAGCCGCCACACCGCCATCGAGGCGGTGGTGAGCTGCTCGCTTTCCGAGCGCTCGCTGAGCTATCTGGCCGGCATCGAGCGTCGGGTGTGCCAGCTCTTTCCCGCGGTGGGCGCGCTGCTGGTGGCCAGCCAGCAGCAACCCAAGTCGATGGCCCATCTGCTCGAGTCCGTGGCGCTGACCTTGCAGGCGCAGTCGGGCTGTCCGGTCACCTTCAGCCGCACCGCAGCCACGGTCGAACCCGGCGTGTACCAGGTGGTGGTCGAATACAGCGAAGAGGAAGTCGGCCGCCTTGCCTTTGAACTGGCGCAGTCGCTGCTGGAAGCGGCGGTGGGCAACCACCCCTTCGATGTCGACGCAGCCACGTCTTCCCTGCGCGAGATCCATGACGACGTGCGACTGGGCCCGAGCACGGGTGCCATCGTCGATGCGGCCGTCGCACGAGGCATTCCCTACCGCCGGTTGACGCAGGGCAGTCTGGTGCAGTTTGGCTGGGGCTCGCGCCAGCGTCGCATTCAGGCCGCCGAGGTCGATGTGACCAGCGCGGTGGCCGAGTCGATTGCCCAGGACAAGGACCTCACCAAGAAGCTGCTGCTCTCGGCCGGCGTGCCCGTGCCCTATGGACGGCCCGTGGAGAGCGTCGAAGAGGCCTGGAAGGTGGCGCTGGAGATCGGCCTGCCGGTGGTGATCAAGCCGCAAGATGGCAATCAGGGCAAGGGCGTCACCGTCAACATCACCACCCGCGAGCAGCTCGAGATGGCCTACCGGGTGGCCGCCGAGATCGGTGATGTGATGGTCGAGCGCTTTTTGCCGGGCAGCGATTACCGACTGCTGGTGGTGGGCGACCGCATGGTGGCTGCCGCCCGCCGCGACCCGCCGCAGGTGCTGGGCAATGGCGTGAACACCGTGCGCCAGCTGGTCGACATGGTCAACGCCGACCCCAAGCGCGGCACCGGCCATTCGACGTCGCTGACCAAGATCCGTTTTGACGACATCGCCATTTCACGGCTGGCCGAGCAGGGCCTGGAGCCCGAGTCGGTGCCAGACAAGGGACGGCGCGTCATCTTGCGCAACAACGCCAACCTGAGCACCGGGGGCTCGGCCACCGATGTGACCGACAGCGTGCACCCCGACATGGCCGCACGCGCCATCACCGCAGCGCAGACCATCGGGCTGCACATCTGCGGCGTCGACGTGGTGTGCGAAAGCGTGCTGCGTCCGCTGGAAGACCAGGGCGGCGGCGTGGTCGAGGTCAATGCCGCGCCGGGGCTGCGCATGCACCTGTCGCCTTCATACGGCAAGGGCCGTGCTGTGGGCGAGGCCATGATCGAGAGCCTGTATCCGCACGGCGAAGACGGCCGCATTCCGGTGGTGGCGGTCACCGGCACCAACGGCAAGACGACCACCGTGCGGCTGATCTCGCACCTGCTGTCGACCAGCGGACTGCGTGTGGGCATGACCAACACCGACGGCGTCTATGTCGAAGGCCGCCAGATCGACAGCGGCGACTGCAGCGGCCCGAAGAGCGCGCGCAATGTGCTGATGCACCCCGATGTCGACGCGGCCGTGTTCGAGACCGCGCGCGGTGGCGTGCTGCGCGAAGGGCTGGGCTTCGATCGCTGTCAGGTGGCCGTGGTCACCAATGTGGGCAGCGGCGACCACCTGGGCTTGAACTACGTGGCCACGGTCGAAGACCTGGCGCTCATCAAGCGCGTGATCGTGCAAAACGTGTCGCCGGTGGGTTTTGCGGTGCTCAACGCCACCGACCCGCACGTGGTGGCGATGGCCGCCAACTGCCCGGGCGAGGTGATCTACTTTGCTGCCGACCGCCAGCATCCGGTAATGGTTGCGCATCGTGCGCAGGGTCACCGCACGGTGTGCGTCGAAGGCGAATGGCTGGTGGCCGCGCAAGGCGCCTGGCGCGAGCGCATCGCCTTGCGCGATGTGCCGCTGACGCGCAACGGCGTCATCGGCTTCCAGATCGACAACGCGATGGCCGCGATTGCCGCGGCCTGGGGCGTGGGTCTTTCATGGGACAACGTGCGCCGCGGGCTGGCCACCTTCTCGAGCGACACCGACAACGTGCCGGGCCGCTTCAACATGATGAGTTTTCGCGGTGCCACGGTGATCGCCGATTACGGCCACAACCCCGACGCGATGCGCGCTCTGGTGGCTGCCGTCGAAGGCCTGCCGGCGCGTCGCCGCTCGGTGGTGATCAGTGGCGCGGGCGATCGCCGCGACGAGGACATCCGCGAGCAAACGCAGATCCTCGGCGGCTGCTTCGATGACGTGTTGCTGTTCCAGGACGCCTGCCAGCGCGGGCGTGCCGATGGCGAGGTGCTGCGACTGCTGCGCGAAGGTCTGGCCGGCGCCTCGCGCACCCGCCGCATCGACGAGATCCACGGCGAGTTTGTCGCTATCGACCTGGCGCTTGACCGACTCGAGCCGGGCGATCTGTGCCTGGTGCTGGTCGACCAGGTCGACGAGGCTTTGGCCCACCTGGCCCAGCGCGTGGCCGCCGAGGTGGTGGCTGCCGCCTGAGCGCGCAGGCCTTCGGGTCGGGGTGCTTCAGCGGCGCAACACGCCCAGCCACTCGCGCTGGGCGCTCGTGAGTTGCGAGTCGGGCGTCATCACGGCGTGAGCGAGCGCCTCGCGGATGTCGTGCTCGGGCTCGGGCAGCGGGCCCGAGAGCATGGTTTCGAGCAGGGCTCGGGCGCTTTCCATGGTCTGCCGGTAACGCTCGAGCAGCGCGTTCATGCTGACGTGCTGGCTCGGGTCATCCATCCAGCAGTCGTAGTCGGTCACGATGCCCAGCGTGGCGTAGCCCATTTGCGCCTCGCGAGCCAGAAACACTTCGGGCACGTTGGTCATGCCCACCAGATGACAGCCGGCCGAGCGCAGAAACAGGCTTTCGGCGCGGGTGCCCAGACGAGGCCCTTCGACACACCCGTAGGTGACATCGCGGTGCAAGGTGATCGGCGCGGCCTCGGGATGGCGCAGCGCGTGCTCGCTCACCGACTGAGCCACCCAATCGATCAGCGCCGCGCTGACCGGTCGCGCGGTGGACACATGGGCGGCCACACCCTCGCCGAAAAAGCTGCGTCGGCGATCGCCCTTGGTCCAGTCGAAGTACTGATCCGGCATGGCCAGATGGCCGGGCGCTATGTCTTGGGCCAAGCTGCCCACCGCT
The DNA here is from genome assembly GCA_945875935.1 of Bordetella parapertussis. Classification (GTDB taxonomy): domain Bacteria; phylum Pseudomonadota; class Gammaproteobacteria; order Burkholderiales; family Burkholderiaceae_C; genus PBB1. The sequence continues at coordinate 7,290 of CAMCNE010000089.1, forward strand.
GAAAAACCGAGGATCTGCGTGGCGCCGGCGCGCTTGAGCGCGTAGATGTTGGCGCGGTAGTTGATCTCGTGCGGCAGAAGTCGGTGCCCGCTGCCATGCCGCGCCAGAAACAGCACGTCGTGGCCAGCGATACGGCCTTGGCTGATCGCACCCGATGCCTCGCCAAAAGGCGTGTGCGCATCGAGCTGCTCATCGATTTGCATGCCTTGCAATTCATACAGGCCCGTGCCCCCGAGGATGGCCAGCATCGAAATTCCTTTTTCTAAAGCAGTGACATCTGTGGCGATCCTGAGGCGCGGGGTTGCAAGAACGCGTCGTACAGCTGCATGAATTCTTCAGGCCGCTCGAAATAAGGCATGGCGCCGGTCGACATCACGTCGAAGGTCCAGTGCGGCAGATGCGCATAAGCGGCCTTGTGGCGGTAGTCGACAAAGTCGCCGCGAACGCCGTGCACCATCCACACCGGCATCGTCAACGACTGGTACATGCGGGTGATGTCGGCGCTGAACAGGAAGGCGCCCACAAACCACAACGGCGCATGCTTGGCGCCGGGCTGCCGCGTGGTGATGACGTCGTAGTCGAACAAGCCTTCATCGATGGCCGCATCGCCCCAGGTTTTTTTCAGAAAGAAGCGGATCACCGACGGTCGTGTCAGCAGCCTGAACACGCCGTCGCTCCAGCGCGGGTTGGACAGGCCACGACGCAGCCATTCGATGCCACGGTTGGTGCCTGGCGGCGCGTTGAACGGCGCGCGGCGATCGAACCCCGTGGGGCTGACCAGTGCCACGCTGCGGTAGAACGATGGCACCTCGTGCGCGGCACGCGCGGCGTATTCACACGACAGCGAGACTGCCATGATGTCGACCGGCACACCGTCATGGGCTCGCCGTATGGCGTCGGTCATCGCGTGCACCGCATCGGTCATCAGCCGCGGCAGGTAAGGGCGATCGGTGCGTTCGGAAAATCCGAAGCCAGGCAGGTCGAGTGCATACACCGGCCGCAAGTGGCGGTAGTGCTCGTAGATCGGGCGAACCTCGCAGGCCGAACCCGCCGCATTGATGCTGTGCAGCAGCAGCAGCGGCGTCGCATCTGCTTGCCCTGCGCTGCGCTCAGGTGCCGCGAAGTAGTACGACAGCCGCCCGGCGATGCTGTCGATCTCGATGCGCTCGCCCGAAAGCGCTGGCGGCAGAAAAGGGGTCTGTGACATGGCCTGATTATTCGATCCGCATGAGACGTCCGTGGCCGGTGACATCGCACCGATCAGCCGCGTGCGCTGCGTCGCTCGGGCTGGGCATGGCTGCTGAAAAAACGCCACATCTCTCGCGTGGCATCAGGGCCGTCGGGGTCGGTGAACGAGCCCTGCGCGCTGCCGCCCGACCAGGCGTGTCCGCCGCCGTGCAGCAGCCAGTGTTCGGCCTGGTTCAGGTGAATCTCGGCGTGCGGGTGGGTGGTGCGGGTGTAGCCGCGTCCCTTGGGCGACACACCTTGCTCGACCACCGCCATGGGCGCGGTGCTGTCCATGATGTCGAGCTCGCCGGGGGCGATCGCCGCTTCAATGGCGCGCATGCCGTTGTCGGGGTGCACCACGCCGTCGCTGTCGCCATGAAACACGATGGTCGGCACCGGTTGGGATGCGCTCCGTGCCTTGGCCGCGGGTTCGATGTCCTTGCCGTTTGTCGATTCCGGCGAGGCGCTGCGGCCGTGCTTCATGGCCGACAAGGCCGACATCAGATCGTTGGCCGCGCCGCTGGCCAACCCCGAATGGATGCCCACGGCGGCGTACAGATCAGGATAGGCCTGACCCAGGATGGCGGCCATGGCACCGCCGGCCGACAGCCCCGCCACATAGACGCGCCGCGCGTCCAGACCATGCTGCGTGATCACCGATTGCGTCAGGCTGGCCAGCACCGCCGGCTCGCCGCTGCCGCGTTGCTGGTGGCCCGGCTCGAACCAGTTCCAGCAGCGCCCGGGGTTGGCGTCTTGCGCCTGGGCGGGGTAGAGCACCGCAAACCCCTGCTCGCAGGCCAGCTCGTTCATGGCGGTGCCAGCGGCGAAGTCATCGGGGCTTTGCGA
>CAMCNE010000090.1 GCA_945875935.1 Bordetella parapertussis
GCCTGCTGTTCGGCCGGTGCATCCCAGCCCCAGAAATAGTCGACCCGCACGGCCCCGACGATGGCGCTGCCGGTGTCTTGTGCCATCACGATGCGGCGCAGCGGGGTGCTCGACAGCGGCTCGCTGGTGTCCAGCCACATCGCGCTGCCATAGGGCACGCTCGCCGGATCGATGGCCACCGAGCGGCCCGGCGTGAGTGCCGTTCCGTGCGCCCCGCGCGGCCCGGCGTTGACATCGAGCAAGGCTTCCTCGCGGAAGAACACCACCCGAGGATTGGCCCACAGCAATTCGCCCACACGCTGGGGGTTGAGTTGTGCCCAGGCCCGAATGCCCGGCCAGGACGCTTGATCGGGTCGCAACTCGCCTTGCTCGATCAGCCACTTGCCCACCGACTTGTAAGGCTGATCGTTGTTGCCGGCGTAAGCCATGCGGACCGTGCGCTGGCTGCCGTCGGGCTCGCTCAGCTGCAAGCGGCCCGAGCCTTGAATCTGCAGCGAGAGCAGCGCCAGCGGATCGGCCAGATAAGCCAGTTCGCGGCCCCGTATGGCGGCTTGTGCCGCCGGCAGGGTTTCGAGTTCCTGCCGGGTCCAGTAAGGCTTGCGGCTGGCCAGGTCAGCGGGTGGTGCGTAAAGCGGCACCTGGAACAAACCCTGAGGCTTGCGGCTGGCCACGATGATGGGCTCGAAGTAGCCGGTGATCAGGCCCTGGGCCGAGCCGTCCAGCGACTCGATGCGGTATGGATTCAGGCGACTTTGCAGCCACGCGCGTGCGGCCGCGTCATCGGCCGGTGCGCTCAGCCTGGCTTGCGCGCAGATGTTGGCCCAGCCAGTTGCCGGTCGATCGCAACTGCGCAGCAAGGCCGGCCACACCTCGGCGGTGCGGTCGCTGTCCCAGCCGGGCAGCTCCGACCAGCTCGCCGGCACCCATCTCGCGCGGGGACGCATGAGCACATCGCTGGGTGTGGCCTGCGTGTCCAACCCGGTGGGCAGCTCGACTCGCGCTGGCACGGCCACGGGCGTGCTCGAGCAGCCGGCCAGCGCTCCTAGAATGAAAAAAACCCAGACGAGGAAGCGTGTCATGTGGCTGTTGTTGCTGGAGGCAGTTGGCGCGATGGCGCTGTTGATCCTGATTGTCTGGTGGACCATGTTCTCTGGACGCAGGCGCGGTGAGCGCGAATCGCCCCCCGATGAAGTCGAGGCCGCAGATCAGACCGATTTGCCCCGCTGAGGTGCGCCAGCCTCAGCCCAGATGGCGCGGCGGCAGCATGAACGACATCGGGTGACTGATCAGGCGTCTGAAGATCGCCCGGCGGATGCGGCTGCGGTCGGCCAGTCGGATGCCGCGCGAGCCCATCGCCACCCTGAAGGCGAGGAAAAAACTCACCGCCAGGTTCAGCACTCCCGTCACGGCGATGCCGGCCACGCACCACCAGAAGTCGGCGAGTCTCAGCACCGTCAGGCCTTCGGCCGCTGCCGCGGCGGCCAGTTGTCCGGTCGACAGCGTGACGTGCCGCACCTCCAGCGGCAGGCCGAAGAACAAGCCCACCGCCGGAACCAACCCGAGCATCATGCCCAGCGAGATGTTTGATGCAAACCCCGACACGTTGTCGCGCCAGAACCTGGCCCAGCGCTGAGCGCGCGGCGCACCGAGTCGCGTGACGATGCTGGGGTTCCAGGCAATCGCGCTGTCGAGGCGGTGCCAGACAAACCAGTTTTCCACCCACCCGCCGATCAACGAACTGGCGAAGAGCAGCACCCCGGTGAAGGCCGCGAACAAGGCCGTGGGGCCCAGCAGGGTGATCGACTGCAGCACGTATTCGGCGCTTTCCCCATGGACCAGCGTCACCCCGAAAGCGGCGTCCCAAGCCAGTTGGATGGCCAGCACCAGCGGCGCCACAACGGCCAGGTTGCCGAAGATGCCTGCGGCCTGAGAGCGAATCAGGTGCGCGACCTCGTCGACAAAGCGCTCGACTGCCGCATCGTCGGACACATCGGCCAGTTTCTCGGCCAGGGCAGGTGCCGTCATCGCGGGTTGCTTGGTGGCCACGGTGCCATGACACAGGTGAACGATCAGAAAGCTCACCGCGTAATTGATGCCGGCCCAAAAGCCCGCCCAGAACGTCGACATGGCCATCGCCACCACGAAAAACTTGACGAAGGTGGTGCCCGCGATCACCGCACCGCCGCCTGCCGCAGCGCGCAGCATCTGTCGATAAGAAGCGCTGTCGCGCGTGATGTAGTGATCGCCCGCGGCCGCGCTGCGCTCGGCCACCTTGCGCGCGAGCAACGAGTAATGCTCCGCAAACAGCGCCGCGATGCTGCGGCGTTCCCCGGCCGTGCGCACCAGTTCGGCGAACAGCCGTGTGATGTCCCTGGCCTGATGGCGGCTCACCACGCAGTTGAGCAGCTGTTCGATGCGGTAGGTGCGCAGTCGCAACTGGTCGACGTCGAAAACGATGCTGACCGAAACGCCGTGCTCCTCGAGGTGGTCGTGCACGCTGTCGGCGCAGCGTCGGCAGCTGTCGAGCAGCGCCCGAAGGTACTGCGCCTCGAGCAGCAGCGCTGCCTCGTCGCCCAGATGCACTTTCTCGCGCACGCGTTCGGCGACCACCGCCAGCTGGCGGAAAGGTTCATTGACCAGCAGCTCGGTGCTCATGCGCTGGCGCAAGGTGCCCGAAAAGGCTGCCGATCGAATGCCGCTGGCCAAAAACATGGTGGCGTCGAGCAAGGGCTCCTTCCAGCCGCGACCCTCCAAGGCGTCCGGCGGCATCAGATCGCCCACGCGGTTCAGCGTGGTGTCGTCGATCACATCCAGCCACAGAGCATCATCGGCATCTGGGAATAGCAGCCCGAACAACTCCGACAGATCGGTGGTTGCCGGGGTGATGGGCAGCAGCTTGAGCTTGAGCCTTTGGCCCAGTTCACCGAAGAAGTTGGCCCGCGGCGCAAAGCCGAAGTCGGCAAACAAGGCGGCGGTGTCCATCTCGGCCCAGAAACGGCCGAGCACCGCTGACACTTGGGCGCGTTGCTCGGGGTGTCGGTCCAACTCGTCAAGCAGGTACTTGAGTCGCAACAACGGCTGCGGCTTGGAGGGCGTTGCCTGGCCGTCGCTCGGCGCTGCCGCCAATGGGGCGTGGCGCAGCCACTCCAGCGCCCTGATCACCCACAGGTTTCGCTCGGCCAGCGAGGCCCGGCGGTCGGCGGCTTGCGCCAGACCATCAAGCAGCAGCTTGAGATCCCAAGTCGCTGGCACTGCCGTCAAGGGCAGCAGGGGTGTCGATGCGCTCATCGGCGAACAGCTTCGCCTCAGTGCAGCGCCGAAGCGAGGGTGAGGCCGAACTCGGGAACGCTGGCCTCAAAGGACTCAGCGTCTTCGGTCATGCACATGAAAGTGCCGCGCATCGTGCCGTGGGGCGTGGCAATGCGGGTCCAGCTCGTGTACTCGAAATGCTCGCCCGTCTTGAGCACCGGCTGATGGCCGACCACGGCCAGTCCACGCACCTCCTCGGTGTGCCCGCTGGCATCCGTGATGATCCAGTGCCGCGCAATCAACTGCGCCGTGACATCGCCTGTGTTGCGTATGGTGACCGTGTAGGCAAACGCATACTGATGCGTCTGAGGATCGGACTGCTCGGCCAGGTGACGCACCGAGACCGAGCACGAAAATTCAGGATGTGTCATCGGGGCATTCTAGGCAGCCAAGACAGGCCTCCCGCCCTGTTCTGCGCAACACCCTGCCTTCGGGAGGATCTGCAAAAACTGCCCTGATAAAGTTCGTTGATGTTTTCACCGCGCAAAAACGTCTCGAGGTCGCACGACCGGGGAGCCTGGCCCTGGCGCAGCACAAGCCCACGCTGAGGCCGCTGGCCTCGCCGACGGCCCACCGCGGCCGACCGGCTGACTCGAATGACCCAGTGGCACCTCGAGGCCACTTTCCCGAGGCCGTGGAGGGCCCCGCAACGTGATGACAGACACTGAATTCAAGCGCCTCGCAGCCGAGGGATACAACCGCATCCCGCTGATCGCCCAAGCCTTCGCCGACCTTGAGACCCCGCTCTCGCTCTACCTGAAGCTCACCGCACCCGAGTCCGCTGACTTGTGCCTCGGCAGGCCCAACAGTTTTTTGCTGGAGTCGGTTGTCGGTGGCGAGCGGTTCGGGCGCTACTCCTTCATCGGGCTGCCTGCCCGCACGGTGTTGCGAGCCACGGGTTTTGTCACCGAGGTGGTGACCGACGGCGTCGTGGTGGAGCGCCACGATGGCAACCCGCTTGACTTCATCGCGGCGTATCAGCAGCGCTTCAAGGTGGCGCTGCAACCAGGCCTGCCGCGCTTTTGCGGTGGCCTGGCTGGCTACTTCGGCTACGACGCAGTGCGCTGCATCGAGCCCAAGTTGGCTGGCACCACACTGCCTGGGGGGCTGGGAACGCCGGACATCTTGCTGCTGCAGTGTGAAGAGCTGGCGGTCATCGACAACCTCTCGGGGCGTCTGTCGTTGATCGTCTATGCCAACCCGCAGCAACCCGATGCGTTTGCGCGCGCCCGTCAGCGGCTCGAGGGTTTGGCCGCACGACTCGGCCACAGCGTGCAGGCGCCGCCAGTCGTGCAAGGCAGCCCGCGCGAAGTGCTGCGTGATTTCGCCAAGGACGACTACATCGCTGCGGTCCTGCGCGCCAAGGAGTACATCGCCGCGGGCGACATGATGCAGGTTCAGGTGGGTCAGCGGCTGCGCAAGCCCTACACGCAAAGCCCGCTGAGCCTGTACCGCGCGCTGCGCTCGCTCAATCCCTCGCCTTACATGTATTTCTACGACATGGGCGATTTCCAGATCGTCGGCGCCTCGCCGGAAATTCTGGTGCGCCGCGAGCACACGCCGGCAGGCGACAAGGTCACCATCCGACCGCTGGCCGGCACCCGCCCGCGCGGTGCGACGCCGGAACTCGATCTGGCGCTCGAAGCTGAACTGAACGCCGACCCAAAGGAGCGAGCCGAGCATTTGATGCTGATCGATCTGGCCCGCAACGACATCGGGCGCATTGCCAAGACCGGCAGCGTCAAGGTGACAGAAGCATTCACGGTCGAGCGCTACTCGCATGTGATGCACATCGTCAGCAACGTCGAGGGGCTGCTCAAGGACGGCATCACCAACCTCGATGTGCTCAAAGCCACCTTCCCCGCCGGCACGTTGACCGGTGCGCCCAAGGTGCGTGCGATGGAAATCATCGACGAGCTCGAGCCTGTCAAGCGCGGCATCTATGGCGGCGCCTGCGGCTACCTGAGTTTTGCCGGCGACATGGATGTGGCCATTGCGATTCGAACCGGCATCGTCAAGGACCAGATGCTCTACGTGCAAGCCGCAGCCGGCGTGGTGGCCGACTCGGTGCCCGAGCTCGAATGGTGCGAAACCGAGGCCAAGGCGCGCGCGCTGATCCGTGCAGCCGAGCTCGTCGAGGAGGGCTTCTGATGAAGCACCTTGTCAAGCGCCCAAGCCGGCAGATGGGGGGTGTCGCATGCTGCTGATGATCGACAACTACGACAGCTTCACCTTCAATCTGGTGCAGTACTTCGCCGAGTTGGGCGAGGACGTGCGCGTCTTTCGCAACGATGAAATCACGCTCGAGGGCATTGCCGAACTGCGCCCAGGGAGGCTGGTGCTGTCACCGGGGCCTTGTTCGCCCGCCGAGGCCGGCATCTGCGTGGCCTCGATCGGCCACTTCATGGGCAAGCTGCCCATCCTGGGCGTGTGCCTCGGTCACCAGAGCATCGGTGCGGCGCTGGGCGGCAACATCGTCCGCTCCAGGGTGCAAATGCACGGCAAGGCCAGCGAGATCTCGACCGACGAGCGAGGCGTGTTCAGCGGCTTGCCGGCCAAGTTCACGGTGATCCGTTATCACTCCTTGGCCATCGAGCGAGAGACGATCCCGGATGTGCTGCAGATCACCGCCACCACCGAGGATGGCGAAATCATGGGCGTTCGCCACCGCGAACTGGCTGGCACTGCGACGCCGCTCGAGGGCGTGCAGTTCCATCCCGAATCCATCCTCACCGAGCACGGTCACGCCATGCTGAAGAACTTTCTGGATCTCAAGCCGTGAGCGAGCCGAATCAATCTGTGGCGCCCATGACCGATCAGCAGGCACTGGCCGGCCTGATCGATCGCAAGGAGTTCTCGCACGCCGAGATGGTTGGTCTGATGCGCCGCATCATGAACGGCGACATGCCACCGGCGGTGCTGTCCGCATTGCTGATCGGCTTGCGCGTGAAACGGGAGACGGTGGGCGAAATCACCGCCGCTGCGCAGGTGATGCGCGAGTTTTCGACCAAGGTCGCAGTGACTGACCGACGACACCTTGTGGACATCGTGGGCACGGGCGGCGACGGTTCCCATACCTTCAACATTTCCACCTGCAGCATGTTCGTGGCTGCTGCGTGCGGTGCCCGGGTCAGCAAGCACGGCAATCGCAGCGTGTCCAGCAAGTCAGGCAGTGCCGACGTGCTGGAAGCGCTGGGCGTGCACATCGCCTTGCCGCCCGAGGCCATCTCGCGTTGCCTTGCACAAACCGGTGTGGCCTTCATGTTTGCGCCCGCACATCACCCGGCGATGAAGAATGTGGCGCCGGTTCGCAGGGAACTGGGCGTGCGCACCATCTTCAACATCCTCGGGCCCCTGACCAACCCGGCCGGTGCACCGCACATCCTCATGGGTGTCTTCAATGCGGAGCTCGTCGGCATTCAGGCCCGTGCGCTGCGCAGCCTGGGCGCGCAGCATGCGGTGGTGGTCTACGGCCGCGACGGTATCGATGAGGTGAGCCTGGGTGCCGCCACGCTGGTGTGCGAAGTGAAGAACGACACCCTCAGCGAGTACGAGATCCATCCCGATGATTTCGGGCTGGCCATGGCGAGCCAGCGCAGCCTGCGGGTGGAGACGCCAGAAGAGTCTAGGCGCATGCTGCTGTCGGTGCTCGACAACCAGCCCGGCCCGGCGAGGGACATCGTGATGCTCAATTCAGGCGTCGCGCTGTATGCCGCCGATGTGGCGTCCACCATGGCCGAAGGCGTGTCGATGGCGCACGAGGCGATCGCCACGGGCCGAGCGCGCGCCAAGCTGGCCGAGTTCGTCGGCGTCACCCAGTCGTTGGCGGCAGGCTGAGGAGTGCAAGCATGAGTGACATCCTCAAGCGCATCGTCGCCGTCAAGCACGAGGAAATCCATGCGGCGCGCGCCAGCCGTGGTCTGGCCTCGCTGCGCCGAGAGGCCGAAGCAACGGGCGATCTGCGCGACTTCGTCGGCGCCATGCGAGCGCGCATCGGCCAGGGCCGCTCGGCGGTCATTGCCGAGATCAAGAAGGCCAGCCCCAGCAAGGGGGTGCTGCGCGAGCACTTCGTGCCGGCAGAAATCGCACTCAGCTACGAAAACGGTGGCGCCGCTTGTCTGAGCGTGCTCACGGACGAGCAGTTCTTTCAGGGTTGCGCCGCCTACTTGCAGCAAGCCCGCACCGCTTGCAGTCTTCCGGTGCTGCGCAAGGACTTCATGGTGGATGCCTACCAGGTCTATGAGGCCAGAGCGATGGGCGCCGACTGCATCTTGCTCATCGCCGCCTGCCTTGATGATGCTGAAATGGCAGACTTGGAGGCGCAAGCGCACTCACTGGGCATGGCCGTGCTGGTGGAGGTGCATGACGGGAGTGAGCTCGACCGCGCCCTGAGGCTGAACACCCCATTGGTGGGAATCAACAACCGCAATCTGCGGACCTTCGAGGTCTCTCTCGACACGACGCTGGGCTTGCTGTCGCAAGTGCCTGCCGAACGTGTGCTCGTGACCGAAAGTGGAGTGCTGGGCCGCGGCGATGTGGAGCGCATGCGTGCTGCGGGTGTGGGTGCTTTTCTTGTCGGAGAAGCCTTCATGCGCGCGAGTGATCCTGGTCAGTCCCTCGCGGAGCTCTTTGTTTGACGGCTCCTGGTGCGCCCGCGTCGACACCCTGCGTGTCGCCGAGCACGCCACATCCGTGCCTGATGGTGCCGCTGGATCGTCAGATCGATCGCCTGAGCACCGATTGGCGTGAGGTGGTCGACCCATGGCGCCACAGTTTGCGTGGCCGTGCATTGATTGACAGATTGGACGGCTGCGTCGCGGCTGGCGCCAAGATCTATCCGGCGAAGGTGTTTCGTGCGCTGGAGCTGACGCCACTCGCGCAAACCCGGGTCGTCATCTTGGGGCAAGACCCCTATCACTCTGAGGGGCAAGCCGAGGGGCTGGCTTTTTCTGTCCCTCGCGGCACCCGTATTCCCCCAAGCCTGCGCAACATCTTCAAGGAGTTGCAGCGTGATTTGGGCACAACGCCTCCGTCCAACGGCCACTTGGGTGGTTGGGCCTCGCAGGGCGTGTTGCTGCTCAATTCGAGCCTCACTGTCGAAGAGGCTGCCCCCGGCAGTCATGCGAAGTGGGGCTGGCATGAGCTGACCGACAAGATCGTTCGCGCGGCAGCACAGCATGCTGAACCCAAGGTGTTTCTGTTGTGGGGTGCCCATGCGCAGTCGAAGGCACCGCTCATCCATGAAGTGGCGCGGCAGCATCTGGTGCTCCAAAGTAACCATCCGTCGCCGCTCGCCGCCAACCGCGCGCCCTTCCCATTCGTGGGGAATGGCCACTTTGGCCAGGCGACCCGGTTTCTTGCGCAGAGGCGGCCGCACACGCCTGCTTTGGTTTGGTCGACGGAAGACCCTCACTGACGCGAAGAGACGGGGTCGCCGATCACCGTTTGCCGTGATAAACTCTCGGGCTCGCCGAGGAGGGGTGGCCGAGTGGTTAATGGCAGCAGACTGTAAATCTGCCCTCTAACGAGTACGCTGGTTCGAATCCAGCCTCCTCCACCAATGCGAAAAGATTGAGTTTTGAGCCTTTGGGCCTCGGCGCGAAGGGCTCCGGGCGGGAGTAGTTCAATGGTAGAACCCTAGCCTTCCAAGCTAATGACGCGGGTTCGATTCCCGTCTCCCGCTCCAAGGTGTTCGCCGGTTTGCGCTGGAAGAAGTCGTGTGGGTCGACCCTCTGCGGGGTCGGTCAGAGAAGTTTGAGTTAGCCCATGTGGCTCAGTGGTAGAGCACTCCCTTGGTAAGGGAGAGGTCGCGCGTTCGATCCGCGCCATGGGCACCAGTTCTTTGGTTTTCTTGGTGAATTTTCTGTCCCGTATTCGAGGAGTTGAGAATGGCAAAAGGCAAATTTGAGCGTACCAAGCCGCACGTGAACGTGGGGACGATTGGGCATGTGGACCATGGCAAGACGACGCTGACGGCGGCGATCACGACGGTTTTGAGCAAGTTGTTTGGTGGTGAGGCCAAGGCTTACGACCAAA
>CAMCNE010000091.1 GCA_945875935.1 Bordetella parapertussis
GCAGGCGTGAACCAGCACTGCCAGCCCGCACGCTGGGCGGCCAGGCAGAAATCGGTTTCCTCGAAGTACAAAAAGAAGCCCTCGTCCATCAGGCCCACCGTCTCGAACACTTGCCGGCGCACCAGCATGCTGCAGCCCGACACCCAGTCAACCCGCGCCGGCTGATCGCCCATGCGCTGCGCGACCGTCCATCGCTTGAGCAGCCGCGTGACCACGCCCAGACGCAGCCCCGACTCCAGATTGCCGATGGCCGACGGAAAGCGAAACGCATAGGGCCACGGCGTGCCATCGGGGTCATCGATGCCGCTGCCGCAGATGCCGGCTTCGGGATGCTCGCTGGCAAAGCCCACCAGCGCTTGCAATGCGCCAGGCTGCACCACGGTGTCGGGGTTGAGCAGCCAGAAAAAATCCGGCGCCGGGCCGCTGTTCAGCGCGGGTCTGACCGCCACGTTGTTGCCGTAGGCAAAGCCCCCGTTGAGCGGCGCACGCACCAGCGTCGCCCATGGGGCCCAGCCCGCGTCCTGAATAGCCGCATCGATCACATCGGCCGACCCATCGCCCGACACGTTGTCGACCACCGTCACCCGCGTGTTGCCATGGGCCAGCACCTGGTCTTGCAGCGAGCGCAGGCAATCCACGACCAGCGCGGCCGTGCGGTAGTTGACGATGACAACGAGAACCGATGCGTCCGTCTTCATGCAATGGGTGGTGGCTTGGGCGCGCGGCAGGGCGCCGCGGGCAACTGGCTCATTGTCCGCGAGCAAGTTGCTTCGCGATCACCCACCGCGCGGCCGGCGCCCCGCCCTAGAATGAATTTGTTCGCGGGTGTAGTTCAATGGCAGAACTTTTGCTTCCCAAGCAAATAGCGTGGGTTCGATTCCCATCACCCGCTCCAGACCTCAGGCCCCTGCGCACCCGCCGCCCAGGGGTCTTTTTCATGGCGCGCCGCCACCCTCACCCCTGCCCTCTCCCGCTGGGCGGGAGAGGGAGCCCATGCAAGTCCCAACCCCCGCGTCGCGGGAGTTGGCTGTTCAAGTCCCCTCTCCCACCTGTGGGAGAGGGCCAGGGTGAGGGTGTGTCCATCCCCTCTCCCTGCGGGAGAGGGTCAGGGTGAGGGTTGAATTTCTCCACCCACAAAAAAACCGGCCACAAGGGCCGGTTTTGCAGTGTCGGGCGTCACCCTCACCCCAGCCCTCTCCCGCTGGGCGGGAGAGGGAGCCGATGCATCAGAAGATGTAGCTCACCCCAAGGCCATAGATCCATTGGCTGGAGTCGCCCTGCTGCGAGACGATCGGGCTGTCCTTGGCGTCGTCCATCAGCTTTTGGTAGCGAAAGCCGCCCGAAAACATCCAGCGACGGTCCATGATGTAAGTCAAGCCGATCGGAAAGTTCACGCCAATGAGGCCGGACTTGGCGTCGTACGCATTGCCACCCAGAGACGGGAACAAAGCGATGTCGCTGCCGGTCACGCCGTAGTACGTTTTCATGTACTTGCTGTCGCCAAAGGACGTGCCGACACCGAACGTGCCGACCAACTCCTTGCTGAAGGGTTGCCAGTAGATGACCTTCGCGGTGTACAGCGCACCGGTGTTGGCACCCGAACCGTCCACGCTGAACGCCAGCTGGTGCAGCGGCACCTGGCTCAGTTTCAGGTTGTACTGGATGAAGGCGCCGACGCCGACTTCGGCGTCGATCTTCTTCATCTGCTTGACGACGTTGTCGTCGACGTCGCGGTCTCGCTCACCGCGGTAGCTCAGCATGGGGCCGAAGCGCCACCCTTCGTCATCGATCACATTGAGCTGGAGGTTCGGGCCCAGCCACGTCACGTATCGCTTGGTGCCCTCGAACTGGTAGCGCAGGACTGGCGCGCCTGCGAACGTGTTGTCTTTGGAGCCGTTGTAGTCAGGCACCATGCCGACACTGATGCCGATGACGTTCAGACCCAGGTCTGCGGGGGGCTCGAACTGGGCGTGGACCGCGGGCGCGGCGAGCATGCCGACCAGCATGCAGGCGGCACCCAGAAGTGCCTTGATGTGTTTGGTGTTCATCGAAGAGTTCCTCGTCTTGATCGTTGCATGGTGCAAGTGCTGCAGCGACATGCACTTGATTCTTTGGATCCGGCCGGATCCGCAAAAATTATGAGCCACGCGCCAAGGCACGAGCCCGCTGTATTTCATTCAGTGTCGTGCGGCGCAGACGCCCCGGCCTTGGCCCAAGACCGCACGCCTTGACTCAAGCCGGTCAACCCCGTAAAAAATCGGCCAGAGCCTGATGCACATCGGCTCGCTTGAGCACCCCGCGGTGCCCGGATTGGCGCACGACAAACTCGCTCAGGTGGCCTGTCCATGAATCGAACAGGGCTCTGGAGGCCGCTGCCGGGATGGTGGTGTCTTCGTCGCCCACGATAAGCAGGCAAGCGCAACGCACCTGGCCGATGTGATCGCGCGAATCGAACTTGTCACGCAGCCACCAGCGCGGCACCCACGGCATCGATCTGCGAACGGCCGTGAGCAGTTGATCAAACGGCGATATGAGCGCCAGCCGACGAACCGGGCGGGCCGCTGCCGCCTGAACGGCGAAGCCCGAACCGAGGCTGCGGCCGGCCACGGCGATGTGTTCGATGGCGATGCCGCCTTCTTTCACCCACCAGTCCAAAACGGCCAGGTTGTCGGCCATCAGTTCGCGCTCGCCGGGCTTGCGCCAGGCCAGGCCGAGCCGGTCGTATGAAAAGCACAGCACGTGATGACCCGGCAGCGCCGCCAGCGCGCGAAAGATGGACCTCGGGTTCTCGCGACGGCCATTGAAATACAGCAGGCCCTGTCGCGGTCCGGGCTCGGCGATGGGGATCGCCACATGGCCGCGCAGCACCTTGCCGTTGACCGGGATGTCGATGGCGCGAATGAGGTGGTGCGGCGAATGGGGCACGTCCAGTGGCTTGGACGCCGGAAACAGCATGTGCCGCTGCAGACCGTACATCAAGAGCGCGGCGGCCAGCACCAACAGCACGGCGATCAGGCAACTCAGTGTGATCAATTCATCCCCGGATGCGCCACGTTGAACAGGCGGGTGCCCGTAGCCGACGGTGGCGCGCTGAATTTAACCAACCGGCACCTACGAATCCCGGGGCGCTCCATGATCGGGCGAACTGCGGCATCGCCCGTCGTTACAGTGCGCCGTCAAAGGAGCCCAACATGGGAATGAAACAAGTCATAGATGGAACCGAGAAGTTCTTTCTGGTGGTGATCGCCGTGTTCACGGTGATCGCGATGGGCCAGGAAATGTTCCAGCTCTTCGTACGCGGCAAAGTCGCGCTGGAAGATCTGTTGCTGATGTTCATCTTTGCCGAGGTGCTGGGCATGCTCGGGGCGTTCTACGCCAGGCAGGGCAACCTCATCATGTTGCCGCTGTTCATTGCCATGACCGCGCTGAGTCGCTTGATCGTGCTGCAGAGCAAAGAGACCGACCTCGTCGTTTTGCTGTATGAAAGTGGCGCCATCTTGCTGATTGCGGTGGCTTGCTGGATCGTCAGCCGAATGCGCACGACGCAGTGATGCGCCGATGCTGTACGGCCTTTTTGGCTGCGGCTGCGACTGCGGCTCGCGCTGCTTGGTAAATCCATGAACCTGCCCACCACTGCGTTGGATCTACCTGAAACGACCGAGCCGATCGGCGAGAGCCCGCCGCATCACCGCGCCATCAAGTCGTTTGTGCTGCGCGCCGGGCGCATGGGCAGCGGTCAGGTGCGCGCCATGGAAGCACTCGGGCCGGCCTATGTGTTGCCCTATGCCGCGCAGCCGCTGGATGCGGCCCAGGCGTTCGGCCGCAGCGCGCCGCTGGTGCTCGAGATCGGCTTTGGCATGGGCGACGCCACCGCGGCCATTGCTGCCGCGCTGCCCGACACCGACTTTCTGGGCGTCGAGGTGCACTCGCCCGGCGTGGGCGCACTGCTCAAGCTGATCGGCGAACAGGGCCTGGCCAATGTGCGCATCGTGCGGCACGACGCGGTCGAGGTGCTTGACCACATGATCGCGCCGGGTTCGCTCGGCGGCGTGCATGTGTTCTTTCCCGACCCGTGGCACAAGAAAAAGCACAACAAGCGCCGCCTGATCCAGCCCGACTTCGTGGCGCGGCTGTGCACGCGGCTGGCCCCCGGTGGCTATCTGCACTGCGCGACCGACTGGCAGCCCTATGCCCAGCAAATGCTCGAGGTGCTCGGCGCCGAGCCCGCGCTGCGCAACACCGCCGAGGGCTACGCGCCGCGCCCCCACTACCGACCGCTGACCAAGTTCGAGCGGCGCGGCCTCAAACTCGGCCATGGCGTGTGGGACCTGGTGTTCCAGCGCGTGTGATCGAGCGCACCGCACGGCTTTGGTTATCGTGCGCCGTCGCGCTCCAGGCCGCGACCCGCGCCGCCAAGTCGCCACGCTCGCGCTGATCTGATCGGACTTCGCGTCCACCCCGTTCGCTGCCCCGAGACCGAAGACCATGATTGCTGCCCCTGTGAAGTCCGCCACCCATGCCGTCTGTGGCGCAGCCGTGCTGATGGCGGTGCTGTTGCTTGGCGCGTGCTCCAAGCCTGCGGAGCCGGCGGGCGGGCCACCCGAGGCGGCGCCGGTGTCGGTGGCCGCAGCGGTGCAGCGCACGGTGAGCGACAGCTATGAATTCACCGGCCGCCTTGAGGCGCCGCGCTGGGTCGAGGTGCGAGCGCGCGTGGGCGGCACGATCGAAAAAGTGCACTTTCGCGATGGCGCACGGGTGGCTGCGGGGACGCTGCTGTTCACCATCGATCCGCAACCCTTTGAGGCCGAGCTGGCGCGCGCGCAGTCGCAGCTGAGCGCAGCGCGCTCTCGCGCCGAGCTGGCCACGCAAGACCTGGCGCGCGCCACCAAGCTGCTGGAGTCCAAGGCGGTGTCGCGTCAGGAATTCGATCAGCTCGCGTCGGGTGCGGCCACCAGCAGCGCCGACATCCGCGCGGCCGAAGCAGCGCTGCGCATCGCGCAACTCAATTTGGGCTACACCAAGGTGACCGCGCCGATGGCCGGACAGCTCTCGCGTGCCGATTTGACTGAAGGCAACCTGGTCACGCCGCAAAGCGTGCTGACCACGCTGGTGGCCACGCAAACGGTGTACGCCTACTTCGATGGCAGCGAGCAGGTCTTCTTGCGGCTGCGCAAGGGCGAACCCGGCTTGCGCACCGTGCGCATGGGGCTGGCTGACGAGTCGGGCTTTCCGCATGAAGGCCGCATCGATTTCGTCGACAACCGCCTCAATGCGCAGACCGGCTCGATCCGCATGCGGGGTGTCTTCGACAACGCCCGCGGCGAGTTCACGCCGGGGCTGTTTGCGCGGCTGCAGCTCGCCGGTGGCGTGCCCTACCCTGCGGTGCTGACCCCCGAGCGCGCCATCTCCACCGACCAAAGCCGCAAGCTGCTGTTCGTGGTGGGCGAAGGCAACGTGGCGCAGCCGCGCGAGGTGCAACTCGGCGCGCTGATGGACGGCATGCGCGTCATCACGCAGGGCCTGAAGGCGGGTGAGCTGGTGGTGGTCGACGGCCTGCAGCGTGTGCGCCCCGGCGCGCCAGTCACGCCGATCAAGCTCGACACCGACGAGCGCGGCATGCCGCTGGCAGCGCCTGCGCCGGGTGCGGCATCGGCGCCTGCCGCACCTGCTTCGGCAGCGTCGGCGGCCTGAGGCCGGCGCCATGAACATCTCTCGCTTTTTCATCGACCGGCCGATCTTCGCGGCCGTGCTGTCGGTCGTGATCACGCTCATCGGCACGCTGTCGATGTTCATGCTGCCGATCTCTGAATACCCCGAGGTCACGCCGCCGCAGGTGGTGGTGCGCGCGCAGTTTCCTGGCGCCAATGCGCGGGTGATTGCCGAGACCGTGTCCACGCCGCTCGAAGAGCAGTTGAACGGCATTGACGGGCTGCTCTACATGAACAGCCTGGCCACCGCCGACGGCGCGATGACGCTCACGCTGAGCTTCAAGATCGGCACCGACCCCGAAGCCGCCGAGACCGCGGTGCAAAACCGCGTGACCCGCGCCACGCCGCGGCTGCCCGAGATCGTGCGGCAGATCGGCATCACCACCGAGAAGAGCTCGCCCAACCTGACCATGGTGGTTCACATGGTCTCGCCCGACAACCGCTATGACGCGCTGTACCTGCGCAACTACGCGCTGCTCAATGTGCGCGACGCGCTGTACCGCATTCCCGGCATGGGCTCGGTGCAGGCGTTCGGCTCGGGCGACTACGCCATGCGCGTGTGGCTCGATCCGCAAAAGCTCGCCGCGCGCAACCTGACCTCGGGCGACGTGGTGGCCGCGCTGCGCGAACAAAACGCGCAGGTCGCCGCCGGCGTGGTCGGCAGCATGCCGTCGGCGGCGGGCACCGAGTTCCAGCTGGCCATCAACACCCAGGGCCGCTTGACCACCGAAGAGCAGTTTGCCGACGTGATCGTCAAGGCCGATGCGGCCGATGGCTCGCTGATTCGCATCAAGGACCTCGGCCGCGTCGAACTCGGCCCGAGCACCTACTCGCTGGGCTCGCTGCTCAACAACAAGGAAGCCTCGGCGATTGCCATCTTCCAGGCGCCCAACTCCAACGCGCTGCAGCTGGCCACCGACGTGCGCGCCACCATGGAACGGCTCAAGGCCGACTTCCCCGAAGGCGTCGACTACGACATCGTCTACGACCCCACGCGCTTCGTGCAGACCTCGATCGAGAAGGTGATTTCCACGCTGATCGAAGCGGTGCTGCTGGTGGTCATCGTGGTGGTGATCTTTTTGCAGACCTGGCGCGCCTCGCTGATTCCGCTGCTGGCGGTGCCGGTGTCCATCGTGGGCACGTTTGCGGTGCTGATGATGCTGGGCTTTTCGATCAACACGCTCACGCTGTTCGGGCTGGTGCTGGCCATCGGCATCGTGGTCGACGACGCCATCGTGGTGGTCGAAAACGTCGAGCGCAACATCGCCGCCGGCCTCAGCCCGCACGCGGCCAGCGTGAAGGCGATGCAAGAGGTCTCGGGCCCCATCGTCGCCATCGGCCTGGTGCTGTGCGCGGTGTTCGTGCCGCTGGCTTTCGTGAGCGGGCTGTCGGGCCAGTTCTACAAGCAGTTCGCCGTGACCATCGCGATTTCGACGGTGATCTCGGCGTTCAATTCGCTCACGCTGTCGCCCGCGCTGTGCGCCATCTTGCTCAAGCCCCACGGCGCCCCCAAAGACCGCCTCACCCGTTTGATCGATGCGGTGTTTGGCGGCTTCTTTCGCTGGTTCAACCGATTCTTCAGCCGCAACGCGCAGCGCTACAGCGGCGTGGTGACCACCGCGGTGGTCAAGCGCAAGACGGTCTCGCTGGTGATCTACGCCGCGCTGCTGGGCCTCACGGTGTTCATGTTCACCAAGGTGCCCACCGGCTTCGTGCCGCAGCAAGACAAGCAGTACCTGATCGGCATCGCGCAGCTGCCCGATGGCGCAAGCCTTGAGCGCACCACCGCAGTCATCCGCCAGATGAGCGACATCGCCCAGTCGATTCCCGGCGTGCATGCCTCGGTGGCGTTTCCGGGCCTGAGCATCAACGGCTTCACCGCAGCGTCCAACTCGGGCATCGTGTTCCTCACGCTCGATCCCTTCGAGCAGCGCGCCACACCCGAGCTCAGCGCCAACGGCATCGTCGCGCAGGTCAACCAGCGGCTGGGCGTGATTCAAGGAGCCTTCCTGTTCGTGCTCAACCCGCCGCCGGTCAGCGGCCTGGGCAATGCGGGCGGCTTCAGGCTGCAGATCCAGGACCGCTCGGGTGCTGGCGAGGTGGCGCTCAACGGCGTGGTGCAGCAACTCATGGGCCGCATCTATGGCGACCCCAACAGCTCGATCACGCAGGCCTTCAGCAGCTACCAGATCAACGTGCCGCAGCTGTTTGCCAATGTCGACCGCACGCGAGCCAAGCAGATGGGCGTCAACCTCAACGACATCTACGACACCATGCAGACCTATCTGGGGTCGCTGTATGTCAACGACTTCAACCGCTTCGGCAAGACCTATCAGGTCATCGTGCAGGCCGATGCCAGCCACCGCGCCCGGGCCGAAGACATCACCAGCTTGAAGATCCGCAACGCCAAAGGCGAGATGGTGCCGCTGGGCGCCATGATGAGCGTGGAGCCGACCTTCGGCCCAGCGGCAGTGGGCCGCTACAACAGCGCCTACACCGCCGACTTCAACGGCGCGGCCAAACCCGGCTTCAGCTCAGGCCAGGCGCAAGCCGAGATGGAAAAAATCCTGGCCGAGACCCTGCCGCGCGGCATGGGCTATGAATGGACCGATCTGGTCTACCAGGAAAAGATCGCCGGCAACACCATGGTCGTGATCTTTCCGTTGTGCGTGCTGCTGGTGTTTTTGGTGCTGGCGGCCACCTACGAGAGCTGGGTGCTGCCGCTGGCCATCTTGCTGATCGTGCCGATGTGCATCCTGAGCGCGGTGCTGGGCGTGTGGGGCAGCGGCTTTTTGGGGCTGCCGGCCGACGCCAACATCTTCACGCAGATCGCCTTCGTGGTGCTGGTCGGGCTGGCCTGCAAGAACGCCATCCTGATCGTCGAATTCGCCCGCGAGCTCGAGCTGCAGGGACGCACGCCGGTGCAAGCGGTGGTCGAGTCGTGCCGGCTGCGGCTGCGCCCCATCCTCATGACCTCGATCGCCTTCATTGCCGGGGTGATTCCGCTGGTGCTGTCGAGCGGCGCGGGCGCCGAAATGCGCCAGGCCATCGGTATCGCCGTGATGAGCGGAATGATCGGCGTGACGGTGTTCGGCCTGGTGCTCACGCCGGTGTTCTACGCGCTGCTGCGCCGTCTGTGGCCAGCCAAGCTGCACCACGCGGGGCGCGCCGAGACGGCATCCACTGCTGCGGGTGATGACCATGCGTGAGACGCTGACTCCCCTTGTGCAGCAAAGCACCGCACGCCGTGCGCTGGCCTGTGCCATCGCGGCATCGTTGCTGTGCGCGGGCTGCGCGGCCGTCGGGCCGAATTACCAGACTCCGCCTTCGGCACTTGACGCGGGCTTCATCGGATCGGGTGCGGTCGTGATCAATACCCAGCCGATGGGCGCTGACATCGCCACCTTCTGGCGCGGCTTCAACGACCCGGCGCTCGATGCCCTGGTTGAACGGGCCTTGCGGGCCAATGGCGACGTGCGCATCGCGCAGGCACGGCTGCAAGAAGCCAGCGCGGCGCGCAGCGAAATCGATGCCTCGAGCTTGCCGCAGATTGACCTGCAAGCCGGCGCCA
>CAMCNE010000092.1 GCA_945875935.1 Bordetella parapertussis
AGCACCCAGCAGCCTTACTCGCTGACGGGCGTGCAGCGTCTTTATGCCGGGCCGATGGAGCGCGAGCTCATCTACCAATGCACGCTGGAGGGCGTGGCGCCATGAGGCGCGCAGTGCGGGCGGCAGCGTGCCTTTTGTGGCTGGTGGCGCTTCAGGCGGTGGGTGCCCAGAACGCCGACAGCAGCGTCAGCTTGGTCTTTGCCGGCGACAGCGTGCTCGACGACACCGCGGGCGACATGATCAGGCGTGGCGAGGATCCCTTCGCCAGTTTCGCCGCGCTGTTCGCGAGCGCCGACATCCGCATCACCAATCTCGAATGCGTGGTCGCCACCACGGGCAGCGCGGGCGACAAGAACTACACCTTCCGTGCCCACCCGAGGGTGCTGCCTGTGCTCAGCCGTCATTTCGACGCTGTGGCACTGGCCAACAACCATTCGGGGGACTTCGGCCGTGCAGCCTTTGCCGAGATGCTCGGTTTGCTGCGCGACGCCGGCCTGGCGCAGGTGGGCGGGGGTCTCAACCTTGCGCAGGCGCACACGCCGCTGGTGCTGCAACGCAAGGGCTTGCGCATCGCCATCCTCAGCTACAACGAGTACCACCCCCGCAGTTTCGAGGCCGACTTCAATGCGCCGGGCGTGGCCTGGAGCGAAGACGAACAGGTGGTCGACGACATCCGCAATGCCCGTCGGGTGCACCACGCCGATCTGGTGATTCCGATCATGCATTGGGGTTGGGAGAACGAGTTGGTGGCCAACGCACGTCAGCGCCAGCTCGCGCGGCTGATGATCGATGCCGGGGCCGACGCCGTGATCGGCGGCCACCCCCACGTGACGCAGGACATCGAACACCATCGTGGCAGGCCCATCATTTACAGCGTGGGCAACTTCGTCATGAAGGAAACCGACATCGACGAACAGCGACGCGGTTGGGTGGTTCGCCTCGAGCTCGATGCACACGGCGTGCGCAGCTTCGACACCCACGTGGCGCGACTCGATCGCGAAGGCATACCCACGCTCGATGTCACCAGCCCCAGCCCCTGCTGGCGCAGAGGCCACACGGCCACTGGTTTGTGTTTGGCCGGCGCATCAAAATGAGCTGGTGAGCGCGAGCTCGGGCTCACGGTTACGGTCAGTGACATCAAAACATGACGCAAGGAAACACCATGCACGAAAACAGCACCGCGAACGACTGGACCGTGATGCAGGCCGTCATCGACTCCATCCCCGATGTGATCTTCTACAAGGACCTCGACGGGGTCTACCGTGCGGGCAACAAGGCATGGGGCGAGTTGGTCGGGCGTCCGGTCGACACACTGCTCGGAAAAACCGATTTCGATTTGTTCCCCCAGGACGTCGCAGCCTTCTTCCGCGAGAAAGACCAGGAGATGCTGCTCAGCCGAGAGTGCCGCAGCAACGACGAGTGGCTCGACTACCCCGACGGGCGCCGCGTGTTGGTCGAGACCTTGAAGGCGCCAGTGTTCGACAAAGGCGGGGTCTTGATCGGACTCGTCGGCGTGTGCCGAGACATCACCAAGCGCGCTGCGGCCTGACCTGTCGCCGCAGGCGCTGTGCGATCACACACGGCTCACTTCAAAACGCGATTCAGCAGTTCGGCCAACCTGGCTGCGGCCAGGGCCAGGCGGTCTTCCAACACCGGGACGTAGGTGGCGATGTAGTCGTCGTCCACGACGCGCCCAGGGTAGAAGCCTGACCCCGCCACGATGCGGCATGACTCCTGTGCCGCCTCTTTCGCAGTCCATGGCCTGACCTTGCCCCTGTCCTTGCCCTTGCCCTTGCGGGCCAGGCGAGCGGCCATCGTGCGGGTGTCTTCGCCAAGGGATTCGATCAAGCCGGTGTCCCACAGCGCATGAAGGTTGCTGCCGTGCTTGAACGCCTGCAGCTGATAGGTGTTTCCGCCCTTGTCGTCCTGAAAGCCCGCGTGCAACGGCTGGTGGACGTCTCCAGCGAAGTGAACCAGGTACTTGAGGGCAACCAGACGCTCTTCGTCTGGCGCGCTCGAGGCGAGGACCTTGATTTGAGCCTGAATGGCGCCAACCACGCAGCGGCCGTCCGCGCAGTCCCGTCGTGCTTTGTAGGTGCAGCTCGCGCGCGGGAGGTTCACGTAGTGCCACGGCCTGGACTGTTCACTTCGGTGCTCATCTGCCCAGGTCGAGACCGATACCAGCGTCTGCCCCGGCTCCAGGGCCAGCAAGCGACTCACCTCCTTGCGCGCCGCTGGCGTGAGTTCCTTTTCCGCGAGCGTCGCAATCACCCGGTGGCCTTGCGCGCCCCATGCGTGCGCAGCCGGGCTGCACAGCAAACCCAGCGCGGCGAGCGCTACACACACGGATGATCGGAGGGCGGCGAGTGTCATTGGCAGTTCGTGCGCCCGGTGGGTTTTAGCCGATGCATCTAGGGAAATCGTAACTTACGATGATCGGGGAGCGTTTTAAAAATTCACCAAGTCGAATGAGGTTTCCATACTCATCCAGACAAGTCAAAGACAAGGGCTTCAATGAAGAAAATAAGTCAGACAAAATTGATATTGATTTGCATGACGCTGGGGGTGGTTGCGGGTGCATTGATCAATACACAGGTTACCGATATGGATCGAATAAAGGAATACTCGTCCTATTTTTCGATGTTGTCGGATATTTTCCTGACCTTGATCAAGATGATCATCGCGCCCCTGGTTTTTTCCACGTTGGTGGTGGGTATGGCTCACATGGGCGATGCCTCTGCAGTGGGACGCATATTTTTCAAATCGCTCGCCTGGTTCCTGACTGCTTCATTGCTGTCCTTGACGCTGGGCTTGATATTTGCAAATCTCATGCAACCAGGCGCTAATTTGAACCTGCCCTTGCCGGAATCTCACCTGAGTGCCAATCTGGCCACCTCCGAATTCACGCTGACAGAATTCATCAAACACCTGATACCCAAATCATTTTTTGATGCCATGGCAAAAAATGAAATCCTGCAAATCGTTGTTTTCTCAATGTTCTTTGGAATTTCCATGGCCTCGCTCGGCGATCGCGTGAAGCATCTTCTTCATGTCATTGACGAGCTGTCGCACGTGATGCTGAAAATCACAGGCTATGTCATGAAGTTTGCGCCTATCGCGGTTTTTGCGGCCATGGCCTCTACCGTTGCCATCAACGGTCTTGGTATTCTGGCCAAATTTGCCGTGTTCATGATTGATTTTTATATCGGACTTTTCACGCTTTGGTGTCTTTTGGTTTTTGCTGGTTTTGTTTTTCTGGGTCCACGCATCAAGCAATTGCTGATCAATATCAAGGAGGCCTTCCTGATTTCGTTCGCCACTGCCAGCTCCGAAGCCGCATACCCCAAGATATTGGCAGGACTGGACCGGTTCGGTGTCGAAAGAAAGATATCAAGTTTTGTGATGCCTCTGGGTTATTCATTCAACCTTGACGGCTCGATGATGTACTGCACGTTTGCCACCTTGTTCATCGCGCAGGCCTACGACATCCATCTGTCCATGGGCACGCAGATCACGATGCTCTTGATACTCATGATGACGTCCAAGGGAATGGCCGGCGTGCCCAGAGCGTCGCTGGTGGTGATCGCGGCCACGCTCAACCAGTTTGGCATCCCCGAGGCCGGGTTGCTGATGATCCTGGGCGTCGACACCTTCCTCGACATGGGTCGTTCGGCCACCAACGCGGTAGGCAATTCCATCGCTTCGGCCGTGGTCGCCAAATGGGAAGGTGCTCTGCTGTCAGAAGCCGATGCGCAGCGCAATGCGCTCCAGCTGGATCAGGAGCAGGCTGAAAAAATGCACGAGCTCAAGATGTAGCGCAGCCACCTTGGCCGCTCGGCGCTCACATGCTGCGCCGGTACTGCCCGCCGACTTCAAACAGTGCGCGGGTGATCTGCCCAAGCGAACAAACACGCACCGCGTCCATCAGCACCTCGAACACGTTGTGCTGGTCGATCGCCGCTTGCTGCAGTCGCTTGAGCATGGCCGGCGACTCGGCCGCGTGCTGCTCCCAGAAGGCGTGCAGCCGCGCGAGCTGAGACTGCTTTTCATCGTCGGTCGAGCGGGCCATCTCGATGTGCTCGGGCACCGGGTCGCCGCTGGGGTTGCGAAAGGTGTTGACGCCCACGATCGGGTATTCGCCGGTGTGCTTGAGCATCTCGTAGTGCATCGACTCTTCCTGAATCTGGCCGCGCTGGTAGCCGGTTTCCATGGCGCCGAGCACGCCGCCGCGATCTGAGAGCTTCTCGAATTCAGCGAGCACCGCTTCTTCGACCAGCTCGGTGAGCTCTTCGATGATGAAAGCGCCCTGGCTGGGGTTCTCGTTCTTGGCCAGGCCCCACTCGCGGTTGATGATGAGCTGGATGGCCATGGCGCGGCGCACGCTGTCGGTGGTCGGCGTGGTGATGGCCTCGTCGAATGCGTTGGTGTGCAGCGAGTTGCAGTTGTCGTAAACCGCGATCAGCGCCTGCAGCGTGGTGCGGATGTCGTTGAACTGGATCTCCTGCGCGTGCAGTGAGCGCCCGCTGGTTTGCACGTGGTACTTGAGCTTCTGGCTGCGCTCGTTGGCGCCGTAGCGATCGCGCATGGCCACCGACCAGATGCGCCTGGCCACGCGGCCGAGCACGCTGTATTCGGGGTCCATGCCGTTGCTGAAGAAAAAGCTCAGGTTGGGCGCGAAGTCATCGATGGCCATGCCGCGCGCCAGATAGGCCTCAACGAAGGTGAAGCCGTTGGACAGCGTGAACGCCAGCTGGCTGATCGGGTTGGCGCCGGCTTCGGCGATGTGATAGCCGCTGATGCTCACCGAATAGAAGTTGCGAACCTCGTTGCGCACGAAGAACTCGGCGATGTCGCCCATCACCTTGAGGCTGAACTCGATCGAGAAGATGCAGGTGTTCTGGCCCTGGTCTTCTTTGAGGATGTCGGCTTGCACCGTGCCGCGCACTTGCGCCAAGGCGTGGGCGCGGATCGCTGCGGCCTCGGTGGCGCTCGGCTCGCGGCCTTGTTCGAGCCCGAACCTGTCGAGCTGCTGGTCGATGGCGGTGTTCATGAACATCGCGAGCACCGCCGGCGCCGGGCCGTTGATGGTCATGCTGACCGAGGTGGCGGGGTCGCACAGGTCGAAGCCCGAATACAGCACCTTCATGTCGTCGAGCGTGGCGATGCTCACGCCCGAGTTGCCGACCTTGCCGTAGATGTCGGGGCGCACATCGGGGTCGTGGCCGTACAGCGTGACCGAGTCGAAGGCGGTCGACAGCCGCTTGGCCGGCAGCCCCTCGCTGACCAGCTTGAAGCGCCGGTTGGTGCGAAACGCATCACCCTCGCCGGCGAACATGCGCGCCGGATCCTCGCCTTCGCGCTTGAAGGCGAAGGTGCCGGCGGTGTACGGAAACGAGCCCGGCACGTTGTCGAGCAGCAGCCACTTGAGCAGCTCGCCGTGGCATTCGTAGCCAGGCAGCGCCACCTTGCGCACACGCGTGCCCGACAGGCTGGTGGTGGTCAGTGCGGTGCGGATCTCGCGCGCTTGCGGCGTGCCGGGGCGGATGATTTGCACCCACTCATCGCCGGCGTAGGCCTGCTGGAGTTCGGGCCACTGGGCGAGCAGCATGCGTGCGTGCGCATCGAGCCGTGCTTCACGCTGCGAGGCGAGTGCAGCCAGCGCGGCCAGCGATTCACCTGGCGTGGCTGGGCTCTCGCTGGCCAGCATGCGCTGCGCTGAGCGCAGCTGCTGCGCCTCGCGCGCCAGCACGGCCTGGGCGCGCGCGCTGCGCTTGTAGCCGCGCACGGTGTCTGTGATCTCGGCCAGATAACGCGTGCGCGCCGCCGGCACGATGGGCGTTTGCTGGGCGCTGTGGCGCACGTCCATACGCGGCAGCCGCCCAGCCGCATCAGCGTGCAAGCCGCAATCGATCAGCCGCGCCTTGATCGCCTGGTACAGCGCGGTCACGCCGTCGTCGTTGAAGTGGCTGGCGATGGTGCCAAACACCGGCATCTGACTGGGCAAGACATCGAACGCTTCGCGGTTGCGCTGCACCTGCTTGGACACATCGCGCAGCGCGTCGGCTGCGCCGCGGCGGTCGAACTTGTTGATGGCCACGAAGCCGGCGAAGTCGAGCATGTCTATCTTTTCGAGCTGGCTGGCCGCGCCGAACTCGGGCGTCATCACGTAGAGCGACACGTCGACCATCGGCACGATGGCCGCATCGCCCTGGCCGATGCCCGAGGTCTCGACCACGATCAGATCGAAGCCGGCCACCTTGCACGCCGCGATCACGTCGGGCAGCGCCGCGCTCACCTCGCTGCCGGTGTCGCGCGTGGCCAGGCTGCGCATGTACACGCGCTGCGCGCTGCCTGCCGCAGCGTCGGCCGCCAGCGCCTGACTCCACGGGCCGATCGCGTTCATGCGAATGCGGTCACCGAGCAGCGCGCCACCGCTCTTGCGGCGCGACGGGTCGATCGAGATCACGGCCACGCGCAGGCGGTCGTCTTGGTCGAGCCGCAGGCGGCGGATCAGCTCGTCGGTCAGCGACGACTTGCCGGCACCGCCCGTGCCGGTGATGCCGAGCACCGGCACCGATGTGAGCGCGGCGCGTGCGCGCATCGACGCCACCAGCGCCGCATCGGCCTGGCCGTTTTCCAGCGCGGTGATCAGCTGCGCCAGCGCGCGCCAGGCGGGTTCTTCGTGGCTGGTGATCACGTCGAGGGTGACCGGCGCATGCCCCGAAAGGTTGCGGTCGCAGCGCATCACCATCTCGCCGATCATTCCCTGCAACCCCATGCGCTGGCCATCCTCGGGGCTGTAGATGCGCGTCACGCCGTAGGCCTGAAGCTCGTGGATCTCGGCCGGCACGATGACACCACCGCCGCCGCCAAACACCTGGATGTGAGCGCCGCCGCGTTGGCGCAGCAGGTCGATCACGTACTTGAAGTACTCGACGTGCCCGCCTTGGTAACTGCTGATCGCGATGCCCTGCACGTCTTCTTGCAGTGCGGCCGTCACCACTTCGTCGACCGAGCGGTTGTGCCCGAGGTGGATCACCTCGGCGCCCATGCTCATCAGCAAGCGCCGCATGATGTTGATGGCGGCATCGTGGCCATCGAACAGAGACGCTGCGGTCACGAAGCGCACCTTGTGGGTCGGCCGGTAGGCGGCAAGCGCCTTGATTGACGCGCTGAGGTCGGTCATGAAGATTCCATCGGGGTCGCAGGTGCCTGACTGTAGGCAGTTGCGGCCCGGCGCGTGTCAACGATCACGCGGGAATTCGACGCCTTGCGCCATGACGCGCGGCTCAGCCGTTCGCGCAGGCGAAAACCTGGTACTCCACGCGGCCGTGGCACACGCGGCCCTGAGCCACGGCGATGACCTGATTCAGCCACGCGTAGCGCGCGTCGCCGGTTTCAAAGCGTGGCTGGGTGAAGAAGTGGGTGTCGCCGTAGTCGGTCGCCCCATTGCCTTGCAAGGCCTGGTTGATCGCCTCGGTCACGATCACGCGGCCGAAGTACTGCACATAGATCAACGCGCCGTCGTGCGTCTCGAAGGTCGCGCGCACATCGAGATGGCCCATGCCCTGCGCGTCGATCAGCATCCAGTCGCCGCCGCCGGTGAGCAACTTGCCGCGCAGGCGAGGTCCCTCGAACGCGCCGCCAGTGACTTCAAAAATCGCCCGGGTGCCTTGGGGACCGGCGCCCACCATCACGGCGGGCAGCAGATCTGCGTGGTACGACATCAACGGTTCGAGTTTCATGGTGTGGTCCTTTCTGAAGCCGCCGATTGTTCACGAAGCTCCTCAGGGTCCACCAACTCATTGCACGGCGTGGTTGCACTCGCCCAAACCATCGACTGACACTGGGCGGCCGCAGCCTCGCAATAAATCTCAAAGCACGAGAGCTTTTCGGTCAGAACGCTCTGAAAGAAGCAATCAGGGATGAAGAGATGGTCTGCCGAAACGCACGAGAGCCCGGGCCCTTGGCATGAGGGCCCGAGCTCTCGCGACTGTGACCGTGGCCTGTGCCTTAGCGCGCGCCAGGCTGGGACATCAGCATGCGTCGCGGCTTGCCGTCAGTTGGCTTCATCGAAGCGATCAAGCTGTTGATTTGCTGCATCGCGGCTTCGTATGTCACGTTGTCATGGCTCTTGATGAATTTCTGGAACTCATCGTGCTGAGGCTTGAACTTGTCTGCAACACCGATCTCGCTCCAGAAAAGCTCGGCGGCGTCGGCTGAGGTGATGAAAGTCATGGTTCGTCCTTAGAAAGTTGGTTACTGCGGCGGGTGGGAATCTCCGCTGAAACGAATGCTAGGAAGCAAATTCATTCGAGTAAATTAAATAGTTCTTATGCCAAGCATCATCAAATATCTATGCATACAACCTTTCGCCAACTGCAGTTGTTTCTGGCCCTGTCTGAAACCGGAAGCATCACCGCGGCAGCACGGGCCTGCCATGTCACCCAACCGACGGTGTCGATGCAGCTCAAGGATCTGGCTGACTCGGTCGGCTTGCCGCTCTACAACCAATTGGGCAAGCGCTTGCAGCTGACGGAAGCAGGCGAGGCGCTGGTCGTTGCCGCTCAGAACATGACCGACGAGTGGGCCGCGTTCGAACAAAAAATCAACGGCCTCAAGGGCCTGACTCAGGGGCGACTGCGCATCTCGGTGGTCAGCACCGCCAAGTACTTCGTGCCCGGCATTCTGGGAACGTTTTGCGCGCGCTACCCCGACGTCGACATCGCGCTGGAACTGCTCAACCGCGACGGGGTGCTGGCGCGCTTGCGAGACCACCGCGACGACCTGTACATCATGTCGATGCCGCCACACGACATGGATCTCGAGCAGGAAATCTTCCTGCCGAATCCGCTGGTGGTGATCGCCGCCAAGTCGCATCCGCTGGCTCATCGCAGGGCCATCCCACTGGCCACGTTGGCCAAGGAGCGATTCATATTGCGCGAGCAAGGCTCGAGCACGCGCATGGCTTGCGATGCGCACCTTGACAGCCTGGGGTTCAAGCCCAACGTGCGCCTCGAGCTTGGCAGCAACGAGGCCATCAAGCACTCGGTGGCAGCAGGTCTGGGGCTGGCCGTGTTGTCACGCTACGCGATCGCGGGCCGCCAAGACGGAGATGGCGTGACAGAACTGAAGGTGCGTGGTTTTCCGGCGCA
>CAMCNE010000093.1 GCA_945875935.1 Bordetella parapertussis
GTGTCTCCAGTTCAGGCCAGCGCCATGGCCTTGGCGGTGGCATAGATCTCTTCGGCATCGAGCACCCGGTCAGAGGCCTCGAACAACTGCGCGATGCAGGCGCGGTGAACCGCGAGCTTGAGTGCGCCAAAGCCGATCGCGCCCCAGCACGCACGGCCGTGGCGGTCGACTCCGCGGTCCATCATGTCGACGCCCTCGATGCCCAGCGGCGGCGTGGCGTTCGAATCGGCCAGATAGCGAATCGTCGGGTTGTTTTTCCAGTCGTCTTCGCGCAGCAGCACGCTGCTCGCCGCGCCCGTGGCGAACACGATGTGAGCGCCTTCACAGGCCCGCGCACGCGAATCGCAATCGGGCGCCTCAATGGCTGTCACGTCAATGCCGAAGCCGGCTTTGAGGTGGTCGCAGGCCTTTTGCGCATTGGCCAGCGTGCGCGAGGTGATCGCCACCGAGACGCCTTCCTTGGCCAGCATCACTGCGGCGCGCTGACCGACCGGTCCGGTGCCGGCCAGGATGACCGCGCGCAGGCCGGCGAGTTGCCCGCCCGCGCTCTTGAACAGGCAGGCCACACCGGCCGCCGCAGTGGTGTTCGAGCCATTGCTGTCGAGCATCACCGACACGCGAAAGTTCGAGAAGAACTTGCCGCGCACCGCCTTGAACAGCGCCTCGCCCGCAGCCAGATTGCTGCCGCCGACAAACAGCGCGGTCGACTTCTTGTCCTTCGGCGCGCGCGTGAAGATGGCGCCTTCGACCAGCGCGCCCACGTTGGCAGCGTTGATGCCGCCGTGCGGCACCACATGATCGGCGCCACCGTCGTAGCCCACCACAGTGTCGAAGACGGATGGGATGGGATCGGTATCGAACTGGAACAGGAGTTTTTTCATGGGTTCCTCGAGATGAGTTCGGAGGCGTGTGTCGCGTGTCAGCCCAGCAGATGCTGGGGCTCACCGCGAATGAAGCACTCGACGTTGTCGATCAGTTGATCAGCCAGCCGCTGCATGGCCTCATCCGACGCCCAGGCCACGTGCGGCGTGAGGATGAAGTTGGGCAGGCGCAATTCGAGCAGCGGGTTGCCCAGTGTGGGCGGTTCCGCGCTCAGCACATCGAACCCGGCACCGGCGATCAGCCCTTGCTGCAGTGCCGTTACCAGCGCTGCCTCGTCGACCAGCCCACCGCGCGCCGTGTTGATGAGGATCGCGGTGCGCTTCATGGCACGCAACTGATCGGCTGCAATGAGCTTGCGTGTGGCAGGCGTCAGCGGGCAATGCAGCGACACCACATCCGACTCGGCCAGCAGCCGCTCCAACGGCACGAAATCCAGCTCGGCTGCGACCGACGTGGCGTGCTCGGCAAACATCACCCGCATACCAAAAGCTGTGGCCAGCGCGGCGGTGGCTCGGCCCAGCGAGCCCGCGCCCACGATGCCCATGGTGCTGCCGTGCAGGTCACGGATCGAGTGGTCGAAGAAGCAGAACTGCTCGGCCTGCTGCCATCTTCCGCGCTCGACGTCAGCCCGGTAGTCGAGCAGCCGGCGGCGCAGCGCGAGGATCAGCGCAAAGACATGCTCGGGCACGCTGTGCACCGCGTAATTGCGAATGTTGCTCACCGCGATGCCGCGCTCGCGGCAGGCAGCCAGATCGATGATGTCGTGACCGGTGGCGGCCAGCGCGATCATCTTCAGCCGTGGCATTTGCGCCAGTTCGGCCGCACCCAGGCGCACCTTGTTGGTCAGCGCGATGGTCGCGTCGCGCAAGCGCTCAACCGTCTGATCGGCCGACGTCGCCGCGAACTCCTGCCAGGTGTGCGCAAAGGTGGGACGTCGCAGCGACGCTCGCAGCGTCGAGCGATCGAGAAACACCAGATGTTCGGTCAGGTTGGCCACATCGCATTGTCGACGCGTCGGGCCCGGCCGCACGGTTCAAGCCGCCGTCAGAGCTGCGCTCGGTGCCATCATCCCGGTTGATTTCAAGACCCGCAAGGAACCCTCATGAGCTTCACACTCATCGAACAGGCCACACCGCGCCTGCAGCGCTCGGAACTCGCCGTTCCCGGATCCAGCCCCGACCTGTTCGAAAAGGCCGCGCGTTCGGCCGCCGACATCATCTTTCTCGACTGCGAAGACGCGGTCGCGCCCGACGACAAGGAGAAAGCGCGCAAGAACATCGTCGCTGGCCTGAACGACGTCGACTGGGGCCACAAGACGATGATGGTTCGCATCAACGGACTCGACACCCACTACATGTACCGCGACGTGATCGACATCGTCGAAGCCTGCCCGCGGCTCGACATGATCCTGATTCCGAAGGCCGGCGTGGCGGCTGACGTGTACGCGCTCGACATGCTGGTCACGCAGATCGAAGCGGCCAAGCGACGCACCAAGCGCATCGGCTTCGAAGTGCTGATCGAGACCGCGCTGGGCATGGCCAACGTCGAGGCCATCGCGCAATCGTCGAAACGGCTCGAAGCCATGAGCTTCGGCGTGGCCGACTACGCCGCGTCCACCCGCGCTCGCACCACGGTGATCGGTGGCGTGCACAAGGACAGCGTGGTGCTCACCGACAAGGACGAGCACGGCCAGCGCCAATCCTTCTGGACTGACCCGTGGCACGCCGCACAAACGCGCATGCTGGTGGCCTGCCGAGCGTATGGACTGCGCCCGATCGACGGCCCGTTCGGCGACTTCAGCGACTCGGATGGTTTCGTGGCCGCTGCACAACGCGCCGCGGTGCTGGGCTACGAGGGCAAGTGGGCGATCCACCCCTCACAGATCGAACTGGCCAACCGCGTTTACACCCCGTCCGAAGCCGAAGTGAACAAGGCGCGCCGCATCCTCGAGGCCATGGCCGAAGCCGCGCGGCAAGGCCGCGGCGCGGTGTCGCTCGACGGCCGGCTGATCGACATCGCCAGCATCCGCATGGCCGAAGCACTCATCGCCAAGGCCGACTCGATCGCCGCTGGGAGCTGAGCCGATCCGCGTGCGGCGTGCGCGACTCAGTCCTGCCGCACGCAGTCCACGCCGTAGCGTTTGCCGCCGCCTTCGGTGTGTTCTTCAACCAGCCCGTGCACGTCGGTGGCAAAGCCGGGGAAGGCGGCATTGAAGTCGCGCGTGAAGCGCAGGAAGTCGACGATCTTCTTGTTGAACACCTCACCGGGAATCAGCAATGGGATGCCCGGCGGATACGGCGTGAGCAAGGTGGTGGTGATGCGGCCTTCGAGCGCGTCGATCTCGACACGCTCGGTGCGGCGGTGCGCGATGTAGGCGTAGGCGTCACTCGGCTTCATGGCCGGCTGCAGGTCTGACAGGTACATCTCGGTGGTCAGGCGCGCGATGTCGCCCTTGGCGTACATCGCGTGGATGCTTTGACACAGATCGCGCAAGCCGGTGCGCTCGTAGCGCGGGTACTTGGCCACGAACTCGGGCAGCATCTTCCACATCGGCAGGTTGCGGTCGTAGTCGTCCTTGAACTGCTGCAGCGCCGTCACCAGCGTGTTCCAGCGGCCCTTGGTGATGCCGATGGTGAACATGATGAAAAACGAGTACAGCCCGGTCTTTTCGACCACGATGCCGTGCTCGGCGAGGTACTTGGTGACGATGCTCGCCGGAATGCCGCTCTTGGCGAACTTGCCCGACACATCCAGCCCCGGCGTGATGATCGTGCTCTTGATCGGATCCAGCAGGTTGAAGCCCTCGGCCAGGTTGCCAAAGCCGTGCCACTTGTCGCCCGCCTTCAACACCCAATCGGTGCTCTTGCCGATGCCCTCGGCGGCGATCTTGTCCGGCCCCCAGACCTTGAACCACCAGTCGCGGCCGAACTCCTTGTCGACCTTGCGCATGGCGCGGCGGAAATCCATCGCCTCGGCGAGGCTTTCTTCCACCAGCGCCGGGCCGCCCGGGGCTTCCATCATGGCCGCGGCCACGTCGCAGCTGGCGATGATCGAGTACTGCGGGCTGGTCGAGGTGTGCATCAGGTACGCCTCGTTGAACAGATGGCGGTCGAGCTTGCGCTCTTGCGCGTCTTGCACCAGCACCTGCGAGGCCTGGCTCAAGCCGGCCAGCAGCTTGTGCGTGGACTGGGTGGCAAACACCAGTTGATTCTTTGGACGCGGCCGGTTCTTGCCCATCGCGTGGAAGGTGCCGTAAAAGCGATGGAACGCCGCGTGCGGCAACCAGGCTTCGTCGAAGTGCAGCGTGTCGACATAGCCGTCGAGCGCGTGCTTGATCGTCTCGGTGTTGTAGAGCACGCCGTCATAGGTGCTTTGCGTGAGCGTCAGGATGCGCGGCTTGACGTTCTTCACGTCCACGCCCTTGAGCAGCGGGTTGGCGGCGATCTTCTTGCGAATGGCGTCGGGCGAAAACTCCGACTCCGGGATCGGGCCGATGATGCCGAAATGGTTGCGCGTGGGCCGCAAAAACACGGGCACCGCTCCGGTCATGATGATCGCGTGCAGGATCGACTTGTGGCAGTTGCGGTCGACCACCACCACGTCGCCCGGGGCCACCGTGTGGTGCCACACCATCTTGTTCGACGTGCTGGTGCCGTTGGTCACAAAGAAGCAGTGGTCGGCATTGAAGATGCGCGCCGCGTTGGTTTCGCTGGCAGCGATCGGGCCGGTGTGGTCGAGCAGTTGGCCGAGTTCCTCGACCGCGTTGCACACGTCGGCACGCAGCATGTTCTCGCCGAAGAACTGGTGAAACATCTGCCCCACCGGGCTCTTGAGAAACGCCACGCCGCCGCTGTGCCCCGGGCAGTGCCACGAGTAGGAGCCGTCTTGCGCGTAATCCATCAGCGCCTTGAAGAATGGCGGCGCGAGCCCGGCCAGATAGGTCTTGGCCTCGCGGATGATGTGACGCGCCACGAACTCGGGCGTGTCCTCGAACATGTGGATGAAGCCGTGCAACTCGCGCAGCACATCGTTGGGCAGGTGCTGCGAGGTGCGTGTTTCGCCGTAGATGTAGATCGGGATGTCGGCGTTCTTGAAGCGGATTTCCTCGATGAACTTGCGCAAGCTCAGCACCGCCGGGTCGAGCTCGGGGCCGGGCGTGAACTCCTCGTCGTCGATCGACAGGATGAACGCGCTGGCGCGGCTTTGCTGCTGCGCGAACTGGCTCAGGTCGCCGTAACTGGTGGCGCCCAGCACCTCGAAGCCCTCTTTCTGGATGGCATCGGCCAGCGCACGGATGCCGAAACCGGAGGTGTTTTCCGAGCGGTAGTCCTCATCGATGATCACGATCGGAAAACGAAAGTGCAGCATGGCAATCCTGACGGTAGGCGGGTGAAGAGCGCGGAGTTTAGGCCGCGCCGATGACCGCCATTGGCATGCCGCCCACTACACTGGCGTGGGGCCGATGGGCGCCGAATTTCAAGGACGACATGGACTTTTCACTAGCCACGCTGTGGTGGGTGGCCGCAGGTCTTGCGGTGGTGGCCGAACTGGCCACCGGCACCTTCTACCTGCTGATGATCGCGCTGGGACTTTGCTGCGGTGCCCTAGCGGCCCATCTGGGGCTGAACGGCGCAGGCCAAGTCGCTGCCGCAGCGGCGGTCGGAGCGGGCGCCACCGCGCTGTGGCACTGGCGGCGTTTCAGCCAACCGCGCAGCTTGCCCGCGCGAGAGAACCGCGACGTCAACCTCGACATCGGCGAGTCGGTGGCAGTCGCCGCCTGGGCCTCTGACCACACCGCTCGCGTGCAGCACCGCGGCACCGACTGGACCGCACGACTGCAACCCGGCTACCCTGCCCACCCAGGCGCACACAAGGTGGTGGCCGTAGAAGGCAACTGGCTGGTGCTGGCTCCGACCGACGCTGCATCCTGAATCACCTCACGAAAGCCCCGCATGGAATTCGCTCTCATCTTTGCTGTCATCGCCGTCATCTTCATCTCTCAGACCTTCAAGATCGTGCCGCAGCAAAACGCCTGGGTGGTCGAGCGCCTGGGCAAGTACGACCGCACGCTCACGCCAGGGCTGAAATTCGTGGTGCCTTTCATCGAGAAGGTCGCCTACAAGCACTCGCTGAAAGAAGTGCCGCTCGATGTGCCCAGCCAGGTCTGCATCACGCGCGACAACACCCAGCTGCAAGTCGACGGGATCATCTACTTTCAGGTGACCGATCCGATGCGTGCGAGCTATGGATCCAGCAACTACATCGTCGCCATCACGCAGCTCGCGCAGACCCTGCTGCGCTCGGTGATCGGCAAGATGGAGCTCGACAAGACCTTTGAAGAGCGCGACACCATCAACGCGTCGGTGGTCAGCGCGCTCGACGAAGCCGCCGCCAACTGGGGCGTGAAGGTGCTGCGCTACGAGATCAAGGACCTGACGCCGCCGGCCGAGATCCTGCGCTCAATGCAAGCGCAGATCACCGCCGAGCGCGAAAAACGCGCCCTGATTGCCGCCAGCGAAGGCCGCAAGCAAGAGCAGATCAACATCGCCACCGGCGAGCGCGAGGCCTACATCGCACGCTCCGAAGGCCAGCGCCAGGCCGAAATCAACAATGCCCAGGGCCAGGCCGCCGCCATCACCGCCGTGGCCGATGCCACCGCCGGCGCCATCACCAAGATTGCCGAGGCCATCCGCTCACCCGGCGGCGAACAGGCCGTGCAGTTGAAAGTTGCCGAAAAAGCCGTCGACGCCTATGCCCAATTGGCCCAGAAGAACAACACCATGATCGTCCCCGGCAACATGAGCGAGGTGTCTGCCCTGATTGCCACCGCGATGACCTTGCTCAAAAGCAAACCCCCTGGAGCGAACTGAACATGGCTCTCAACGTTCTGGGCACCGAACTCGTCCCCTGCTCCTACGCACCGCTGACTGGTTTTTTCCGCGATGGTTGTTGCAACACGCGAGCCGACGACACCGGGCTGCACTTGGTGTGCGCCAAGGTGACGGCCGAGTTCCTCGAGTTTTCTGCGCAGCGGGGCAACGACCTCAGCACGCCGCAGCCCGCGTACCGTTTTGCCGGCCTCAAGCCGGGCGATCGCTGGTGCCTTTGCGTGGCCCGCTGGCTCGAAGCACTTGATGCCGGTGTGGCGCCTCCGGTGGTGCTCGAAAGCACCCACCAAAACACGGCGCTCCACGTGCCGCTCGAAACGCTGCAAGCCCATGCTCTGGGATCCGTCGGCTAGACTCGCGGCCCACGGAGAGGTGGATGAGCGGTTTAAGTCGCACGCCTGGAAAGCGTGTGGGGGCTAATAACCCCCCGCGGGTTCGAATCCCGCCCTCTCCGCCATTTCACCTATGAAACATAGCGTGAAAGTCAGCAAACCCCCCAAAGAATCCCCCTAAAAAATCGCGACGGGGTGCGACGGGTTAAGAGGCGAGGCCGTGGCCACGCCGACGCATCCAGGCGTCGCAGCCGTCTTCGCCTCGCGCGATTGCGGTCAGCCCCTCTGCTCTGTAACTTTCGACTGGAGTGCGCAGAGGTCACCAGCGGGTCCGGGTGTCCGCTGTCGAGAAGGAACTCGAAGGTCGCTTCCCGACCCTGAACGGCCGTAGCGGGCGCCGACCCGACCACCCACAGTGCAGCGATAGCGGTCGGTAGTCCGCGGCGCTTGATCTGATCGCTTTCAACCCGCCGCCGTAGGCGTATTTAGGCCAGCCGACGAGGGTACGGGCCCAATGGTCAAGTGCTGCTGCCCGATGAATTCCGTGGGCACGAATTGGGCACAGGTTGGTCACGGTGCCCAGAAAAGCAAAATGCCCGCGATTGCGGGCTTCGGCGAAGTCCTTGTCAGGACTTGAACTTCGATGGTTGCGGGGGCTGACGCGAACTGTTCACTCATTTCTTTATCCAGAAGTGTCGAGAACGGCGTCCATGCGACCTGTCGATCCGTCTATTTGCACTGGTCGTACTGATAATCGCCAAATTCTATCCAGCGCTTGCCACCGTTGCCGAAAACTAGGAATTCCCCATCCCCCTGTTTTTCAGGAATGAGCGCTACAACAAACCATTGTGGCGGTTTGGATTTTCCGAAAAAACTATACGAGGTCATTGCCTTTTGGGTCTCGCCGTTGACGGTGACGCTGGCGTTCCACTGATCCGGCGCTTTTTCCATGATGACGTATTCAATTCGACGTTTAATTCCGCCGCCACCGCAAAAGGCGAGGCCGAATCCAGACTTCGCATTCTGCGCTTTGGTCTTGTTGATATCACAGCCCTGCATTTCGGAAGCCTGCGTGCAGCCGGACTGTTCCAATTTTTTCCGGTATTTACTGTCGTTAGCATTTGCGCTGGGGCCAAACAGCACGCAAGCTGCAATCACGGAAGACAGTAACAGTTTGGTTCCATTCATTGATCTGCTCCTTTAAGAAATCAGGCAAAAAGCATTCGAAATCCTCAATCCCGGCATAAATTTTCAACTGCGCTGCAACGCCACGATTAATAACCCACTGCCGGTTACGTTAGGGCCAGCGTTGACCTTGCACCTGTTTCAGTACCGCTCGGAAGTAGAACTTTCCGGCTCCTCTGGGCTCCTCTGACATCCCCGCAGGCGGCTGCGGGGGCGAACTCTGCAGGTGTGGACCACTCCAAAGCGGAGCGGGGGCGGTTCTCGCTGTAGTCCCGCTGCCAAGCCTCAATCCTGGTGACGTCACCCCGGGTTTCACCGCACTGATCGCCAACAGCAAGAAGATTGGAAAGTTGTTGGCCTGCCCTTGTTGACGAATGCTGTAAACGCTACTCCTCAACCCGTCCCACTCCCCTGCCCTGCGGACGAGGAGTAGGATCGGTCCGACAAGCACTGCGTCGCCAACCGGCTCCTCCAACCAGCGAGTCAATCATCAAATCCGAGGAATATCCCATGACCGGGCAACGAAAGAGCGGCTTCACCCTGATAGAAATCCTGGTGACGGTGGCGATCCTCGGCATTCTGGCTGCGATCGCTTACCCGGCCTATCAGAACTATGTCACCCGAGCCCGGGTGGCGGAGGCGCTCGAGTTTGCGGATGCCGCTCGCACCCAGGTCGATGT
>CAMCNE010000094.1 GCA_945875935.1 Bordetella parapertussis
CAGCAAAATGTGCCTAGGCCTCAAGTGAGATGGTTAGAATCTGCGGTTTTGCAGGCGCGTAGCTCAGCTGGTTAGAGCACCACCTTGACATGGTGGGGGTCGTTGGTTCGAGTCCAATCGCGCCTACCAGGTATCAGCCCCGGCTCTCATGTGAGAGCCGGGGCTTTTTTGTGGGTCAAAGGCTGGTGGATGCCGCCGCTGTGAAACCAGCCTGTGTTGATCTTCCGGCAAGGCGACCTTGATCAATGGGCGCTTCCGCGGGTCGCAGCCTGCTCACTACAGTTCCCTCACCATATGGCTCGCCTCACGCGCGGCGTACTGCATGCGTCGACCGCGGTGGTGATGACCTTTCATGGGGAGGAAAACCAATGCAAAACAAACCCAAGACGCACCTCGAACTGCAGCCAAGGCAACTCGCGGCTCGGGGGCTGTGATGGTCGCGCGCTCGTATCTGTTCGTACCGGGCGACCGGCCAGAGCGGTTCGCCAAGGCACGGGCTTGCGGTGCCGATGCGGTCGTGATTGACCTGGAAGACGCCGTCTCCCCCGCGGCGAAGGACGCGGCGCGAAACAGCCTGCAAGAGTGGCTCGCCCGTGCGGGTGATGACAGCCCGACCCAACCGGTGGTCGTGCGGGTCAACGCGTCGGACACCGTCTGGTTTGAAGAAGACCTGCGCGCCTGTGCTGCGAGCGCAGTCAGCGCGATCATGGTGCCCAAGGCCGAGCGCGCCGAGAACCTGAGCCGCATCGCTGAGCTACAAGGCAAACCGCTGATCGCTCTGGTGGAAACGGCGGCTGGCTTTGACAACCTGCGGGCAGTGGCGTGTGCGCCCGGCGTTCAGCGGCTGGCGTTCGGGTCCATCGATTTCCAGTTGGACACCGGGATCTCGGGCGACGGTGATGAGCTGCTGCTTTTCCGCTCTCAGATGGTGTTGATGTCGCGCGTTGCCGGGATCGCTGCGCCGGTCGATGGGGTGAGCACCTCGATCTCGGATGCGCAGATGGTTGTGGATGCGGCTCAACGCGCCCGGCGTCTGGGTTTTGGCGCAAAGCTTTGCATTCACCCGACGCAGGTCGATGCCGTCAACCGAAGCTTCAGCCCCAGCCCAGCCGAAATCGACTGGGCGCAACGCGTGCTGGCGGCCGCCGCGTGCGCAAACGGTTCAGCGTTTGCCGTGGACGGAAAGATGGTCGACAAGCCTGTGGTCCTGCGCGCCGAAGCGATCTTGCGTCAGGTGAATGGCACCCGATGAGCGAGTGCGCGCGGGTTGCGGATCAGGCCCGGGTTGGCCGATGTGTGGCCAGCGTGCCGCTCACCCTGCCGAACGGGTGAGCGCTTCGAGCCCGTCACGAATGGCATCGCCGTGTTCGTCAACGGCCGGGATCGGTCGATAACTTTCGTCGTCCCATTCGGTGATGAACGGGGTCGCTGGAAGCTCGACCACGCGACCGTTGACTGGCATCGGCCGTGTGCGCAGTTGGGGGTGTGCGATCAGATCGTGAACCGAGTTGACCGCGCCATAGGCGGTGTGGGCTGCGGCGAGGCGCTCGACGACCTGTGCGTCGCTGAGGTTCGAGAACACGCCTTGAATCAACGCCTCAAGCTCGACGCGGTTGCGGGTTCGTTCTGTGTTCGAGACAAACGACGGATCTGTTGCCAGCCCGGGTTGTTGCAGCACCCGTTCACAAAAGCTGACCCATTCGCGCTCGTTTTGGATCGACAGCACGAACTCGCGTCCATCGCGCGAGGTGAAGGAACCGTAGGGCGTGATGCTGGGGTGCTTGAGCCCCACGCGCTCGGGTGCGCCTGAGCCGTAACGGGCTTGCAGCATGGGCACCGACATCAGCTCGGCCGCCGAGTCAAAGAGAGATACCTTCACTGCGCTGCCGCGCCCGGTGCGTGAACGCTGGATGAGTGCTTGCTGTATGCCGATCAAGGCATTCATGCCGGCGGTGATGTCGCAGATCGACACGCCGATGCGCCCCCACGGGCCCGGTGCGCCGCTCACGGCGACCAGCCCGCTTTCGGCTTGCACCAGCAGGTCATAGGCCTTGAGCTCATGCAAAGGGCCCGACTCTCCGTAGCCCGAGATGTCGCAGGTGATCAGCTGCGGGTGCCTGCGGCGAAGCTCGGCCGAGCCGAAGGTCAGGCGTGCCGCGGCACCGGGCGCGAGGTTCTGGATGAACACGTCTGCCGTGGCCATCAGCGCGTGCAAGCGGGCGCGAGCGTCGTCTTGTCGCAGGTCGAGCGCGATGGATTCCTTGCCGCGGTTGATCCAGACGAAGTACGCGGATTCGCCATGCACCGCCGTGTCGTATCCGCGGGCGAAATCTCCCTCGGGCCGTTCGATCTTGATCACGCGGGCCCCAGCGTCTGCGAGGCGACTCGTGCAGTAAGGGGCCGCGACCGCCTGTTCCAGGGCAATGACGGTCAGCCCATCGAAAGGTTTACCTGACATTTCCAATACCTGTCGGTCGACGTTGAAGGAGCTTCGTACCTTAGGGGCATTCTTGAAGGCACCCGAAGCGCCGTCTATGGGAAGTTCGGCAAGGGGGGCTTGTCCAAAATGAGTCTTCGGGAAACTACTCAGGCCCGAGGCCTGGTCTGTCTGAAGTCGAGCGCTGGGCTCACGCCGTGAGGTGATTGATCAGCAAAGTCAGCGAAGGCTTGGCGGGGCGGTCCTTCTTCACGCACACGAGCACCTTGCGTTGTGCCCACGGCTCGTTCATCGGCCGCACGGACAGCTTCATGCTTTCTGCCAGCACCTTGGCTGCTTCGTACGGCAAGATGCCCACGCCCATGCCGACTTGCACCATGCGGCACACGGCCTCGAAGCTGCGGACCTGAATGCGCAGACGCAGCGCCTTCTCCAGAACAATGGCCTGTTCGGTCAGCAGTCTCATCATCGATGAGCCGACCTCGAGCGCCACCAGGTCGTACTCGAGCACGTCGCTGAAGCTCCAGTTCGAATCTCTGGCCAGCGGGTGATCGACGGGGGCGATGACCGCGAGTCGGTCATTGCGATAGGGAAACACTTCCAGCCCTTCGGTTCGCGCGCCGTCGATGACGATCCCGATGTCG
This sequence comes from Bordetella parapertussis, assembly GCA_945875935.1. GTDB lineage: Bacteria > Pseudomonadota > Gammaproteobacteria > Burkholderiales > Burkholderiaceae_C > PBB1. Next base: position 3,082 of record CAMCNE010000094.1, read on the forward strand.
GCCTCGCCGGCGAGCAGGCTGCGCAAGATGTCGCCACTCCAGCGTTCTTGTATGACCAGGCGAATGTCCGGATTGGCCTGGCCGAACGACGCTAAGTCCTCGGGCAAGGTCTCGGTCATCGCCGAGGTGTTCGCGAGCAGGCGTAGCACGCCCTTTCGGCCGGCCGCGTGATCGGTCATCTCGGCGTTCATGTCGTTGAGCTGCACCAGCAGCGCCTTGGCGTGTGCGAGCAACGACACACCTGCTGCAGTGAGTTCAACGCCTCGAGGCGAGCGATCGAGCAGCGGCGTCTTGAAGCGGTGCTCGAGCAGCGCGATGCGCCTGCTGGCCGCCGCCACGCCGATGTGAGACGCCTCGGCCGCCTTGCTCAGACTGTGCAACTCCGCCGCGCGGACGAACAGAGCCAAGGAATCGATGTCGGGCAGCATGTCAAACCTTTCTCCGGGTGCAAAAGTATCCCATCGGGGTTCGAGAGAGCCCGACCGCGCGAATGGCGAAAGCGCGGATTCGCAGCTCGGCGCCGACCTAGGGTTTCTAGCGAGTTTGAATTCTTGATGTCCTCAGTTGTCCAGAATCATCTTCTTCCTTTCAGACCGGATGCCTAGCATTCCCTTCATGAAACGGGTGGTGCACGCAAGAAGGCGCCGCCGGCTGCAAGGAGATGGCAATGACACCGCACAACGCGCCGACTGAGTCAACGAGGCAAGGCGCCAGGATCGTCGGCTTGTCGGGCAATTTCGCTCGACCGTCGCGCACACGCACGCTGGTTTCAGCCGTTCTCGACAGCGCTGCTGCACGCGGTCTCGGATCGACGCAGATGTTGGATTTGGTGGATGCAGGCCCCGGCCTGGGTCAGGCGACCGACCGTTCGCAGGCCGATGCCAGGCTCGAAGCGGTCTTGCACGCGGTGCAAAGTGCGGACGCGTTGGTGGTAGGCACGGCCGTCTACAAGGGTGCTTACACGGGGCTGTTCAAGCACTTTTTCGATCTGTACGACATGGAGGCGCTGGCTCGAAAGCCGGTCATCGTGACGGCGACCGGCGCGTCGCCCGGCCATGCATCGGTGATCGACTACCACCTCAGACCGCTGTTCCTTTTCTTCGACGCGGCGGTGGGCACGCGGGGCCTGTATGCCGTGCAGCAGGACTTTGAGTTGCCGGAGCGCTTGACCGAGGGTTTCTTGCGTCGGGTCGAACGCAGCGTGGACGAACTGCAAGCCATGTTGCAACTGGCCTCGGACAAATCATGACGACCCCTTCCCTCAGCGACCCCGCGCAAATCACCGCCGAGTTCAAGCGGGCAATGCGCCGGCTGGCATCGACGGTCACGATCATCAGCACCGCTGACACTGAAGGCGAGCGCCACGGCATGACGGCCACGGCGGTCAACTCCATTGCCGCAGACCCACCTTCGCTGCTGATCTGCGTCAATCACAGCGCCAGCATCCACGCACCGTTGACACAGCGCGGGCGTTTCTGCGTGAACGTGCTGGCCACGCAACACGAAGCGCTGGTGGCTGCTTTCAGCGGAAAGCTCAAGGGCGATGCCCGCTTCGAGGTGGGCGAGTGGCGCAACGAAGTTTGCGGCATGCCCTACCTGCGCGATGCGCAGTGCAACCTGTTCTGTGATGTGGACACCGTGGTGCCGTACGGAACCCACTCGATCGTGATCGGCCGGGTGAGTGCCGTTGTGGTCGGGGAGGTCGTGTGTCCTCTGGTCTATGCGGATGGCGGGCTTCGCTCGACGCAGCCATTGTGCGCAGTCGACTGACCGACGCTGACGCTGACGCTCTCGAGGAGTCACCTTGAAACTTTTTTACAGCACCACCTCGCCGTACTCGCGCGTGGTTCGAATCGCGCTCGCTGAAAAAGGCTTGTCGCAAGTCGAAGGCGTGCTCACTGATCCGTGGAAGGACGCAGCCTCCTTGCTCGCCGCCAACCCCAGCGCGCGCGTGCCTGCGCTGCAACTCGACGACGGACGCTCGATCACGGAAAGCCTGCTGATCGTGATGTGGCTTGAAACACAAAAGCCCGCACCCAGCCTGCTCGGCACCGACGCCAGCGCCGTGATGTCGAAGGCTGGCGTGGCCATGGGTGCTGTCGATGCCGCAGCGGCGGTGATCATCGGCCGCAAGATGACCGATGCGTCTTTTGACGAGTCGCCCGTGGGGCTGCGCCGCAGGCGCTCGGTCATCCAAGCGCTGAGCCAGCTCGAAAACGAGCCGCCGGAGCTGGTCGGCGATGTCCCCGACCTGGCGGTCATCGCCACGGTGGTGCTGGTCGACTACGTGCGTTTTCGTTTCCCCACCGCGGCTTGGGTGCCTGCGACGCCCCGACTGGACCGCCTGGTCGAGCAACTGCGCAGCCGGCCCTCGTTTGCCGATTCGGCGCCGCGTGACATGCCTGCGGCCTGAGCCCGACAGGCCAATGCATTGAATCGAGGAGACAACGAGATGTCCACGATCGTTGAAGTCAGATCGCCCTTCGATGGCGCGCACGTCGGCCAGGTGGCGGCATCGAGCGAACAAGACATAGAGCGCGCGCTGGCCACGGCCCACTCGCTGTTTCGCGATCGGCGTCAGTGGCTGCCAAAGCAGCAGCGCATCGCGATCCTCAAGCGTGCCGCCGAGATCATCGCGTCGCGTCGCGAGGCGATCGCCCGCCAGGCGGCCCACGAAGGCGGCAAGCCCTACAGGGATTCGTTGATCGAGGTGGACCGCGGCATCGACGGAATCCAGATCTGCATCGATGAGTTGCGCACCAAGGGCGGCCATGTGATCCCCATGGACCTGAATGCGACATCGGCCGGCCGCGTCGCCTTCACCCAGTACGAACCCATCGGCGTGGTTGTTGGCGTGAGTGCCTTCAACCATCCGTTCAATTTGGTGGTTCATCAGGTGGCGCCAGCGATCGCAGTGGGTGCTCCGGTCATCGTGAAGCCCGCGCCGGCCACGCCGCTGAGCTGCAAGACGCTGATTGACATCTTCCACGAAGCAGGGTTGCCCCCCGACTGGGCACAGATGGTCTTGCCGACCGATCTGGACCTGGCGACACGCCTGGTGTCTGACTCGCGCGTGGGCTTCTTGTCGTTCATCGGCTCGGCCGCCGTGGGCTGGATGCTGCGATCCAAGCTGGCGCCGGGAGCCCGTTGCGCGCTGGAGCACGGCGGCGTGGCGCCTGTCATCGTCTCGCACGATGCCGACCTGGAGATGGCCTTGCCCCGGCTCGCACGGGGTTCTTTCTGGCACGCTGGCCAGGCGTGCGTGGGCGTGCAGCGGGTGTTTTGCCACAGCAGCGTCGCCACCGCGGTGGCTGATGGCATCGCCCAACTCGGTGAGCGGATGGTCATCGGCGACCCCTTGCTGGCCACGACCGACGTCGGCCCGCTGATCACGCACAAAGAGGTGGACCGGGTCGCGAGTTGGGTCGACGCTGCGAAGAGCGGTGGCGCCAAGGTCGTGTCGGGCGGCCACAAGCTGTCGAGCAGTTGCTACGCCAACACGGTGTTGCTCAACCCCGCGCTCGATGCCGACGTGACCCGCAAAGAGGTGTTCGGCCCGGTGGTGTGCGTCTACAGCTACGACGATCTCGATGCGGCCATCGGTCTGGCGAATGACTTGCCTTATTCGTTTCAGGCCGCCGTGTTCACCCGAAATATCGACACCGCGATGCACTGCTACCGCCATCTCGACGGCACGGCGGTGATGGTCAACGAGAACACCTTGTTTCGTGTTGACTGGATGCCCTTCGGAGGCGCGCGGGCTTCCGGCCACGGCATGGGCGGCATGCCACACACCATGAGCGACATGCAGACCGAAAAGATGATGGTCTGGCGCTCCGATGCCCTGAACTGATTCAACCCGCCCGAAAGCAGGAGTTCAAACGGGGCTGCGGGTGGGCCTCGATGTTCGTCAAAAAAGCCGCCGAGTCGGCTATCCCCACAGGAGACTTTCATGAGCAATGCAAATCTGCCGCAACCTCTGCCCAACCCGATGGCCAGCTCGCCGAACAAGATGAAGCTCGGCGTGTTCGCCATCAACGCCCACGGCGGCTGCGCCATCACGACCGCACCCGAGGTGCACCGGGCAGATAACTGGCGGACCAATCTCGAGACCATCCAGCTGGCAGACCGCGCCGGCTTTGAGGCCGCCATTCCGATCGGCAGGTGGCGCGGCTTCGGTGGCGAGAGCAACTTCGGCGGCACCAGCATGGAGACCTACACCTGGGCGGCTGCGATCGCTGCATCCACGAAGCAGATTGCGACGATCAGCACTTCGCACATGCCGACGGTGCACCCCTTGCTGGCCGCCAAGCAGGCGGCGACCATCGATCACATCGGCGGCGGACGCTTTGGCCTCAACATGATCTGCGGCTGGTTCGGCCCCGAGATGCGCATGTTTGGCGGATCCATGATGGAACACGACGAGCGCTACGACTTCGCCGATGACTGGCTCTCAGTGGCTCAGGAGGCATGGACGAAGGAGGGCTACTTCGACCACAAGAGCAAATATTTCAATCTGGTTCAGGCTTTTGCTGAGCCCAAGCCGCTGAACCGGCCTTTCCTTATCAACGCAGGCGGCTCACCGCGCGGCAAACGCTTTTGCGCCCAGCACTGCGACGCTGCATTCCTCATCTTGGGCTCGCACGATCTGGAAGGCGTGAAAAAACAGGTCCGCGGCTACAAAGAACTGGCCAGGGATGAGTTCGGGCGCGACATCAAGGTCTGGTGCTACTCCTACGTGTCGGTGGCCGACACGGTGGAAAAGGCCAAGAAGTACGTGGACCGCTACGCCATCGAATACGGCGACGACCAGGCCTGCGAGAACATCGTGAAAGAGCTGGGTATTCAGACCGGCATCTTCACGCCGGAGCAAGCCGACCAGTTCCGCTACCACTTCAAGGCGGGATGGGCAGGTTTCCCGCTGGTCGGCACCCCGCAGATGATGGTCGACCACCTGGGGATGCTCACCGAGGCTGGCGTCGATGGCGTGTGCCTGAGCTGGCTGGACTACAACAGCGGGATCAAGCAGTGGAACGCCGAGGTGATGCCTCTGCTCGAAAAAGCCGGCCTGCGCCAGCCCTACACGTCGCAGTAAACGCCACCCATGCGCTGATCCGGCGCATGGGTGGCTCCGGAATCGCTCAGCGTGCCTCAGCGCTCAAAACGTTTCCCAGTCGTCGGTGCCCGCCTTGGCCAGCGTCGCGGAGTCTTGTGGCGCACTGCTTGACTGCGCCACCGAAGCCTTGGCTTTGAGCGCCGGGCGGGTGACGTTCACAGCGCGATTGGGGCCACGACGCTCGCCGGTGGGCGCGTTGGCTACCGGGGTCGCCAGATGAGCCGTGTGGGCGAGTCCATCCTGTCGTGACAGCTTGAACGCCGCTACGGCCTGAACCAGTTGCTGCGCCTGGCCCTTCAGGCTTTCCGCGGCGGCGGCGCTTTCTTCGACCAGCGCGGCGTTTTGCTGGGTGGCCTGGTCCATCTGGCTGACGGCCTCGCCCACTTGCTGAACGCCCGCGCTTTGCTCCACGCTGGCTGA
>CAMCNE010000095.1 GCA_945875935.1 Bordetella parapertussis
GCTCGACAGTGATCACGCCATGACCGTGGGCGAGGTGCGCGAGGCGGTGCGCCGGCAGTTGCCCGGTGCCGACGATCTGGAAGCCGCGCGGATGTCCGAAGCCACACCGCTGGTGCCTTGGTCGGAAGCCGCGCGCGGCTACGCCGAGCCCTCATTGCAACCCGACCGGCCGTGGGCCGAGGCGCTGCTCGAGCTGACACACCGCATCCACGAAGACTTCCAGTTCGATGCCACCGCCACCACCGTGAGCACCTCGGTCGACGAAGTGCTGCAACTGCGCCGAGGCGTGTGCCAGGACTTCGCTCACCTGATGCTGGCCTGTCTGCGCGCGCATGGTCTGGCCGCGCGCTACATGTCCGGCTACCTGCTCACCGACCCACCGCCTGGCATGCCGCGGCTGATGGGCGTGGATGCATCCCATGCCTGGGTGGCGGCGTTTCTGCCCGGCCACGGCTGGGTCGAGTTCGACCCCACCAATGACCAGCTCGCCGACCGGCGCTACATCACGCTGGCCTGGGGCGCCGACTTTGCCGACGTGGCGCCGCTGCGCGGCGTGATCCTAGGCGGCGGCTTCATGCAGGACATGCAAGTTGAAGTCAGCGTGATTCCGCAGGACTGAGCCTGCGTCACATCAAATGGCGGCCGCCGCAGGCGAGCTGTCTCATCAATCGACTATGGCCTGTCGCAAATCCGACAGCGTGGTCATCAAGGTCATCGGGTCGAGTGGCGAAGGGACCAGCCCCAGGCGCAGATAAAAAGCCCGGGCTTCTTCGGAAATCGCGTGGACCAGCAGTCCGCGGATGCCGATCGAATCGGCGGCATGCAGGATGCGCAGGGCGGCATCCCGGAACAAAGCCCGCCCAAGCCCGCGGCCGTGCTGCGTGCGATCGACCGCCAGCCGTGCCAGCACCACCACCGGGATCGGATCGGGCATGTTGCGCCTGAAGCGCCCGGGTGTGGCATCGACCGCCACGGCGCTGGCGGCCAGCGCGTAGTAAGCCACCACCGTTTCACCCGAATCACAAACCACGAAGCTGCGCGAGGCGCCAGTGCTCTGGTTCTGAAGTGCACGCCGGCGCAGCCAGTCGTCAAGCGAGGGCACGCCGCTGTCGAACCCGGCCAGCACCTGCGTTGCCGTCAGTGGCTGTGGAGCCGAGAGCATCGCCGCGCGTCGATCAGGTCGTGGTCCAGGGCGGCGGCGTTTGCATGGTGCGGCGCAATCGCTCGTTCGGTTCTGGGGGAGCATCGAGCATGGCCACGAATTGGGTGTAAGCCGCTGGGCTGACCACGAAGACCGTGCGATCAAGCAGCTCTTCTTCGGCCGCGCGCCGTGCTGCGCCGAGGATGAAATCGGTGCGCGTCTTGCCGCTGGACTGGGCCGCCCGGTCGATCAGCCCTCGCTCGGCCGCAGGGATGCGCAGGTTCAAGGTCTCGCGCGGTGCGCGCTTGGGGGGTGTCGCGACAACGGGTTTCATGCGGTGTGATGGGTGGGCTGGAACCTTTGGATTCTAGGTTGGCGTAACGCTCGTGTCATTACTGATGTCTCCCGGCCCTGGCCCATCCCCCATGTGGGGGGGTTCTTCTGGGGGGGCCGTCGGGCCGTTGAAACACCCCTTGAGCGGGATGCGCGATCGGTCTCCAGACGGAAAACTGGCGTCATCAATCGACCAAACCGGCGCCCGATTGATTCAACGCACTCGGAATTCGCCTTTTCGGCCAACACTGAGTTCGTCGGTCCAGCCGCCGTCACGTTTGTCAGGAGACATCCATGCCATTCCAGACCATCGCGCCGTCAGAACCGGTGCAAGACGCCTTCACCCTTGCGAGCGTGGCCGACGCCACTCAGCTCGGCCTGCCCGCCGGCCCCGGCTGGTTTGAATCCAGCTGGGAGTTGCTTGACGGCCTGGAGGTGATCGAAGAATCAGACGACGGTTTTGCCGCCACGCGGTGAGGGCCGCGCCCAGCTGTCTACCGTGCGCGCCGCACGGCTGCGCCCAGCTCGATCACCGCCAGCGCGTAATAGCTCGACCAGTTGTAGCGGGTGACCGCATAGAAATTGCCCGTGCCGGCCACGTGGCTGGGTGCGGCATCCCCGTTTTGCAGCTCGACCAGTGCCAGTCGGGTGGTGCCAGTGAGCCCGCCGATGCGCGCGAGTTCGACCTCGGAGCCGAACACCGCGCCGTGGTCGATGAACTCCTGCGCGGTGAAGCTGGGCAGGATGTCGGGTGCGAGCAGTTCGGCGCGCTGGGCGGCATCGGCCGGTGGGGTGACCTGAAGGTGGGTGATCAGCCCGCGCTGCCAGCCAAAGTCGGCCAGATAGCGCGCCACGCTGCCGATCACGTCGGCCGTGTTCGCGTGCAGATCGATGTGGCCGTCGCCGTCGAAGTCGACCGCGTACTTGGTGACGCTGCTGGGCATGAACTGCGGCATGCCCAGCGCGCCGGCGTAGCTGCCCTTGGATTGGAGCGGGTCGAGCCCCTCGCGGTGGCTGAGCACCAGCCATTGTTCCAACTCGCCCTTGAAGAAGGCGCTGCGGTCCTTGCGGCCGGGCGGAAAGTCAAACGCCAGCGTGGCCAGCGCGTCGATCACGCGAAAGCCGCCCAGGTGCCGGCCGTACAGGGTTTCGACGCCGATGATGCCGATGACGATCTCGGGCGGCACGCCGTAGACCTCTTCAGCCTGGGTCAGCCAGCGCTCGTTGGCCTGCCAGAAAGCCACGCCGGCGTTGATGCGTTTGGGCTCGATGAAGCGATCACGGTAGGCGGCCCAGTTCTTGGCCGTGCCCGCAGGCGGCGGCATGATCAGCTTGGCCACCGCGGGCATGAAGCGCGACTGCGCGAGCGCTGAGCGCACCTGGGCCACATCGAGCCCTTGGCGCTGTGCCACCTCGTCGGCGAACTGCATCACGTCGGCGCGCTGGCCGTAGATGACTTGATCGGGGTCGGCGTCAGATCGCACCGTCGATTTGCGCTGCTTGCTGGTGGCCTTCGGCTTGGCGGGCTTTTTCGGTTTGGCGGCTGGCGATGCGCTGGCCACGGCCGCTGCGGCGCTGGCGTTGCCGCTGCCCGCTGCGCCCAGTGCCACACACACCGCGAGCCAGCAGGCCCGCACACAGGCGCGCCGAGCGGCCTCGGTCGATGAAGATGTCATGGGCAAATTATCGAGCTCGCCCGATGCCTCGGACCTGTGCCAGCCGACGCGCATGGTCGGTGAACTCACGTGTCAGGCGGGGGTCGGGTCGCGCTGTGCCGTGGCGGCCGTAGCGCGCGGCGTCAATCGCGTCGAAGCCCCGAGCCAGCGGTTCGCCGGCGTCTCCAAGCTGCGTGCGCACGCGCTGCGCGAGCGTGCGCGGCGAGTCGTGATCGGCGCTTGGCACGCCCAGCCGCAGCAGCGCGGCGCGCAGTTGTGTCATTTGCCGCTTCCATGGGTCGATCCGCTGACGCTCCCACCAGGCCCAGCCGGTCGTCGCAAGCGACAGCACGCCACAGGCGGCCACCATCAGCCAGGCCAGGTCTTCCCAGTCGGGCTGCTTGAAGCCCATGCGCGAGAGCAAGTCGAGCTGGGTGCCGCGCGAGTAGTCCAGCACCCACTGGTTCCAGCGGTTGTTGATCGCCTCCCAGCCCTCGCGAAATTGCGCCAGCACTCGCGGGCCGACGAAGCCCATCGCGCCGTCCATCAAACCGGGCGCCGGCGTCAGGCGCCGGTTGCTCAGCACCCGCTCGGGAGCGACGGCGGTGGTGGGGTCGGCGCGCACCCAGCCGACGCCCTCGCGCCAGTACTCGGCCCAGGCGTGGGCGTTGCTGTGGCGCACCACGTGGTAGCCGTCGACGGGCGCAGCGTCGAAGCCCTGGTAGCCGGTGACCACGCGTGCGGGCACATCGAGCGCGCGCATCACCACCACGAAGGCGGCGGCAAAGTGTTCGCAAAACCCGAGCTTGCGATCGAGCCAGAACTCGTCGACCGCGCTGCGGGCATCGACCTCGCCGTAGGCGCCGGGCGTGAGCGTGTAGCTGTAGCCACCGGTGCGGATGTGTTCCATCAGCGCGGCGGCCAGCACATCGGCGCTGGCCTCGGCGTAGCGCGGTTGTCGGCGCATGGCCATGGCCCAGGCCAGCGTGCGCGGGTTGTAGCCGGGCGGCAGGTCGATGTGGTCCTGCAGCCCGATCAGCGGCACCAACGGGCCGTGGCTGAAGTCGGTGTGGGCGACGCTGCGAAAGCGCACGCGCGAGTACAGCGGCTGATCGGCCAGCCACTGAAGGTCATCGGTTTGCGTCACGCGCACGCCATCGATCTGCGGCGCCATGGTGCTGGCTTCGAGCAGCGGGATGCTTTTGAGGCGCAGCGGCTCGAGCGTGACCTCGTAGCCGATGGCCTCGCCGCGCACCGCGAGATCGGCGCGGGGGGTGAGCGCTGCCGGAAAACTCGGCTGCTGAACCGTCCACTCCATGCCGTCGAAACGCCCGAGCACCGGACCGCGGAAGTACGCTGCCTGGGCTGGCACCGGCGGGCCGTCAAAGCGGATGCGCATGGCCACGCCTTCGTTTTGTGCCAGCACCGCGACCGACCCGAACGACATGGTGTTCGACAGGCCCATGCTCGACTGGTTGTCCTGCGGCACGCCCCACAGCGGGCTGATGCGCGGAAACAGCATGAACATCAGCACCATCAGCGGCGCACCCAGCAAGGCGGTCTTGCCGGCCACACGCATCACCAGCGACAAAGGCGGTTTGCCCACCGGCATGCTGGCCAGCACCAGCGCGCTCAGCAAGCCCCACACCGACATCAGCATGGCCAGCGCCACCAGCAGGCTTTGCGAATAAAGAAACTGCGTGAGGATCAGGAAAAAGCCCAGAAAGAAGACCACAAAGGCATCGCGGCGGGCGCGCAGCTCGAGCGTCTTGATGGCCATGAGCGCCACTGCCATCGCCACGCCGGGCTCCTTGCCCAGCAGCGAGCCAAAGGACCAGAAGGTCAGCCCCGTGGTCAGCACCAGCACGCCCACCAGGCTCCAGCGACCGGGCAGCGCCGCGCCGCGCAGCGCCAGCACCCCGCGTGTGAGCAGCACCGCAGCGGTGAGCACCGCACACCACAGCGGCAGGTGAAACAGGTGGGGCAGCACCGTCCAGCCGATCAGGCCCAGCAAAAACAGCGTGTCGCGCGCGTCTCGCGTCAGGTGGCTCCAGCCCGGCCAGATGGAGGCTGAAGCGCCCTGACCCACGGTGCTGGCGTTGCTCATGCCGACCACAGCGCGAGCCGCTCCAGACCGCGCTGCCGGTGTTGATCACCCTGGCCCATGGGCAGCTCTTCGGATGGCAGGCTCAAGCCCCAGGCAACGTCGCGGCGGTCGGCCTCGACGATCCAGGCCGTGAGCCGGGCCAGCCGTGCTTCGGCACCGCTGATGCCGCAGTCGTGCCACGACAGCCACAGCTGCTCGCGCGTGTGGGCGCTGTGATCGCGGCTGATCAGATCGCCGCCGCTGGCCAGCGTCTTGGCAGCTTGCTTCCAGGCGATGGCCTTGGGCGCGTCGCCGCGGCGGTAGGGGCGCACGCCGTCGAATTCATCGGCCCCTGCGGTGCGCGAACGCAGCGGCCCGCCGGGCACGCCGCGCGCCGCAGGCAGCGCACTGACAGGCCGCTCGGGCTGTGGATACACCAGCACCGACATGGCCGGGTGCCACACCGCCCAGGCGCGAAAAAGCCCCAGCGGAAAGTGCGTCTGCACGCGCAGCGTGGGCAGTGCATGCCGCCCGCGCACCGGCGGCACGAAGCCGACCTGAAGCACCGCCTGACCTTGTGCCGGCACGTCGGTGTGGCTGGCACTTGAGGCATCGGCCGACTGCAGCCGCAGCGCCACGCCGTAGCGATCGCCGCGTCCGGCCGAGAGCACGGCTTCGAGCACGGCGGTATCGCCGGCAAACGCCGGATGGACCGGTCGCAGTTGCAGCGTCAGCCCACGCAGCGTGTTGTGCGTCATGTGCATCGACACCACGCCGCTGCCCGCCAGCAAGAAGGTCAGCAGGTAACCGAGGTTGAGCTGGTAATTGATGGACGCGACCAGCAGCACCACCAGCGTCAGGCAAAACAGCAGCCCAGCGGTGGTGGGCAGGATGTAGACATTGCGGTGCGTGAGCAGCAGGCTGTCGCTGCGTGGCGAGCGCTGCTGCATCCACGCGTCGATGCGGGCGCGGACGGCGGTCGTGCCTTTCACGGCAGCGGCGTGGCCTCGATCATGGCGCGCAGCTGTGCGACACGGCTGCGCCCTGAGGCGGGCAACGGCGTCAGTCGGTGCGCTGCGGTTTGCACCAAGATGGCCTGGATGTCATCGGGCGCCACATGGTCGCGGCCATCGAGCAGCGCATGGGCCTTGGCCGCCCGCAGCACCGCGATGCCGGCGCGCGGGCTCAGGCCCTCGACAAACCAGGCGCCCGAGCGCGTGGCCGCGATCAGCGACTGCAGGTAATCGAGCAGCGCGCCCGAGGCATGCACCGCCAGCACCTCGCGCTGCGCGGCCATCAGTTCGTCCACGCTCATGACCGGGCGCAACTGCTGCAAGGCCTCGCGTCGGTCCTGGCCGGCCAGCAGCTCGCGCTCGCTGGCACGGTCGGGATAGCCCAGCGTGATGCACATGAGAAAGCGGTCGAGTTGCGACTCGGGCAGCGCGTAGGTGCCGAGCTGGTCGCTCGGGTTTTGCGTGGCGATGACGAAAAACGGCTGGGGCAGAGCGCGCGTTTCGCCGTCGACGCTGACTTGCTGTTCTTCCATGGCCTCGAGCAGCGCGCTTTGCGTGCGCGGCCCGGCGCGGTTGATCTCGTCGGCGAGCAGCACCTGTGAAAACACCGGCCCGGGGTGGAACACGAAGGCCTCGCGCGTGCGCTCGTACACGCTCACGCCCAGCAAGTCGGTGGGCATCAGGTCGGCAGTGAACTGCACCCGTGAAAACTGCAGCCCCAGCGAGATCGACAAGGCCTGCGCCAGCGTGGTCTTGCCCACGCCCGGAACGTCTTCGATCAGCAGGTGCCCACCGGCCAGAAGACAGGCCAGACAGTCACGGATCTGCGGTCGTTTGCCGACGATGATCGTGCTAATCTGATCGGCCAGACGGGTGAGTTTTTCTGAGGGTGCGCTGCTCATCTTGTCGACGGTAACCCAACAGCACCCACCCAAATCCCCCGAAAAGACATGTCCTCACACGCGATGAGCCCACCGCGGGCTGCACAACCATGATCGTGCCCATCAATCCCGATGAGATGGAAGGCCTGCTGGTGGCGTTGCAGCAGCCCGCCGCGCTGCTCGAGGCCAGCGTGCTGGCGCTGTGCGGGCTGGTCGCCTGGCTGATCACCCGTGCATTGAGAGGCCCCGGCGCGGATGACGACTCCATCTGGTTTGGCCGGCGGCTGTACGACGGCGTGCTGTTTCCGGTGCTGCTGCTGGTGCTGGCGGCATCAGCGCGGGTGCTGCTGACGGGATTTGCCAAGCCGGCGGTGTTCAAGCTGGCCATACCGGTGCTGGTCTCGCTGGTGCTGGTGCGCCTGACCGTGCATGTGCTGCGCGCGAGCTTTCCCGATTCCCGGCTGATGCGCACCATCGAGCGCAGCTTCTCTTGGGCTGCGTGGTTGGCCGCCGTGCTGTGGGTGACCGGCGTGCTGCCTCTGATGCTCGATGCCATGGAAGGCGTCAGCTGGACCATGGGCGATCACCCGATCACCTTGCGGCGTTTCGTCGAAGGCCTGGTGATCGCAGGGCTGGTGATGGTGCTGGCGCTGTGGGTGTCTGCGGGTGTCGAGAAAAAGCTGCTGCGCGGCACCGGCAGCGACCTGTCCATCCAGAAGATGGCGGCCAACCTGGTGCGCATGCTGCTGCTGTTCGTCGGGCTGCTGCTGGCACTCAGCGCGGTGGGCATCGACCTGACCGCGCTCAGCGTGTTTGGCGGTGCGATTGGCGTGGGGCTGGGTTTCGGTCTGCAAAAGATCGCGGCCAACTACATCAGCGGCTTCGTGATCCTGGCCGAGCGCTCGCTGCGCATTGGCGACATGGTGCGCATCGACAACTTCGACGGCCGCATCACCGACATCCGCACCCGCTACACGCTGATCCGAGCGCTCAACGGCCGCGAGGCCATCGTGCCCAATGAGCTGCTGATCACGCAGCGGGTTGAAAACTCGTCGCTGGCCGATCTGAGCGTGCTGGTCACCACCAATGTGCAGGTGGCCTACGGCACCGATGTGCGGGTGCTCAAGCCCCAACTCGAGGCGGCGGTGGCACAGGTCACCCGCGTGCTGGCCGACCCGGCGCCTGCGGTCCATCTGCTGGCGTTCGGTGATAACGGCATGGACCTGGCCGTCAACTTCTGGATCACCGACCCTGAAAACGGGCAGGGCAATGTGCGCTCCGAAGTCAACTTCGCTGTGCTGCAGGTGCTCAATGAGCAGGGCATCGAGATTCCGTTCCCGCAGCGCGTGGTGCACACACTGCCCACCCT
>CAMCNE010000096.1 GCA_945875935.1 Bordetella parapertussis
CGGCTTGTCTTGCCCGGTGGTTCTTCCCGCTGAGCGCGGCGCACGTCGCGCAGCATGAACAGGTAAAGCCCTTCCACCTTCTCGCGCGCCCACGGCGTCTTGCGAAGAAACTTCAGGCTCGACGCGACACTCGGCTCGCTGATGAAGCAACGTACCGGAATGCGCTCTCCCAGTTCAGCCCAGCCGTAATGCGCCACCAGCGCCTTGACGATGTCTTCCAGCCTCAATCCGTGCAGCGGGTTGCGTGCTTGCTGCACGGGCGTCGAAGCCTTGGGCTGCGGTGCGGCCTCAGCCACAGCCCCCAGCCACACGCCCATGCCCTGCGCGTTGAGTTCGATGTCCATGTCCAACAGCTCCAGCACGCGCTCGCGTGACAGGCCGCCACCCAGGCGGCCCACGCGTTCCAGGTAAAGCTCGCTCAAGCCTTCCACCAGCGCCACATGGCGATCCTCTGCGCTGGCTGACGCTGCCGCAGCGCGCAGCCCCAGCGCGATCACCGCATCCAGTTGCTCAAGGTACTCGCGCCCGAGTTGCTGCAGCGTGTCGGCATCGTCGGGGCCGGTTGAGGCGGGCAGCCGGCCGAAGTGCGTGAGGTAGACGCAGTCGGGCCGCAGCGAGAGCAGCCGCTCGAACGACGCACGCAGCACCGGCGGGTCGAACTGAACCGGCGTGGTGCTGGGCAGCAACCAGGCGCCTTGCGGCGTGTCGAACTCGCGGTACGACAGGCCGAAGGTGTCGCCGGTGAACAGCCCCCGGCTGCGCTCGTCCCACACGCAGTGGTGATGGCGTGCGTGACCGGGTGTGTCAAGCAGCCGCAGGGGCCGGCCGGCCAGATCGATCTCCATGCCGTCGGCGCTTTCGAGCACGCGCTCGGCGCTCACCGGCAACACCGTGCCGATCGATCGTTGCACCTCGTCGGCGCCGTAGACCGCACTGGCACCGGCGATCAGCTTGGACGGATCGATCAGGTGCCGCGCGCCCAGCGGGTGCACCACCAGCTTCGCGTGGGGCAGCGCGGCCATCAGCGCGCCCGAACCACCGGCGTGGTCGAGGTGCACGTGCGTGGGGATGACCCAGTCGACCGCATCGCGCGCCACGCCCGCGGCTTCGAGCACCGCCAGCAGCCGCGGCACCGAGTGGCCCGTGCCGGTGTCGATGAAGGCGGCGCGGCCGCGCTCGACCATGAGGTACGCGGCATCGAAGTGCGGCCTTTGATAACCGGTGTCGATGGCCCAGATGCCGTGGCCGAGTGCGGTTGAAAATTCAGTTGTTGTTGCCATGGCCTCACCCCGGTCTTGTGTTGAACCCTCACCCCACCAGAGATTGTTGCGATGAAACCTGCCGAGCCCGCCGTCACCGTCTACGGCATTGCCAACTGCGACACCGTGAAGAAGGCCCGCGCCTGGCTGGCTGAACGCGGCATCGACGGCGTCTTCCACGACTACAAGAAGCTGGGCGTGCCGCTGGCGCCGCTCGAGCGCTGGATGCACTCGGTGGGCTGGGAGACGCTGATCAACCGCAAGGGCACCACCTGGCGCAAGCTCGATGCCGATCAGCAGGCCGCGGTGCACGACGCGGCCAGCGCGCGCGAGCTCATGCTGGCGCAGCCCAGCGTGATCCGCCGCCCGGTGCTTGAGCACCCAGGCGGCTTGCTGGTGGGTTTCGATGCCGATGAATGGGGCCGCGCGCTGGGCTGAAATCAACCCGCCAGCAGCTGCCTCAGCACGAAGGGCAGGATGCCGCCGTGCTGGTAGTAGTCGACCTCGATCGGCGTGTCGATGCGCAGTGTCAGCGGCACGCGCTTTTGGCTGCCGTCGGTCGAGGTGATCACCAGCGTGGCTTCTTGCTGCGGCGCGATGTGCGCGGCCAGTTCGATGTCGAACATCTCGTCGCCGCGGATTCCCAGCGTCTGCCAGCTGTCTGTGCCCCTGAACTGCAGCGGCAGCACGCCCATGCCCACCAGATTGCTGCGGTGGATGCGCTCGAAGCTGCGTGCGATCACCGCCTTGATGCCGAGCAGCGCGGTGCCCTTGGCCGCCCAGTCGCGCGACGACCCGGTGCCGTATTCCTCGCCTGCGAACACCACCGTGGGCGTGCCCTCGGCCATGTAGCGAACGGCCGCGTCATAGATGGCCAGCTTCTCGCCTGAAGGCTGCAGCAGCGTCAGGCCGCCTTCTTCGCGCGAGCCATCGGGGCCCGCTGGAATCATCAGGTTCTTGATGCGCACGTTGGCAAAGGTGCCGCGCACCATCACGTCGTGGTTGCCGCGGCGCGAGCCGTAGCTGTTGAAGTCGGCCTTCAACACCTGATGTTCGGCAAGCCACAGGCCCGCGGGTGAGGCCGGCTTGATCGAGCCGGCCGGCGAGATGTGGTCGGTGGTGATCGAGTCGCCAAACAGTGCCATCGCCCGCGCACCGCTGATACCCGCAGCGGCCTGTGTTGGCTGCATGGCGAAGTCGTCGAAGAAGGGCGGCTTGGCAATGTAGGTTGAGGTGGGCCAGTCGTAGACCTGACCGGTCGATCCCTGGACCTTGCCCCACAGCTTGCCGGGTTCGCTGCTGACCTTGTCGTAGTTCTTCTTGAAGGCCCGGCCATTCATGGCGTACTTCATCAGCGCGTGGATCTCGTCGCTGGTGGGCCAGACGTCGCCCAGATAGATCGGCTTGCCGTTCTTGCCCTTGGCCTTGCCCAGCGGCTCGGTCATCAGGTCGATGTTGACGCTGCCGGCGATCGCATAGGCCACCACCAGCGGCGGCGAGGCCAGGAAGTTGGCCTTCAGGTTGGGGTGGATGCGCGCTTCGAAATTGCGGTTGCCCGACAGCACCGCGGCACACACCAGATCGTTGGCGGTGATGGCTTCGTTGATCTCGGCCGTCAGGTCGCCGGCGTTGCCGATGCAGGTGGTGCAGCCGTAGCCCGCCAGGTAGAAACCCAGTTTTTCAAGATAGGGCAGCAGGCCGGCTTTTTCGAGGTATTCGGTGACGATGCGCGAGCCCGGCGCCAGCGAGGTCTTGATGTGCGGCTGCACCCGCAACCCCGCCTTGACCGCCTTCTTGGCCAGCAGCCCGGCGGCCAGCAGCACGCTCGGGTTGGAGGTGTTGGTGCACGAGGTGATGGCCGCGATCAGCACGTCGCCGTTGGCGATCGACAGGCCCGATGGCGTGGTGACCGACAGGCCCAACCGACCGGCCGGCTGGTTGAAGCCGTTGTCGGCCGGCGGTTGGCTGAACAGCTCGGCAAACTGGTGCTTGACCTGGCCCAGGTCGATGCGGTCTTGCGGGCGCTTCGGGCCGGCCAGGCTGGGCGACACCGTGCCCAGATCGAGCGTGACGACGCTGGTGTAGTCGATGTCGCCGCGTCGGGGCACGCCAAACATCTTCTGCGCCCGGAAGTAGGCTTCGAAGGCTTCGATCTTCTTCTTGCTGCGGCCGGTGCCGCGGAAGTACTCGATGGTCTTTTCGTCGACCGGGAAGAAGCCCATCGTCGCGCCGTATTCGGGCGCCATGTTGGCCACCGTCGCGCGGTCGGGCAGCGCGAGGCTGGCGGTGCCTTCGCCAAAGAACTCGACGAACTTGCCGACCACCTTGGCCCGGCGCAAGATCTCGGTCACGGTGAGCACCAGATCGGTGGCGGTGACGCCTTCACGCAGCCTGCCGGTCAGCTCGAAGCCCACCACATCGGGCGTCAGGAAGTACACCGGCTGGCCCAGCATGCCAGCCTCGGCCTCGATGCCGCCCACGCCCCAGCCGACCACGCCGATGCCGTTGATCATGGTGGTGTGGCTGTCGGTGCCGACCAGCGAGTCGGGGTAGTACACGCCCGCGGGCACCGCCGAGCCGGCACGGCTCTTGGGCGTCTTGTGCACGCCGCGTGCGAGGTACTCGAGGTTGACCTGGTGCACGATGCCAAAGCCCGGCGGCACCACGCCAAAGGTGTCGAAGGCCTGCATGCCCCATTTCATGAACTCGTAGCGCTCGCGGTTGCGCTCGAACTCGAGCTTCATGTTCAGGTCAAGCGACTGACGGGTGCCGTAGTAGTCGACCATCACGCTGTGGTCGACCACCAGATCGACCGGCACCAGCGGCTCGATGGTCTTGGCGTCCTGGCCCATCGAAGCCGCCACGTTGCGCATGGCAGCCAGATCGGCGAGCAGTGGCACGCCGGTGAAGTCCTGCAGCACCACGCGGGCCACGACGAAAGGAATCTCCGCGCTGCGTTCGGCCTGCGGCTGCCAGCCGGCGAGCTGCTCGACGTGTTCGGCCGTCACCTTCTTGCCGTCGCAGTTGCGCAGCACGCTTTCGAGCACCACGCGCAGCGAATGGGGCAGCCGCGCCACATTGGGAATGCGCTTGGCCAGCGCTGGCAGCGAATAGAAGCTGCCTTCGACGCCGCTGGCGGTGGTGAAGGTCTTGAGCGTCTTGGCATACGCATGGACTGGGGCAGCGGGCGATGGGCGCGTGGCGGTCGGTAGCTTCATGCGAACTCCTTCGAGGATGGCGTGGTCGATTGTGTGCGGCCGTGGTGTCGTGTTGCGTGCGTCGCGTCAAGGGCTCGGCCGAGTGCGGTATGTTGCGCCACATGGATGCAATGACCTTTTTCTGGCACGACTACGAAACCTTTGGCGTGGTGCCCCGCCGCGATCGACCTGCGCAGTTTGCCGGCGTGCGCACCGATGCCGATCTGAACGAGATCGACGAGCCGGTCACGCTGTACTGCCAGCCCACCGACGACAGCCTGCCCGACCCCGAGAGCTGTCTGCTCACCGGCATCACGCCGCAGGTGTGCATGGAGCGCGGCGTGAGCGAGCACGCATTTGCCGCCGCGATCGAGGCGCAGCTCGCGCGGCCCGGCACGGTGGGCGTGGGCTACAACTCGATCCGCTTCGACGACGAGGTCACCCGCTTTCTTTTCTGGCGCAACCTGATCGAGCCTTACGCACGCGAATGGCGAGACGCTTGCGGCCGCTGGGACCTGATGGACGTGGTGCGCTGCTGCTACGCGCTGCGCCCGGCCGGCATCCAATGGCCGCGCCACGAAGACGGCCGGCCTTCGTTCAAGCTCGAGCACCTGAGCGCGGCCAACGGCCTGGCGCACGAGGCGGCGCACGATGCGCTGTCGGACGTGCGTGCCACGCTGGCGTTGGCGCGGCTGATCCGCCATGTGAACCCCAAGCTGTGGGACTTCTGCCTGCGTCTGCACAAGAAGAGCGAAGTCATCCGCGAGATGTCCACGGCTCAGGCTGCGGGCAAGCCCTTTTTGCATGTGTCGGGCATGTACCCGGCCGAGCGCGGCTGCATCGCGCTGGTGTGGCCGCTGGCGCCACATCCGACCAACAAGAACGAGGTCATCGTGTGGGATCTGGCCGAAGACCCCAGCGTGCTGCGTGACCTGGACGCCGCCACGCTGCGCCAGCGCATGTTCAGCCGTGCTGACGCGTTGCCCGAAGGCGTGACGCGACTGCCGATCAAGACCATTCACCTCAACAAGTCGCCGGTGGTCATCGGCAACCTGAAGACGCTGAGCGCCGAGATGGCCGAGCGCTGGAGCGTGGACGTGGCGCAAGCGCTGGTGCATGCCGATGTGGCCGCGAAGCAAACCGCGCTGCTGGCCGGGCTGTGGCCCGAGGTGTTCGAGCGCCCTGAGATGGCCGCGACCACGCCCGACGTGGACGAAGACCTGTACGGCGGCTTTGTCGGCGATGAGGACAGGAACCGGCTGCAGCGGCTGCGCGGCATGTTGCCCGCGCAGTTGGCCGAGCAGCGCCCCGCCTTTGCCGACCCGCGCCTGGGTGAGCTGCTGTTTCGCTATCGCGCGCGCAACTTCCCCGACACGCTCACCGAGGACGAGCAGCAGCGCTGGCACGAGCACCGGGTGCACCGGCTGCACGAGGGGGCCGGTGGCGCCAGAACGCTGCAGGCTTTCTTCGATCGCATCGACGAGTTGGGCGAAGAGGCCGACGAGCGTGGCCAGGACATCCTGGGCGCGCTGGTCGATCACGCCACGGCGATCGCTCCGGATCTGGATTGAGGCGGGCGGCGCTGCGCGGATGCCCTGCGGCAGTGCATTCGGGGCCGCGGCCGCCGCTGAATTGACCGACTGACCCGCGAAATGTCTCGATTTGGTGCCTTTGCGCGCACCAAATCGGGCTCGTTTTTTGCTTCCGTGGTGCGCTGATTTCAAACAACGGCGCATCAGACGCCGCTCACAAGCACCCTACGGAGACATTCATGGATCAGGTCAAGCAGGCGAGCGACGCGCTCTTTTTGTTGTTGGGCGCCATCATGGTGCTGGCGATGCACGCGGGCTTCGCGTTCCTCGAACTGGGCACGGTGCGCAAGAAGAACCAGGTCAATGCGCTGGTGAAGATCCTGGTCGACTTTTCGGTGTCGACCGTCGTGTACTTCTTCATCGGCTACAGCGTGGCCTATGGCGTGAGTTTCTTCACCGGCGCCGAGTCGCTGATGCAAAAGAACGGCGTCGAGCTGATGCGGTTTTTCTTTTTGCTGACCTTTGCCGCGGCCATTCCGGCCATCGTCTCGGGCGGTATCGCCGAGCGCGCGAGGTTCGGCCCGCAGCTCATCGCCACTGCCGTGTTGGTGGGCGTGGCTTACCCGCTGCTCGAAGGGGTGGTGTGGGGCAACAAGTTCGGCATCCAAGAGGCCATCACCCAGCTCACCGGTGCGGCCTTCCATGACTTTGCGGGCAGCGTGGTCGTGCATGCATTTGGCGGCTGGGTCGGTCTGGTGGCCGTGGTGCTGCTGGGTGCGCGCAGCAACCGCTATCGCAAGGACGGCGGCATCAGCGCGCATCCGCCGTCGAACATTCCCTTCCTGGCGCTGGGCGCGTGGGTGCTGGCGGTGGGCTGGTTTGGCTTCAACGTGATGAGCGCGCAAGCACTCGACAAGGTCTCCGGGCTGGTGGCCGTCAACTCGCTGATGGCGATGGCTGGAGGCACGCTGGTGGCCGTGTTGCTGGGCCGCAATGACCCGGGCTTTGTCTATAACGGTCCGCTGGCCGGGCTGGTGGCGGTGTGCGCCGGCTCCGACGTGATGCACCCGGCCGGCGCGCTGGTGGTCGGCGGCGTGGCCAGCGCGATCTTTGTGTCCATGTTCACGCTCACGCAAAACCGCTGGAAGGTCGACGACGTGCTGGGCGTGTGGCCGCTGCACGGCTTGTGTGGCGCCTGGGGCGGCATCGCCTGCGGCATCTTCGGTCAGACGGCGCTGGGCGGTGTGGGCGGCGTGAGCTTTGGCGCGCAGGTTGCGGGCACGCTGATCGGCGTGGTCTGGGCGCTGTTGTCGGGCCTGGCGATTTACGGCGGCATCAAGTGCGTGACCTCGCTGCGCCTGACGCTGGAAGAAGAGTTCGAAGGCGCCGACTTGTCCATCCACCGCATCGGCTCCACGCCGGAGCGCGAGTCCAACTGGTGATGTGCAAGGTCGGCGGGTGTCGCTCAGCGCAGCACGACGTACATCGCTGAATCGGGAAAGCTGAACTCCAAGCGCTGCGCGTTGCGCCGCAGCGGTACGTCCTTGATCGGCATGCCGTTCATGTCGAGCGCGGTGGCGGTGGTGAGCGCCGGGTTGTCGATGACCACCTCGAGCTGAGCCGAAACGACCCGCCACGGCGCGCTGCCGATCGAGGTGATCTCGAGCCCGCTGACCGACGGCTTGCCGTCCGGCTTCCAGGTGGCTGGACGCTCGGCCCAGCCCGTGGGCCGGCTTTGCGTGGCGTACTGCACCAGCACGCGCCGTGAACGGCGCAGCGGCTCGTCATCGAGCGAGATCGCCATCGCCGCGCCATAGCTGTTGCGCGAGGTGAACTGCACATCGCTCAGCCGTGTGGTGGCCGTGGCCGCGTCGAAGTGGGCGGCCACGCCTTGCACTCTTGGCGCGTCGACGGTGCAGCGCCCCAATGGGGGCGACATGACGATTTCGCCCGTGTTCGAGCGCAGCGCATCGGCCGTGATCAGCTTGGCCAGCGGTGCCAGGCTGGACTTGGCCGGATCGGCACCGAAAGCGACGTGCACCGGACCGATCAGAAAGGCTTCAGCGGGCACGCCGGTGCGGATGTTCGAGCGTTCGGCGATGTCACCGCTGTCGCGGTTGGGGTCGTAGCTGGGCTCCTCGGCGATGACCGGTGTCTTGCGCGCCCACAGGTCGGCGAGCGCGCGGTTCTCGACCACCACCGGCGCACCTCGCTGCACATCGCCGCGCCGGTAGGCCAGCGCAGCGGCCGGAAAGCTGCCCAGCATCTCTGGTGTGGCGAAGGTCCACTTTTGCTGGCTGGGCAGGTAGCCGTTGGCCGATTG
>CAMCNE010000097.1 GCA_945875935.1 Bordetella parapertussis
CGCCGCTCAGGCGTGCTCTCGGTATGGCCCGAGTGCAGCAGTTCCCAGTTGCGGTTGTCGGTGGTCGCCACGGTACCCGTACGCATGATTCCCTTGAGCCCGAAGCCGTCGAGCTGGGTCACCTCGGCCACCGCCGTCTCAAGGGCCACTTGCACCTCGGCCAAGGGCGGGATGGGCACCCACAGCGGCAGGTCCTCATCGAGCACATGGTCTTCACGCACATAGCCATGGGCCAGCACGTAATCGCCGAGCCGTTGGGTCTTGCGCAGTCCCGCGCAGTGGCCAAGCATCACCCACACGTGCGGCCGCAGCACAGCAATGTGGTCGGTGATGGTCTTGGCGTTGGCTGGCCCCACACCTATATTGATCATGGTGATGCCCGATCGATCACCGCGCTTGAGGTGATAAGCCGGCATTTGCGGCAATCTCGGCGGCGGTACGCCCGGCTCGTCGTCGAGCGGTGGCGTGAGGTCGCACCGGCGCGTGATCACATCGCCGGGTTCGACGAATTCGCAATAACTGCTGGCCGGGTCGGCCATCTCGGCGTGGCCCAGGTTCACGAACTCATCGATGTAGAACTGGTAGTTGGTGAACAGCACAAAGTTCTGAAAGTGATTTGCCACGGTGCCCGTGTAATGGCGCAGCCGGTGCAGCGAGTAGTCCACCCGTGGCGCGGTGAACAGCGACAGTGGCAGCGCCTCGCCCCGTGCGCGCTTGTCGGTGCCGTTGGCGATGCCGTCATCCATGGCGGCCAGATCGGGCAGGTCGAACCGCTCGCGCATCAACTGCCGACGCACTGTACCGAGCGAGCCCTCGAGGTGGTCGCGCGCGCCCAGCGCGAAGTGCGCCGGTATCGGCTGCGAGCTGGTGCCGACCTCGAGCGCCACCTGGTGGTTGCGCAGCAGCAAGTCGAACTGCAATCGGTAGTAGTCGCCAAACAGGTCCGGCCGGGTCAGCGTGGTTTCGTAGCTGCCAGGATCTGCGACGAAGCCGTAACTCAGCCGCGAGTCAGCAAGCTCAGCCGAGGCGACGTGAATGCGAACCACCGGATAGAACGCCCGCACGCGAGCTGGAAAATCCTCTCCACTGACAAAACGCTGCAGCGCATCACGCAGATGCCGCACGCCGCTGTCGTAGATGAGACGCACCTGTTGCAGCACGGCGTCGGCGTCCGCGAGGCTGATGGGGGCGATGTAGGGCGGAACGATCAGCATGAGACTCCTTCAGTCGCAAGGCCCATTTTGTGCCCGCCAGGCCTGCAACCCTGGCGGCTGGTTTGCGCGGCAGGGCATCAAGGCCCCGCTCAGCCTCAAGCAGTCAGACGCCGGCAGATCTCGAGCACCGCGGCCGACTGGTTCATTGTGTAGAAGTGCAAGCCCGGCACGCCGGCCGTGCGCAGCTGGTCGCACAGATCGGTCACCACATCCAGGCCAAAGGCGCGAATCGATTCGGTGTCGTCGCCAAAACCTTGCAGACGCAGCCTGATCCAGCGCGGGATCTCGGTGCCGCAGCTGTCGGCAAATCGCATGATGCCGCTGGCGTTGGTGATCGGCATGATGCCCGGCACCACGGGAATGTCCGCGCCCAGCGCATAGGCTTCATCCACGAAGCGGAAGTACGCATCCGAGTTGAAGAACATCTGCGTGATCGCACCGTTGGCTCCGGCCTTCACCTTGGCCACATAGGCTTGCAGATCGGCTTGCGGCGACCTCGCCTGCGGATGCATCTCGGGATAGGCTGCGACTTCAACGTGGAAATGATCGCCGGTTTCCTGTCGGATGAAGGCCACCAGCTCGCTGGCAAAGCGGAACTCGCCGAACTGGCCGTAGCCGCTGGGCAGGTCACCGCGCAAGGCCACGATGCGGCGCAGTCCGGCGTCCTTGAACTCTTGCAACTGCTCACGCACCCGCGACGTGCTCGCGCCGATGCATGAAAAGTGCGGCGCCGCGTCGGCACCTTCGCCAAGGATCTCACGCACCGTTGACAGTGTGCCGTCCTGGGTGCTGCCGCCCGCGCCATAGGTCACCGAGCAATAGCCGGGTTTCAATGCATACAGCTGCTGGCGCACCGTTTGCAACTTCAGCGCGCCCTCGGGCGTCTTGGGCGGAAAGAATTCGAGGCTCAGGGCGGGAAGTTTCTGGCTCATGGTGTGTCGGTCGATTTCGTGGGTTGGGCCCACACAAAGAATTCGGTGTTGCCCTTGGTGGTGCCGTGACCGCCTCCGGTGATCGGGCTGGCGAAGTAATCGCGCACCTTGAGTTGCTGAGCGATGCAAGCCTGACGGATGCGGGTTTCCACATCGGCGAAGCTGCGTGCGTCCTTGACGATGCCGCCCTTGCCGATGTGCTCGGGCTGCAGTTCGAACTGCGGCTTGACGAGCATCAGCAAGTCGCCGCCCGCCGCCAGATAGCGCACCAGCGTCGGCAGCACCAGCGTGAGCGAAATGAACGACAAATCGCCCACCACGATGTCGAACGAGCCCTCGGCATGCTCCTTGGCGAATGCCGTGCCGCTGACATCGCGGGCGTTCACGCCTTCATGGCATTGCACCCTGGGGTCGGCTGCGAGCCGTGGGTGCAACTGAGCGTGACCAACGTCAATGCCCACCACTTGCGATGCGCCATGCTGCAGCAGCAAGTCGGTGAAACCGCCGGTGCTCTGCCCCACATCAAGGCAGCGACGGCCCTCGACGCTCGCGCTGCAGCGGCCCAGCGCGCCCTCGAGCTTCAGCCCGCCGCGCGACACGAAGCGCAACTCGGCGTCGTCGGTGACCTCGATCGAGCAGGATTCAGGCAGGTCCTCACCTGCCTTGCGGGGCACCGCCCAACCGCGCGGGCCCAGCCAGCGCACGGCCCCGCCGTCGATCAGCCGCTGGGCGGCTGATCGGGTCGGGGCGTGGCCTCGGGCCACCAGCAGTTGATCGGCGCGCACGACGGGTCGATTCGTGCTCCGATCAGTAGCGGTAGGTGTCTGCCTTGTAAGGGCCGGCCTTCGACACGCCGATGTAGGCGGCCTGCTCGTCGGACAGCTCGGTCAGCATCGCGCCCACCTTCTTCAGGTGCAGTCGTGCCACCTTCTCGTCAAGGTGCTTGGGCAGCACATACACCTTGCCGTTCTCGTACTGGCCGCTCTTGGTGAACAGCTCGATCTGCGCGATGGTCTGGTTGGCAAAGCTGGCCGACATCACGAAGCTCGGGTGGCCGGTGGCGCAACCCAGGTTCACCAGGCGGCCCTTGGCCAGCATGATGATCTTCTTGCCATCGGGGAACTTGACGTGATCGACTTGCGGCTTGATCTCGTCCCATTCGTACTTCTCGATTGACGCGATGTCGATCTCGTTGTCGAAGTGGCCGATGTTGCACACGATGGCCTCGTCCTTCATGGCCAGCATGTGGTCATGCGTGATGACGCGCTTGTTGCCGGTGGCCGACACGAAGATGTCGGCCTTGTCGGCGGCGTAGTCCATGGTGACGATCTTGTAGCCTTCCATGGCCGCTTGCAGCGCGTTGATCGGATCGATCTCGGTGACCCAGACCTGGGCGCTCAAGGCGCGCAGTGCCTGTGCCGAGCCCTTGCCCACGTCACCGTAACCGGCCACCACGGCGACCTTGCCGGCGATCATCACGTCGGTGGCGCGCTTGATCGAATCGACCAGCGACTCGCGGCAGCCGTAGAGGTTGTCGAACTTGCTCTTGGTGACGCTGTCGTTGACGTTGATGGCACGGAACATCAAGGTGCCGGCTGCGCTCATCTCGTTCAGACGGTGCACGCCGGTGGTGGTTTCTTCGGTCACGCCGATGATCTCGGCCGACTTGCGGCTGTACCAGGTGGCATCGACCGCGAGCTTGGCCTTGATGGCGGCGTACAGGCAGGTTTCTTCTTCGCTGGTCGGGTTGTTCAGCACCGAGGCGTCTTTTTCGGCGCGCTTGCCCAAGTGCATCAGCAACGTGGCGTCGCCGCCGTCGTCGAGGATCATGTTCGGGCCTTCGCCTTCGGTGCCCTTGGCGCCAAATTCAAAGATGCTGTGGGTGTAGTCCCAGTAGTCGGTGAGCGTTTCGCCCTTGTAGGCGAACACTGGTGTGCCACCCGCCACCAGCGCAGCGGCCGCGTGGTCTTGCGTCGAGTAGATGTTGCAAGAGGCCCAGCGCACGCTGGCACCCAGGGCTTCCAGCGTTTCCACCAGCACGGCGGTCTGGATGGTCATGTGGATGCTGCCGGTGATGCGGGCACCCTTGAGAGGCTGGGACTTTGTGAATTCTTCGCGGATGGCCATCAGACCGGGCATTTCGGTCTCGGCGATCTTGATTTCCTTGCGGCCGAAGTTGGCTTGCGACAGGTCGGCAATGGCGTAGTCGTGCGATGCGATCGCGGCAGGCTTGAGAACAGCGTTCATTTGAGGCTCCAGTTGAAAAGGAACCCGCAGGGCTGACATGGGACGAAGTCTGGAATGACCACTCACCCACGAAGAACCATCGTGCGGGTGAGCGCAGTTGCAATGTCGAACTTCGAGCCTGGGACACTGACGTGCCTTGCAACGCTCCTCGAAGCAGAACGTATTCTAAGCGCAGGCTTTTCGGTGCCTGTTCGTGGCATGACAATTCGTGTGTGTTCCAGCCTCACCCCTGACGCCATGAAACCGATCGGAACGCCGCTCAGCGCCCACGCCACCCGAGTCATGCTGCTGGGCAGCGGTGAGCTGGGCAAGGAGGTGCTGATCGCGCTGCAGCGCCTGGGCGTCGAGACCATCGCCGTCGACCGCTACGACAACGCACCCGGCCACCAGGTGGCCCACCACGCGCGCACCATCACCATGAGCGACCCAGCGGCCCTGCGCGAGCTGATCGAAGCCGAGCGCCCCGATCTGGTGGTGCCCGAGATCGAGGCCATCGCCACGCCGGTGCTCGAAGCACTCGAAGCCGAAGGCGTGGTGCGGGTGATTCCCACCGCGCGTGCTGCGCGCCTGACGATGGACCGCGAGGGCATCCGCCGCCTGGCCGCCGAGACGCTGGGTCTGCCCACCAGCCCGTACCGCTTTTGCGACTCGCTGGCCGAGTTGCGCGCCGCCATCGATGGCGCGCACGGCGAGCCGGGCATCGGCTACCCCTGCATCGTCAAGCCGGTGATGAGCAGTTCGGGCAAGGGCCAAAGCAAGATCGACACACCCGCCGACGTGCAAGCGGCTTGGGACTATGCGATGGCCGGCGGGCGTGTCGGGCCGGGCCGCGTGATCGTCGAGGGCTTCATCGACTTCGACTACGAGATCACGCAGCTCACCGTGCGCGCCATGGGTGCGAACGGCGAGGTCGAGACCCACTTTTGCGACCCCATCGGCCATGTGCAGATCAGCGGCGACTATGTCGAGAGCTGGCAGCCGCACGCCGTGCACCCGACGGCGCTGGCGCGATCGCGCGAGATTGCGCGCGCCGTCACCGACGATCTGGGCCACGGTCTGCCGGGGCATCCCGCCGGGCTGGGGCTGTTTGGCGTCGAGCTGTTCGTCAAGGGCGAGCAGGTGTGGTTTTCCGAAGTCAGCCCGCGTCCGCACGACACCGGCATGGTGACCATGGCGACCCAGTGGCAAAACGAGTTCGAGCTGCACGCCCGCGCCATCCTCGGCCTGCCTATCGACACCACGCTCAAGACGCCGGGCGCCAGCGCGGTGATCTACGGTGGGGTGGAAGCTGCGGGCATCGTGTTTGACGGCGTGGCCGACGCGCTGCGCGTGCCAAACAGCGAGATCCGGCTGTTCGGCAAGCCCGAGAGCTTCATCAAGCGCCGCATGGGCGTGGCGCTGGTGCGCGATGCCGATGTGGACGTGGCCCGTGCGCAAGCCAAGCTGGCGGCATCCCGGGTGAAACCGCGCGTGGCCTGAAAGCACAAGGGCGGCTCGCGCCGCCCTTGCAGGTCACCCGATCACGCGGCCAGACCCTGGCGTCACAGCCCTGCGGCTGAGCGCAGCAGCGCGACCTTGTCGGTGCGCTCCCACGTGAATTCCGGCTCCTCGCGACCGAAGTGGCCGTAGGCGGCGGTCTTCTCGTAGATCGGACGCAGCAGGTCAAGCATCTGGATGATGCCCTTGGGCCGCAGATCGAAATGCGCGTTGACCAGCTCGGCGATGCGATCGTCAGAGATCACGCCGGTGCCTTCGGTGTAGACGGTGATGTTCATCGGCTTGGCCACGCCGATCGCGTAGGCCACCTGGATCTGGCATTGCCGGGCCAGGCCCGCGGCCACGATGTTCTTGGCCACGTAGCGCGCGGCATAGGCGGCCGAGCGGTCGACCTTGGTGGGGTCCTTGCCGCTGAACGCGCCACCGCCGTGCGGGCAGGCGCCGCCGTAGGTGTCGACGATGATCTTGCGCCCGGTCAGGCCGCAGTCGCCTTGCGGGCCGCCGATGACGAAGCGCCCGGTCGGGTTGACCAGGTAGCGCGTGTCCTTCAGCCAGGCCTTGGGCAGCACCGGCTTGATGATTTCCTCGATCACCGCCTCGATGAACTCGGGCTTCATCTTGGTGCCGTCGCTCATCTCGGGCGAGTGCTGGCTCGACAGCACCACGGTGTCGATGCTGTGCGGCTTGCCGTCGACGTAGCGCATCGTCACCTGGCTCTTGGCGTCGGGGCGCAGGAAGGGCAGCCGTCCGTCCTTGCGCAGTTGCGCCTGGCGCTCGACCAGCCGGTGCGCGTAGTAGATCGGCGCGGGCATCAGCTCGGGCGTCTCGTCGCAGGCGTAGCCGAACATCAGACCCTGGTCGCCGGCGCCGGTGTTCAGGTGGTCGTCGCTGGCGTGGTCCACGCCCTGCGCGATGTCGTTGCTTTGTTTGTCGTAGGCCACCAGCACCGCGCAGCCCTTGTAGTCGATGCCGTACTCGGTGTTGTCGTAGCCGATGCGCTTGATGGTGTCGCGCGCCACCTGGATGTAGTCGACGTTGGCCAGCGTGGTGATCTCGCCGGCCAGCAGCACCAGACCGGTGTTGCACAGCGTTTCGGCGGCCACGCGTGAACGCGGATCCTGCTTGAAGATCGCGTCGAGGATGGCATCGGAAATCTGGTCGGCCACCTTGTCGGGATGGCCTTCAGACACGGACTCGGATGTGAAAAGGAAATCGTTCGCCACTCTTAAACTCCGGTTGGTTGCAACTTGCGTTGCCGGCCCAGCACCTGGAGGTTCGGCGAACGCTTTAGCGGTTTGTTGAGCCTGTGCCCGGCAGGCGCCCGATGTGACTCAAGCTGCCCTGCAATCGCCCCGCAAGTAGTTCATTAACTCGGCGACGGCTTCATTCTATTCACCGATGACGCGCTTCATTGCGATATTCCTCAAGGCATTGATGCGTTTTCTGGCGCATGTCCCTCTGCGCTGGCTGCATGCGGTGGGTGTGCCCCTGGGCTGGCTGGTGTTTGCCGCCTCGCCCTCATATCGCCGGCGATTTCGAGCCAATGCCGAGCACGCCGGCGTGCCCTGGGCTGCGGCTCGCGACGCCATCGCCTCGGGGGGGCGCGCGCTGATGGAGCTGCCCGTGCTGTGGCTGCGACCCCCCGACGCTGCGCTGCCGGTGGCCGTTGAGTGGCAAGGCAGCGAGCTGATCGAGCAGGCCCACGCGGCAGGCCGCGGCCTGGTGCTGCTGACCCCGCACCTGGGCTGCTTTGAAGTGATCGGCCAGTCTTACGCACAACGCCATGGTGCTGGCCGCGGCGCGATGACGGTGCTGTATCGCCCGGCGCGCAAGCCCTGGCTGCGCGATCTGGTCGAGGCCGCTCGGCGCCGTCCGGGCCTGGAAGCCGCGCCGGCCACGCTGGCCGGAGTGCGTCAGATGATGCGTGCGCTCAAGCGCGGCGAGGTGATCGGCCTGCTGCCCGATCAGGTGCCGCCCGAGGGGCTGGGCGTGTGGGCGCCGTTCTTCGGCAAGCCGGCCTACACCATGACATTGGCCAGTCGGCTGGTGCAGCAAACCGGTGCGGCCTTGCTGCTGGTGTGGGGTGAACGCCTGCCGCGCGGTGCCGGTTATCGGGTGCGCGTGAGCGAACTGGCTGAGCCCTTGCCGCACGATCCCGTCGCCGCCGCCGCCGCCATCAACCGCGCGATGGAGCACCTGATCCTGCAGTGTCCGCAGCAGTACCTCTGGGGCTATCACCGCTACAAGCAGCCGCGCTCGGGCGGGCTGTCGGCGCTGGGCGAAAAGGCCTTGCCGTGAAGCGGCTGCTGGCCAATGGGCTGACGCGGCTCGGTCTGGGTCTGCTGTGGCTCTTGCACTGGCTGCC
>CAMCNE010000098.1 GCA_945875935.1 Bordetella parapertussis
GGATCGGAATGATCAATGGTTGGGTCGATTCGTGCCGCCCGGGCGGCACGAATTTGAGTCAATTCCTGCGCGCTAT
The DNA here is from genome assembly GCA_945875935.1 of Bordetella parapertussis. Lineage (GTDB taxonomy): Bacteria > Pseudomonadota > Gammaproteobacteria > Burkholderiales > Burkholderiaceae_C > PBB1. The sequence continues at coordinate 77 of CAMCNE010000098.1, forward strand.
CAGCATGAGCGTTCTCGGTCGCACACTGATGGCACTGGATGGGTTGACTACGTGAGCCACGGCCTCAAGGCTCATCAAGCTGTAGCGAAAAGCCCGGTCCGGGCCGGACTGATCACTTGTTTTCCGCAATTGCCCCTGGTTGTTGGAGCTCGCCAGAGGCTTGCACTGCGCAGGCAACCGATTCTGGCTTGGGCATTTAACTTGGGCCATCTGCCAAGCGGGGCTAAACGTCGGATTTCGCAGTTTGCCTTTGAAGGAGTCGCTCGTTTTGTTGTTCACTCTCGCGCAGAGGTAGGCGCTTGCAGTGAGTGGCTGCAGATGCCGGCTTCGCGTTTTCAATTTATTCCGCTTCAGCGTGCTGTGATTGATCCGCCAGTCGGTGAGGACGTGACTCATCCTTACATCATCGCCATGGGCTCGGCGGGCCGTGATTACCGACTGCTTTTTTCTGTGTTGGCTGAACTGAAGTACCGGGCCGTGATCGTTACGGCTGCGCACGCGGTCGCCGGGTTGACGGTGCCAAGCAATGTGGAGGTTCGTTCGGGTTTGACCATCGAACAATGCCATGAACTGCTTCGGTGCGCACGGTTTAGCGTGACGCCGGTATCGAACATTGACACCGCATCGGGACAGGTCACCTTGCTGGATGCCATGATGTTCTCCAAAGCGCAGGTGGTGACCGCTTGTCCCGGCAGCGTTGACTATTTGGCGCACGAGTCCGAGGCACTTCTCGTCGCGCCAGGGGATCGCGATGGATTAGCCCAATCCATCAGACGACTTTGGGATGACGCTGCGATGCGCGCGACCATGGGAGCAAGCGGCCGTGAGCGGATGGTTCGGGAGTTCTCTGACCCTGTAGTCGGCATTCAACTCGGTCGGATCCTCGACGAGTTGGGCAAAATGTAGAAAAACGGCCGGCTCGAAAACGTGCTCAGTTGCTTGTGCAAAAGCCGGGGCGACGAGGCTGCCGCTCGCGAGGTGGCCGAGGAAACCGGCATCGTTGTCGGATCGCAGGGAGTGCCGCACTCGCATCTGCAAGACTTGGGCATGCGCAACGTCTACCAGATCTACCCCGTGTGGCGGCATCGTTATGCGCCCGGCGTGACGTACAACACCGAGTCGCTGTTGGTGCTGCAACTTCCGCGCTTCGCGCAGGTGTGATGCGGACCCATCTGGCGCATCCGGTCGCGCCGGCGCACCCCGGCGACGATGTGTTGCGTGTGGCCACCTACAACATCCACAAGGGCGTGCGTGGCGTGGGCCCACGGCGTCGGCTCGAGATCCACAACCTGGCGCTGGGCATCGAAGCACTCGACGCCGATCTGGTGTTTTTGCAGGAAGTGCGCAGTTCCAACCGGCAAGAAGCGCTGCAGTTTCCCGACACGCACATCGGCTGGCCCCGCATGCCGCAGGCCGACTACGTGGCGCCCGAGGGCTACGAGGTCGCCTACCGCACCAACGCCTACACCCGCCACGGCGAGCATGGCAACGCGTTGTTGTCGCGCTGGCCGCTGGGCGAGATCCAGCACCACGACGTGTCCGACCACCGCTTCGAGCAGCGCGGGCTGCTGCACGTGCCGGTGCAGTGGAACGGCACGTTGGTGCACGCCATCGTGGCGCATCTGGGGCTGATGCACTCGAGCCGCGTGCGGCAGGTCGAGCGCATCGCGGCTTTCATTGCCGCTCATGTGCCGCCGGGCGAGCGGCTGGTGCTCGCAGGCGACTTCAACGACTGGGGCGAACGGCTCGACGCGCCGATTCGCCACATGGGTCTCACGTCGGTGCAGCCGCACGGCCACTCGCCGCCGCGCACCTTCCCGTCGCGCGTGCCTTTCTTTTCGCTCGACCGGGTCTACACCCGCGGGCTGCGCTGCGTCGACCTGCACGTGCCGCGGGGCAGCGCCTGGGCGCGCATGTCCGACCACCTGCCGCTGGTGGCCGAGCTGCGGCTGGTCTGATGGCCGAACGCGATCCATCGGCCCGGGCTGAAGCGGCCTCGCGATCTGCGCTGCGTCAACTCTGGCATGTGGTGCCGCGGCCGATTTTCAGTGGCGGCAACACGGTGCGGCTGCTGCGAGGCGGTGATGCGCTGTTTCCCGCCATGGTCGAGGCGATCGCCGCAGCGCGTCACGAGGTCTGCCTGGCCACCTATATCTTTCATGACGATCACAGCGCCGATGCCGTGGCCGAGGCGCTCGCGGCAGCGGCACGACGCGGCGTGGTGGTCAAGGTGGTGCTCGATGGCTTTGGCACCCTGGGTCGACTCAATGGTTTGCGGCAACGCCTGAACGAAGCCGGCGTGCAAGTGACGGTCTACCGGCCCATCGAACGCTGGTGGAACTGGCTGCAGCCCGGCCAGCTGCGCCGGCTGCACCTCAAGCTGTGTGTGATTGATGCCGAGGTGGGTTTTGTCGGCGGCATCAACCTCATCGATGACCGCTTTGACATCCACCACGGCCTGACCGAGCAGCCGCGGCTGGACTTCGCCGTGCGGCTGAGCGGGCCGGTGGTCGCGCCCGTGCACCAGGCCACGTTGGCGGCCTGGACGCGAGCTCACCTGGGCCACTCCCTCAAGCAAGAAGCGCTGGCCATCGCGCGCGGCGTTCAGCCGATGTCGCGCATGAGGAGGCTGTTGAAGCGGCTGCGCATGTCGCCAGGGCGCGGCATGCAGGTGATGCCGGGCGAGTTGAGCGCGATGCGCGCGGCCTTCGTGCTGCGCGACAACCTGCGCCAGCGCCGCACCATCGAGCGCAGCTACATCGACGCGATCCGCCTGGCGCAAACGCGCATCGATCTGGTGTCGTCTTACTTTTACCCCGGACATTCATTTCGGCGGGCCTTGCAGCAGGCCGCCCGGCGCGGCGTGAAGGTGCGGCTGTTGCTGCAGGGCAAGCTCGATTACCGAATTGCCGGTATGGCGGCGCGCGCGCTGTATGACGAGCTGCTGGGCGAGGGCGTGCGCATCTACGAATACACGCCGGCCTTCCTGCACGCCAAGGTGGCGGTGATCGACGACGACTGGGCCACCGTGGGCAGCTCCAACATCGATCCGCTGTCGCTGCTGCTCAACCTTGAGGCCAACGTGATCGTGCGCGATGCGGGCTTTGCTGCCGAACTGTCAGCGCAGTTCGACTCAGCGCTGGCCGCCTCGACCGAGATCGACCCGTCACAGAAGTACCGCCCCGGCCTGCTCGGCGCCCTGCGCCGCGGCGTGGTGGCGTGGATCGCGCATGTGTACCTGCGGGTGGCGGGGTCGACGGGGCGTTATTGAGCCGCCAGCCCATTCGAGCCCTCGCCGAGATCGCATCTGGCCGGCGCAGTGCAGTGGGCTGCCCGGCGCTCTGATAGGTCATCCGCAGCGGGCGGCCGCTCAGCGCTGGGTGTAGCCGCGTGCGTCCATGCAGGCTTCGGTCGCGCGGTTGAATGCGCCGCTGCTGCCCATCGCGTTGCGCTGGGTGGATGCCCAACGGTTGCAATCCTGACGGTCGGCTTCGGTCTGCTGTGCGCTTTGACCGTGGCGCGGGTAGATGATGGGCTCGGGTGCCACACCCGCGGCGGGTTGGCTGTAGACCACCACGGGCGCTTCGCGGTAAACCACCAACGGTGGCGGCTGTCTGTAGATGACCACCGGCGCGGGCTCGACCCAGCCGCAACCCGGCCTTGCCTGCCGTGTGGACAAGCCCTGCGCCGGGGTTTCAGCCGCTACATTTGCGGCGCACTCAAGGATCCCCCATGGCACCGGCACGCACGCCAAAGACAGCGTTGTTCATCCATCAGGCCAGTGCGCGGCGGCTGTCGCGCCACAGGCTGCGGTAGCCCGCATGGCCGGCGTGCAGCCAGCCGCAGCGCTGGCTGCGGGTGCCAGCGAGAGTGCCACGGCCGCTTGCGTGGTCGGCGTCGACTTCACCAGCCGGCCCACCGCACGCAAGCCCATCGTGGTGGCGCTGGGTCGATTCGATGGTCAGGCCGTGCGGCTGGACGCGTTGCAGCCGCACAGCAGCTTCGATGGTTTCAGCGGCTGGTTGAAAGCACCGGGTGACTGGGTCGGCGCGTTCGATCTGCCCTTTGGGTTGCCGCGCGAGCTGGTCACCACCTTGGGCTGGCCCACCGAGTGGCTGCCTCTGATACGCCATTACGCGTCGCTGTCGCGCGAGCAGATCCGCGACACCTTTGCGTCGTTTTGCGATGCGCGGCCGGTGGGGGCCAAGTTTGCGCACCGCGCTTGTGACAAGCCGGCCGGCTCGTCGCCTTCGATGAAGTGGGTCAACCCGCCAGTGGCCTACATGCTGCACGCGGGCGTGCCCTTGCTGCTCGATGCGGGCGTGCACCTGCCGGGGCTCCACGCTGGCGATGCCACACGGGTGGCGCTCGAAGGCTATCCCGGCCTGCTCGCGCGAGAGGTGCTGGGTCAGCGTTCGTACAAGGCCGACGACCGCGCCCGGCAAACGCCCGAGCGGCTGATCGCGCGCAAGGATCTGGTCGACGCGCTCGAACAGGGTCGCACCCGACTGGGCGTGCGCTTGCGACTGAGCCACGCGCAGCGCGATGCGCTGGTGGACGATGCCAGCGGCGACAGGCTCGACGCGGTGCTGTGCATGCTGCAGGCCGCGTGGGCGCGCTCGCAGCCGGCTTACGGCCAGCCGACCGATGCCGATGCGCTCGAAGGCTGGATCGTCAGCGCCGGGGTGCCGTGAGCTGCCTTTAAAGCCCTTACAGTCGCCTCAGCGAGGTCGTTCAAGGCCCGTGGGCTCATGCCGATAGACATGCGTCCATCCCCGCTGATTTGCCAACTCTCAGGAGATCCTGAATGAAATCTTTCACCCAACGTTGTCTGGCCGCAGTGGCCATGCTGCTGTCGCTGAGCTGCATGCCGGTGTTTGCCGATGATTTGGCCGACATCAAGGCGCGCGGCGAGTTGCGCCACCTGGGCATCAACTACGCCAACTTCGTCACCGGTGCGGGCGATGGCTTCGATGTCGAACTGGTGCAGGGCTTTGCCAAGCACATCGGGGTCAAGTACAAGCTGGTGCCCACCGACTTCGTCAGCGTCATCCGCGACCTGCTGGGCAAGGACGTGGTGCGCCAGGGCGATCAGGTCGATTTGCAGGGCGACTTTCCGGTCAAGGGCGACATGATCGCCACCGGCTTTACCGTGCTGCCGTGGCGCGAGAAGGTGCTGCTGTATTCGGCACCCACCTTCCCGTCGCAGGTGCTGCTGGTGGCGCGCGCTGATTCGCCCGACAAGCCCATCAAGGGCAGTGCCGATCTGGATGCCGACATCGCCGAGACCAAGGCCATGATCGGCAGCAAGAGCGTGCTGGTCATGGAGAAGACCTGCCTGGATCCGGCCAACTACGGGCTCAAGGGCAAGGGGATCGATCTGCGCATGTACACCAAGAGCGCCAACCTCAACGAGATGGTGCCCGCGCTGATCAAGGGCGATGCCGACTTCTCGCTGCTCGACGTGCCCGATGCCATCCTCGACCTGCAGCGCTGGGCCGGCAAGATCAAGGTGATCGGCCCGATTTCTGGCCACCAGGAGCTCGCGGCGGCCTTTCCCAAGAACTCTCCCGATTTGCGGCGCGCGTTTGACGACTACCTCCTTCGTTTGAAGGCCGATGGCAGTTACGACAAGCTGGTCGACAAGTACTACCCCGGTATCCGGCGCTACTTCCCGGACTTCTTCGCCGGCAAGCGCTGATTCACCGACACGAAGATGTCCTGGCTTGAAACGCGATCGCGGGGTCGATGGGCACTCCTCATCGCCGGGGTTTTCTGCGCCTATCTGGTGGTGTTGCTGGTCAACGCATTCAATGACCGTGATGATCTCCGGCATGCCGCCGAGCGGCGGCTGATCGCCGAAAGCCAACGGCGCACCGATGCGCTGAGTGATCTGGCCAGTGACCGCATCCATCTGGCGCGGCGCCTGACCGAACTCAACGAGCTCAACACCTACCTCACCAGCAAGGCGCTGGGCATGTCGCCGATGTACGGACTGAGCGTCAGCCTGGATGCGCTGGAGCGTCGGTTGCACGAGCACGTGATCGGTGACAAGCTGACGGCTGAGGGCACGCGCTTCCTGTCGTTCACACGGGTGGTCATCTTTGACGAATCGGCGCGTGTGCTGGCTGACTCCGGTGCCGGTACCGCGATGCCAGCCGGCCTGACGCCGGGCAGCGCCAGCGCTGAAGGTTCTTCCATCGAGCGGGGCCCGGACGGCCCATTCATGGTGACCCGGGTGCCGGTGATGTTCAAGGACCAGTTCAGCGGCTCGCTGGTCGCCTTGACCGACGTCGGTGAGATCTACCGTCAGCTGATGCAGCCCGACCCGGTCGACGATTACCGCGAGACCTTGTTGTCGCTTGACGGTCTGGAGATCGTGCCTGCTGGTCAGGCGGCTCGGTTCCCTCCCGAGCTGGCAAAGTCGATTGCCCGACTGCCCGAAAACCAGACCATGCGGCTGGCTGAGCTGGCCGGGGCTGGCGAGCTGGGCAACTTTGTCGCCATCGTCACGACCGTGACCGATATGCCTGCACGGCTGGTGACCACGCAGCCGCTGTCTGGCATTGAAGGCACCGCGGCGTCGTCGGCCTTCCTGTACTCGATGGCCGTGTTTCCCGCCATCTTGCTGTTGCTGGCTGTTCGATTCAATCGATTGCAAACCCGCACCAGTGCGCTGCAGCGCGAGGCGCTGCTCGCCGATGCCCAGCGTCGTGCGCTGCAAGGTCGCAACGAGGTGATGTCAGAAGACATACGCCGGCGTGAGGCACTCGAGATCGAGCTGGCAGCCTATCGCGATCACCTCGAAGACCTGGTCAAGCAGCGATCGGGCGAGCTCACACGGCTGTTCGACGCGCTGCCGGACCTGTACTTTCGGGCTTCGCGCGACGGCACCGTCTTGGAGTGCCGCGCCGGCCGTCCCGAAGACCTGCTGATGCCGGTCGAGGCCTCGCTGGGCCAGCGCATGCAGGACTTCTTGCCGCCCGATGTGGCCAGCCTGTTCGTCCAGGCCTTGAACCAGCTCGAGTTCGGCGCCGACCAGCTGGTGATCGAATACCAGCTGCAACTCGAGCGCGGCGAGCAGCACTTCGAGGCCCGCATGTTGCCGCTGGGCGCTGACCAGTTGGTGGTGGTGGTGCGCAATGTGACCGACCGCCACGAGATCGATGCAGCGCGCGAGCACAACCGGCTCGAGACCGAGCGCCTCGCGCGGCTAAAGAGCGAATTCCTGATGAACATGAGCCACGAGATCCGCACGCCGCTCAATGCGGTGCTGGGGCTGGCCCAGATGGGCGCCCGCACAGCACCCGACGAGGCGGCGCGCGGGGCCTTCAAACCCATCGAGGTGGCCGGGCACCACCTGCTCGACATCGTCAACGACATCCTTGATTTCTCGAAGCTCGAGGCCGGCAAGCTGTCCATCGAGCATGCGGTCTTTGCGCTCGGGCCGCTGATCCAGTCGGCCGCAAGCATGGTCGTTGGCCGAGCCCAGGCCAAGGATCTCGAGTTGCGTGTCGATCTGGCCGGCGGGTTGCCCGAATGGGTCGATGGCGATGAACTGCGGCTCAAGCAGGTGCTGGTCAATTTGTTGTCCAACGCCGTCAAGTTCACCGAGCGTGGCGGCATCACGCTGCGCGTCACGCATGGCGACGACGGCGTGACCTTCAACGTGAAAGACACCGGCATCGGTATCTCGCACGAGCAAATGGAGCTCCTGTTCAAGCCCTTCCAGCAGGCCGATGTGTCGACCACGCGGCGCTTTGGCGGCACCGGCCTGGGCCTGTCGATCAGCCACGATCTGGCCACCCTCATGGGCGGCGGCATCGAGGTGCGCAGCCAGGTTGGCCAGGGCAGCGAGTTCATCCTGAGCCTACCGCTCGCCGTTGCCGCAGCCCCCAGTGCGACAGCGATCCAGGCAGCGCCCGACGGCCAGCGGCTGCGCGGTCTGCGCGTGCTGGCCGCCGAGGACAACGAGGTCAACTGTCTGGTGCTCGGGAGCATGCTCGAGTACGAAGGCGCCGAGGTCGTGTTCGTGTCCAACGGCCAGGAAGCCGTCGACGCCATGCAAAAAAGCGATGCCGCTGGCTATCACGC
>CAMCNE010000099.1 GCA_945875935.1 Bordetella parapertussis
CAAGTGCCAGTTGAGCGATGCGACGGCCGAGTTCGAGTTGGTCGGGTTTGCCGGCGAGCCGGCCCGCGACGCGGTCGGCCCTCTGCCAGTCTGGGGGCGTGCCGAGCAGCAAGGCGCAGCCTGCATACGGCTGCCGGATGCTTCGGGCCTGATGCGCGCACTGCGGCTGGCCGAGCGGGGGCAAGGCGCCGAACTGCGTCTGGCAGCGCACGCCACGGGCCTGGCGGCATGGCGCTGGCTCGAGGTGGAAAGCGCCGTCGCGGTGATCGAGGTCGCCACGGTCGATCAGTTCGTGCCGCAGATGCTGAATTTCGAACTGATCGGCGCGGTCAATTTTCAAAAGGGCTGCTATCCGGGCCAGGAAGTGGTGGCCAGATCGCAATACCGTGGCACGGCCAAGCGCAGAACCTTTTTGTTTGAATGCGATGAGCCGGCAAGCGCCGGTCAAGAGGTCTTCCATGCGCGTGACGCCAACCAGCCCGCTGGCATGGTGGTCAATGCGGCAGGTTCTGTGGCCGCACAGGCTGCAGGCCCGCGCTGGCTTGCACTGATCGAAGTCAAGTTGTCGGCGCTCGATGACGCAGCACTTCACCTCGGCGCGGCTGACGGTGCGGCGTTGAAGCGCTGCGCGATGCCTTACGAAGTGCCCATCGAACCAGCCGACAGCGGCATCGCCGGTTGAGATCGGCGCCACATGCCCAAAGAGCTGTTTGTGTACTACCGGGCTGAGGTTGCGAATGAGGCGGCCGTCGCGTCCGCCGTGAGCGGCATGCATGGCGACTTGCGGCTCGAAATCGCCTCTTTGCGCGCGCGCTTGTTGCGCAGGCCACTGGCCGACGATGCGCATCAGCACACCTGGATGGAGACCTACTCGATCGACGGCGCCCATGATCACGACGGCATCGACGAGCGCTGCGTGGCCCTGATCGAGCGGCATGCGCAGGCTTGGAGCGATCTGCGCAGCGGTCCCCGGCACCTGGAGATGTTCGAAGCATGTGCCTGATCGCAATGGCGATTGACCAAAGCCGGCAATTTCCGCTGGTGATTGCGGCCAACCGCGACGAATACTTCGCCAGGCCTGCCGCACGCCTGGGTTGGTGGACGCCCGAAGGCGGTGGCCCGGCCATCCTGGCGGGACGCGATCTTCAACAAGGCGGTACCTGGCTTGGCCTGACCGCCGCGGGGCGCCTGGCGATGGTGACCAATGTGCGCGATCCGAAACGCACCGATCCCGAAGCCCCATCGCGCGGAGCGATCGTGCCGCGTTGGCTGTCCGGGCGTGAGCCCACCGACAGGTTCTGGAGCCGCACCATGCTGTCGGGCTACAACGGCTTCAACCTGATCGCCGCTGATTTCAGGCGCGGCGAGTGCTTCTGGGGGTCTACTCTGGGGGCAAGCACCCAGCGTCTTGAGCAAGGGGTCTTCGGGGTTTCCAATGCCTCGCTCGACACCCCATGGCCGAAGACCGACCGTGTCAAGGCGGGTCTGACACGGTCATTGGCTGATGCGCGCTCGCTGTCCGAACTCACAACGGCGCTGTTCAGCGTGCTGTCAGACCGCAGCCTTGCCGATGACGCACAACTGCCCTCCACCGGCGTCACGCTCGATGTCGAGCGGCAGTTGTCGTCGGTGTTCATCCGCACGCCAGACCACAGCTATGGCACCCGCTGCTCCACCTTGATCGTCAGCGAGCGTGTAGGTCGAGACGTCGTCACCCACGTGTTCGAACGAAGTTTCAGCGCCACAGGTGCTGCCGCCTTGCTGCGCCAGGCCACGCTCAAGCGCTGGCCGCCGCGCTACACCGACGCCGCAGATTCGCTGCCGGTGGCCGAGTCCGAGGTGACCGAGGGCGCGGGCGATTCCACCGCCGAGCCGGTGGCACCCAAGCGCACACGGGTGCGCAGCCTGCTCAAGCCGGTGGCAACCCGCCGCTGAGGCTCAGCGCAGACAGGGGTTGCCCAGCGCCTGCGCATCGGCAAAACAAAACAGCCCGAAGACCAAGGTCTTTCGGGCTGTGAACTGTCCCGAAGGGCAGAATTTTCAACACCGCAGCGATCAGTGCTCGTCCTTGTCGAAGAACTGTTCGTCTTCGGTCGAGCCCTTCAGCGCGCCGGTCGAAGCCAGCGCTTCAATCGTGGTGGTGACGGCATCAAAGTAGCCGGTGCCCACCTCACGCTGGTGCTTGACAGCCGTGAAGCCACGGTCGGCGGCGGCGAATTCGGCTTGCTGCAACTCGACGAAAGCCGTCATGTTGTTGCGCGCGTACCCGTAGGCCAGGTTGAACATCGAGTAGTTCAGGCTGTGGAAGCCCGCCAGCGTGATGAACTGGAACTTGTAGCCCATGAGGCCGAGTTCGTGCTGGAACTTGGCGATGGTGGCGTCGTCCAGGTTCTTCTTCCAGTTGAAGCTTGGCGAGCAGTTGTAGGCCAGCAGCTTGCCTGGGAACTTGGCGTGGATCGCGTCGGCGAAAGCCTTGGCGTAGGCCAGGTCAGGCTTGCCGGTTTCGCACCACACCATGTCGGCCACTTCGGCGTAAGCCAGACCGCGCGAGATCGCCTGCTCGAGGCCGGCCTTGCTGCGGTAGAAGCCTTCAACCGTGCGCTCGCCGGTCATGAACGGCTTGTCGTTGTCGTCCACGTCGCTGGTCACCAGATCGGCGGCTTCAGCGTCGGTGCGTGCGATCACCAGCGTTGGCGTGCCCGACACGTCGGCAGCCAGACGAGCGGCTTGCAGCTTGGCCACGGCTTCACGCGTTGGCACCAGAACCTTGCCGCCCATGTGACCGCACTTCTTGACCGAAGCGAGCTGGTCTTCAAAGTGAACGCCCGATGCGCCGGCGTCGATCATCGACTTCATCAGCTCGAACGCATTGAGCACGCCGCCGAAACCGGCTTCAGCGTCGGCAATGATCGGTGCGAAGAAATCGGTGTCGCCCTTGCCTTCGGACCACTGAATCTGGTCGGCGCGGGTGAAGGCGTTGTTGATGCGCTTGACGACCATGGGCACCGAGTTCGCTGGATACAGCGACTGGTCTGGGTACATCTCGCCAGCCAGGTTGGCGTCGCCAGCGACTTGCCAGCCCGACAGGTAGATGGCTTTCAGGCCAGCCTTGACTTGCTGCATGGCCTGGTTGCCGGTCAGCGCGCCCAGCGTGTTGACGAAGGGCTCGGTGTGCAGCAGGCCCCACAGCTTTTCGGCGCCGCGCTTGGCCAGCGTGTGCTCGACCTGGACCGAACCGCGCAGGCGAACCACATCGGCTGCCGAGTAGCTGCGCTTGATGCCTTTCCAGCGTGGGTTTTCGGCCCAGTCTTTTTCGATCGCGGCCACTTGTTGTTCGCGGGTCAGTTTGGTCATGAGTGAGACTCCAGTTGGGAAAGTTGAGAAGAAACGAAGAGAAAAGAAGCAAAAATCGGGCTAGACCGCAAACTTGGTCCAGTCCGAGAGGATACGGTCGCGCGGGTCAAATTGGAAGACTTATGTCTTATATAAGACCAAATTTATTTCCCAATGAAAACAAGAGCTTGCCAGCCTGATTTCATGATGCGACAACCCATTTTGCGAAGCGATAAATTTTGATGCAGTGCAGCAAGATCCGCGAGCCACAACGATGACGTCTTTTGCATATTTGTCGACCGGCGGCTTTTTGAAAGCTCCCGCAGCCGAGTTGTCCGACGGCCGCCGTGCGCACTACGCCGTGGCGGGCGTGGCCTGGGACGGCTCGGTCACGAACCGCCCCGGTGCGCGGTTCGGCCCCGGCGCCATCCGGCAGGCCAGCCACATGCTGTGTGACGGCATTCACCCGCTGTTCGATGTGTCGCCGGTGGGTCAGCTCATCGATGTCGGTGATCTGCCTTTGCCCAACACCAGCATCGAGCGCATGCGCCAAGCGATGGCACCGCTGGTCGATTCGCTGCTCGCCCAGCACCACATGGTGTGGCTCGGTGGCGATCACTCGATCACCCTGCCCTTGCTACGCGCCCACAAGGCCAGGCTCGGCCAGCCGCTGGCGGTGCTGCATTTCGATGCGCACTGCGACACCTGGACCGATCATTTCGGCGAGCCCAGCGGCCACGGCACCTGGGTGCATGAAGCCTTTGAAGAAGGCCTGGTGCTGCCTCAGTGCTTCACGCAGATCGGCATTCGATCGGCCGGCGAGCGCTGTGCCCGCGAGTACGTGAGCGACCGTGGTGGGGTGATCCACACCGCGCGTGAGTTGCGTGGGCTGGAAAGCCCATCGCAGCTCAAGCCGGTCACCGAGGGCATCCGGCAGCGGCTGGTTGCGCATGGCAACCCGCCGCTGTATCTCACCATCGACATCGATTGCCTCGACCCCGCGTTTGCCCCCGGCACCGGCACGCCCGAACCCGGCGGCATGAGCACCAACCAGGTGTTGAGCGTGATTGAAGAACTGGCCGACCTGCCCTTCATTGGCATGGATTGCGTCGAGGTGGCTCCGGCCTATGACCATGCAGAGCTCACCAGCAACGCCGCAGCCAATTTTGTGTGGACCTATCTGTGTGGCCAGCTGGCCAAGCGCGCCTGAACAACGACACCCCAACCGAAAGACCACCCATGCCCAAGCTCGACGCCTACTGGATGCCCTTCACCGCCAACCGCCAGTTCAAGTCGGCGCCGCGTCTGGTCTCCAGGGCCGAAGGCATGTACTTCACCACCCCCGAAGGCCGACGCGTGCTCGACGGCGTGGCGGGCTTGTGGTGCGTCAACGCGGGGCATGCCCGGCCGCGCATCACTCAAGCCATCCAGGCCCAGGCCGCCGAGCTTGACTTCGCCCCGCCCTTCCAGATGGCACACCCCAAGGTGTTCGAACTCGCCGAGCGGCTGGTCGAGCTCACGCCTGACGGGCTCGACAAGGTGTTCTTCACCAACTCGGGTTCCGAGTCGGTCGAAACCGCCTTGAAGATGGCTCTGGCCTATCACCGCGTTCGCGGCGAGGGCCAGCGCACCCGGCTGATCGGACGCGAACGCGGCTATCACGGGGTCAACTTTGGCGGCATTTCGGTCGGTGGCATGGTGGGCAACCGCAAGATGTTTGGCGCGATGCTCGGCGGCGTGGATCACATCCGGCACACGCACGATCCGGCGCGCAACGCATTCACACGTGGCCAACCCGAGCATGGCGCCGAGCTGGCCGATGACCTTGAGCGTATGGTCGCGCTGCACGACGCGTCGACCATCGCGGCGGTCATCGTCGAGCCGCTGGCGGGATCCACCGGCGTGCTGGTGCCTCCCAAAGGTTATCTGGAACGACTGCGCTCGATTTGCGACCGCCACGGCATCTTGCTCATCTTTGACGAGGTGATCACCGGCTTCGGGCGCCTGGGTTCGCCTTTCGCGGCCAACCACTTCGGCGTCACGCCCGACCTGATGACGGTGGCCAAGGGCCTGACCAATGGTTGCGTGCCGATGGGTGCGGTGTTTGCGCAGCAGTTCATTCACGACGCCTTCATGAACGGCCCCGAGCACCTGATCGAGTTCTTTCACGGCTACACCTACTCGGGTCACCCACTGGCCTGCGCGGCCTCACTCGCCACGCTCGACACCTATGCTGAAGAAGGTTTGCTGACCCGCGGCCGCGAGATGGCCGGCTTCTTCGAAGAGGCTGTGCACACGCTGGACGGCCTGCCCAACGTGATCGACGTTCGCAACCTGGGTCTGGTGGGCGGCATCGAACTCGCGCCCATCGCGGGCGAACCCGGCAAGCGCGCCTTCCAGGTCTTTCTCGATTGCTGGGAGCACGGCGTGCTGGTGCGCAACACCGGCGACACGATCGCGCTGTCGCCACCCTTGATCATCGAAAAGCAGCACATCGAGCACATCGTCGGCACGCTGGCCGGCGCCATTGCGCGCGCGTCCTGAGCGCAACCCATGGGCTTTCTCGACACCGACCGCGACCTCGCTCGTCACTCGTACTACAACGCCACCGCCCAGCGCGATCAGTCATACCTGTCGCTGGACGGCGAGGTCGATTGCGATGTGGCCGTGGTCGGTGGCGGTCTGGCGGGCTTGTCGGCGGCCATCGAGTTGGCCGATCGGGGCCACAAGGTGGTCGTGCTCGAGGCCCAGCAGATCGGCTGGGGCGCATCCGGGCGCAATGGGGGGCAGGCGATTGCAGGGCTGGCTTGCGATCAGCAGATTGTTGAATCCCAGCTCGGCATGGACGAGGCGCGCCGGGTGTGGGGCGTGACGCTCGAAGGGCTCTCGCTGATACAGCAACGCTGCGAACGCTTCGGCATCGAATGCGATTGGCGCGCCGGCTACATGAGCCTGGCCGTCGGGCCGCGCAAGGCGCGCGAGTTGCGGGTCTGGCAAGAACGCATGCAAGGTCAGTACGGCTTTGACACCACCTGGATCGACTCAGCGCAAATGCCCGAGTGGATCGCCAGCCCGCGCTTTCACGGCGGTGTGTTCGATCCGCTGTCCGGGCACCTGCATCCTTTGAAGTACACGCTGGGTCTGGCGCGCGGGGCGGCCAGTCTGGGCGTGCAACTGCACGAGAACTCGGCCGTCACCGGCTTCGAAGCCGCAGCACAGCCGGGCGGCAGCCACCGATTGCGCACGGCCCGAGGCAGCGTGCGCGCATCGCATGTGCTGCTGGCCGGCAATGTCTACCTGCGCGGCATCGCCCCGGTGCTCGAGTCACGCATCATGCCGGTGGGCACCTACATCGTGGCATCCGAGCCGATCGACCCTGAGGTGGCTCGCTCGCTGATCCCCAGTGGGTCGGCGGTGTGCGACACCAACTTTGTGCTCGACTATTTCCGCCTCGTCGAAGACGCAGCGTGCAACCGGCCGGCCGCAGCGCCTGCGGCCACCGAGCACCGCATGCTCTATGGCGGGCGCGTGAGCTACACCACCTCGACGCCAGCCAACCTCGAAGCCACCATGCAGCAGCGCATGGCCGCCACCTTTCCGCAACTCAAGGGCACGCGCATCGAGTTCACCTGGGGCGGCTTTGTCGACATCTCGATGAGCCGCGCGCCGGATTTCGGCCGGCTGTCTGATCGCCAGCGCGACCCGCGCCTGGCCAGCGTGTATTACCTGCAAGGCTTCTCGGGACACGGTTTGGCGCTGACCGGCATCGCCGGAAAAATGGTGGCCGAGGCGATCGATGGCGACGCCAGCCGACTTGATACCTTCAGCCGATTGCGCCATCGCAGCTTTCCGGGAGGCTCCTTGCTGCGCACGCCGGCGCTGCTGTTGGCCACCACTTACCACCGGCTCAGGGATCTGCTTTGACAGCGCTCGCCGCGCCTGCGTTTTCAGGTGATCATCGCAGCGTCAAATCCCCTTGGGCTTGCTAATTGCTAGCGTTTTTCCAACCTGACGAAGAAGTCTGTCATGCCACGCCGACCCCACGTTCTCGTACCCGCTTGCCACCGGGTTCTCAGTCAGTACCCCAGCCTGGTGGTCAGCCGAAAGTACACCGACGCACTGCGACTGGCGGGCTGCACGCCGCTGGTGTTTCCATCGATCGAAAGCGCTGACGAACTCGAGCACCTGCTCGACGCGGCCGACGGTGTGCTGCTCACCGGCTCGCCTTCCAATGTTCACCCCAGCCACTTCGGCGAGGCCGTGCACAACGAAAGCCTGCCGCTCGATCCCGTGCGCGACGCGGGAACGCTGGCGCTGATTCCCCGTGTGATTGCGCGCGGCATTCCGCTGATGGCCATTTGTCGCGGCTTTCAGGAAGTCAACGTGGCCCTGGGCGGCAGCCTGTTTCAGGCGGTGCACGAGGTCGAGGGTCACCGCGACCACCGTGGCGCTGAAGACGCCGAACCGGCCGAGGTGTTCGCACCGGCGCATCAGGTCAATCTGGTGGCAGGCGGTTTTCTGGCCACCTTGCTCCAGCGCGATTCGATCGAGGTCAACTCGGTGCATGGACAAGGCGTCAAGCAGCTGGCGCCGGGTTTGCGTGTCGAGGCCCGTGCGCCCGATGGCCTGATCGAGGCTTTTGCTGTGGATGGCGCGAGCGGCTTCACCCTGGCGGTGCAATGGCACCCTGAGTGGCAAGCCCATCTCAATCCTGTGTCAACCCAGATTTTCGAGGCCTTCGGTGCGGC
>CAMCNE010000100.1 GCA_945875935.1 Bordetella parapertussis
GGGCAGATGGCGTTCACGTTGATGCCGTGCTTGCCCCACTCGAGCGCCATGGCGCGGGTCATGTGAATGACCGCGGCCTTGCTCATGCTGTAGATGCCGATCTGGCTGAGTGCCTTCAGCCCGGCCATTGAGGCGATGTTGACGATGCGCCCGCCGGTGAAGGTGCCCGGCGCCGAGCCCTGGGCGCGGCCGAGCATGCGCTTGCCCACTTCCTGCGCCACAAAGAACGCGCCGCGCGTGTTGATGTCGAAGATGAAGTCGTAGTCGTCCTCGGTCACGTCAGTGAGCTTTTGCTGCGTGCTGGCGCCCGAGTTGTTGACCAGGATGTCGATGGTGCCCATCTCGGTTTCTGCATGCGCCACCGCCGAGCGGATGCTGTCGACATCGGTCACATCCAGCATGACCACATGGGCGTCGCCACCGTCGCCCTCGATCTCGGCGCGCAGCGTCTTCAGCCGCTCCATGTTGCGCCCGGCCAGCACCACGGCGGCACCGGCCGAAGCCAGCGTCTTGGCGAACTGCGTGCCCAGGCCACTGGACGCGCCAGTCACCAGCGCGACGCGGCCGGACAGGTCGATTTGATAGCTCATGGTGGGGCTCCGGTGTGGGGTGATGCAATGAAGATAGCACGCGGGTTGCGTGCGGCTGCGACCCTTGCACGCCGCTAGACTCGACCACGTTTGTACACCGCGAGAGCACTGCAGATGACCCCGAATTCCCTGCTCGAAGAACACGGTCCGCGCGAGGCTATGGACTATGACGTGGTGGTGGTGGGCGGCGGCCCGGCCGGTCTGGCCACGGCCATCCGCATCAAGCAACTGGCCCAGGCGCGTGGCAGTGAGATCTCGGTGGTCGTGCTCGAAAAGGGCTCCGAGCCCGGCGCGCACATCCTGAGCGGCGCCATCATGGATCCGGGCGCGCTCACCGAATTGCTGCCCGACTGGAAAGAGCTCGGCGCGCCGCTCGATCAACCCGTCACCGAAGACAGCTTTCTCTTCCTCACCCGAGATGGCGCGACGAAAACCCCGCCCGCGCTGCTGCCCGAGTGCTTTCACAACAAGGGCAACTACGTCATCAGTCTGGGCAGCGTGACGCGCTGGCTGGCGCAGCAGGCCGAAGCGCTGGGCGTGGAGATCTTCCCCGGCTTTGCCGCGGCCGAGGTGCTCTACAACGACGCCGGCGCGGTCAAGGGCGTGGCCACCGGCAATCTGGGCATGGGCAAGGACGGCCAGGCCACCGGCAACTTCCAGCTCGGCATGGAGCTGCTCGGCAAGTACACCGTGTTTGCCGAAGGCTCGCGTGGTCAGCTGGGTCGCGAGTTGATGGCGCGCTTTGCGCTCGATGCCGGGCGCGATCCGCAAAGCTACGGTCTGGGCATCAAGGAGCTGTGGGAAATCGACCCGGCCAAGCACCATCCTGGGCGTGTGGTGCACACCGCCGGCTGGCCGCTCGACAGCCAGACCTATGGTGGTGCGTTCCTGTACCACTTGCCCGACAACCAGGTCACGCTGGGCTTCATCACCGGGCTCGACTACAGCAACCCGTGGCTGAGCCCGTTCGAGGAAATGCAGCGCTGGAAAACCCACCCGGCCATCCGCGCGGTGCTCGAAGGCGGCAAGCGCGTGGGCTACGGCGCGCGGGCCATCACCGCGGGCGGCCTGCTGAGCCTGCCCAAGACGGTGTTTCCCGGCGGTGCGCTGGTCGGCTGCGAGGCGGGCTACCTCAACGTGAGCCGCATCAAGGGCAGCCACGCGGCCATCAAGAGCGGCATGCTGGCCGCCGACGCCATCGTCGACGCGCTCGCCGCCGGCCGTCAGCGCGATGAGTTGTCTGCCTATCCGACGGCATTCGAGAAAAGCTGGCTCTACAGCGAACTCGACCGCGCGCGCAACTTCAAGCAGTGGTTCAAGAAAGGCCTGTGGGTCGCCAGCGTGATGAACGGCATCGAGCAGTGGCTGCTGCCCAAGCTGGGCATCAAGTCACCACCGTGGACGCTGCACCGCCAGAAGCCCGACCATCTGGCGCTCAAGCCCGCAGCCGAATGCACGCCCATCAGCTACCCCAAGCCCGATGGCGTGATCACCTTCGACCGCCTGAGCAGCGTGTTCATCAGCAACACCAACCACGAAGAAAACCAGCCGCCGCACCTCACGCTCAAGGACAGCCGCGTGCCGGTGGCGATCAATCTGGCGCTCTACGCGGGACCCGAGGGCCGCTACTGCCCGGCCGGCGTGTACGAGTACGTGAAAGACACCGACGCCAGCGGCCAGTCGCACGACCGGCTGCAGATCAATGCGCAAAACTGCGTGCACTGCAAGACCTGCGACATCAAGGACCCGACGCAAAACATCGTCTGGGTGGCCCCTGAAGGCGGCGGCGGACCCAACTACGCGGGGATGTGATTTGGCCTCGGGCTAAACTTCAAGCGGTCAGGAGAGAGTTGCTTCGCTGATGCGAAGCAGCCGCCGAAGGCGCAAGGCTCAGCAGCGATGCAAGGCTCCAACGCTCAGGCAAAAGGACTGGCAAGACGCTGGCCGAAAGGTCGGCGTTCCTCACTGAAGAGAGGCCCACCACCGAGTGGGTCCACCGAAGGGGCAAGCGACAGGCCGCCAGACGGCCTTCGTCAATCTCTCAGGTAAAGCGGACAGCGAGGGCATCACCAGCGGGGCATCCATCGGGTGCGCCGCTGACCGTGTCATTGCCCCCGGAGATGTCCGATGTCCGCCACCGATCTGCTCAAGACCCCGCTGCACGACCTGCACGTTGAACTCGGGGCCCGCATGGTCCCGTTCGCCGGCTACCACATGCCGGTGCAATACCCGGCCGGCCTGATGGCCGAACACCTTCACTGCCGCGCCTCGGCCGCGCTGTTCGATGTGTCGCACATGGGGCAACTCAAGATCACTGGCGACGACGCAGCGCTGGCGCTCGAGTCGCTGATTCCCATCGATGTGGCCGGCATGGCCGCCGGCCAGCAGCGCTACGGCTTTTTCACCAACGACCAAGGCGGCATCCTCGACGACCTGATGCTCACGCGTCATCAAACGGGTGACCACACTGAATGGCTGCTGATCGTCAACGCGTCCAACAAGGACGCCGACACCGCGCACCTGATCTCTCGCATCGGCCATCGTTGCACCGTGCAGCCGCGGCCTGAACTCGCGCTGCTGGCACTCCAAGGCCCGTTGGCAGTGAACGCACTGGCCCGACTGAACCCGGCGGTGGCCGCGCTCGGCTTCATGAACGGTGCGGCCTTCACGCTCAACGGCACGCCGTGCTTTGCCACCCGATCGGGCTACACCGGCGAAGACGGCTTCGAGATCTCGGTGCCGGCCGAACACGCCGAGTCGCTGGCGCGTGCGCTGCTGGCGCAACCCGAAGTCAAGCCGGCCGGTCTGGGCGCACGCGACACGCTGCGCCTCGAAGCCGGGCTGTGCCTGCACGGCAACGACATCGACCCCAGCACCACGCCGATCGAGGCCTCCCTCAACTGGGCGATCCAGAAGGTGCGCCGCGCCGGCGGCGCGCGTGCCAGCGGCTATCCGGGCGCGAGCGTCATCGACACCCAACTGGCCAACGGCCCGGCACGCCGCCGCGTCGGTCTGGTCGGCCTTGAGCGCGTGCCGGTGCGCCCGGGCATCGCCATCGTGGACGCAGCAGGCGCACCGCTGGGCACCGTCACCAGCGGCACGCTCGCGCCCACGGCCAACCAGCCGATCGCCATCGCCTACCTGCCATCGGCCCACGCGGCGACAGGCACCGAGGTCTGGGCCGAAGTGCGCGGCAAGCGCGTGCCGATGCGCGTGAGCGCCCTGCCCTTCGTGCCCAACCGCTATGTGCGGCTGCCAGCGCGCACCGCCTGAGCGGCTGTTTTTCGACCCATCACCAAACAACCCATTTCATTGATTTCCAAGGAGAACCCCATGACCGTCCACTACACCGTCGAACACGAATGGATCGACAGCACCGACACCCACGCCGCCATCGTGGGCATCACGCTGCATGCGCAGGACGCGCTGGGCGATGTGGTGTTTGTTGAGCTGCCCGAAGTCGGGCGCACCTACGCGCAAGGCGAGGTGGCTGGCGTCGTCGAATCGGTGAAGGCTGCGGCTGACGTCTACATGCCGGTGAGCGGCGAAGTGACCGAGGTCAATGGCGCGCTGCGCGATGACCCGTCGCTGGCCAACAGCGACCCGACGGGCAGCGGCTGGTTCTTCAAGGTCAAGCTGGCCGATGCGGCGCAGCTCGACGCGCTGATGGACAGCACCTCCTATGACCACCTGCTGAAGGGGCTTTGAACATGTTGATGTCATCTCACCCGACGCTCGAGTCTCTGGAAGACGCCAGCGAATTCCGCGCCCGCCACATCGGCCCGAGCGACGCCGACGAGCAGCACATGCTGGCTGTCATCGCACCCGGCGTGCCGAACTTCACCCGCCGCGCGCTGATCGAGGCCATCGTGCCGCGCAGCATCGCGCGCAGCCAGCCCATGGTGCTGCCCGAGCCGCTGACCGAAGCGCGCGCGCTGGCCGAGCTGCGCCAGATCGCCAGCCGCAACCGCGTGCTCAAGAGCTGCATCGGCCAGGGCTATCACGGCACCATCACGCCCGGCGTCATCTTGCGCAACGTGATCGAGAACCCCGCCTGGTACACCGCCTACACGCCCTACCAGGCCGAGATTTCGCAAGGCCGCATGGAAGCGCTGATCAACTTCCAGACCATGGTGTGCGATCTGACAGGCATGCAGATCTCCGGCGCCTCGATGCTCGACGAGGCCACCTCGGCGGCCGAAGCGATGACGCTGGCCATTCGCATGGGCAAGAGCAAATCCACCACCTTCTTCGTGGCCGATGACGTGCTGCCGCAAACGCTGGAAGTGATCTGCACCCGCGCCCGTCCGCTGGGCATCAGCGTGGTCACTGGCGCGGCCGATGACGCGGCCAAGGCCGGCGCCTTTGCCGCGCTGTTCCAGTACCCCGGCGTCAACGGCGTGGTGCGCGATCTGGCACCGGTGATCACCGAGCTGCACGCCGCCGGTGGTCTGGCCATCGTGGCGGCCGACCTGCTGGCGCTGACGCTTCTGAAGCCTCCGGGCGAAATGGGCGCCGACATCGTGGTGGGCAACACCCAGCGCTTCGGCGTGCCGATGGGCAATGGCGGCCCGCACGCGGCGTATCTGGCCACGCGCGATGAGTTCAAGCGCTCGATGCCGGGCCGCCTGGTGGGCATCAGCATCGACGCGCACGGCAACCCCGCCTACCGGCTGGCGCTGCAAACGCGCGAACAGCACATCCGCCGCGAAAAAGCCACTTCCAACATCTGCACCGCGCAGGTGTTGCTGGCCGTGGTGGCGAGCATGTACGCCGTGTACCACGGCCCCGAGGGCTTGAAGCGCATCGCGCGCCGCGTGGCCGGCTACAGCTCGGTGCTGGCCGCCGGACTGCGCGAGCTGGGCGTGGATGGCGTGAGCGCTGGCGGCTTTGACACGCTGCACATCGCCACGGGCGCGCGCACCGATGCGCTGCTGCAAGCCGCGCGCGATGCGGGCTACAACCTGCGCCGCGCGTCGGCCACGTCGATCGGCATCACGCTGGATGAGACCACCACCCGCGAAGACATCAACGCGCTGTGGGGTCTGTTTGCCAGCGGCAAGACGCTGCCCGACTTCAGCCGCTTCGAAGCCGGCCAGGCGCTGGGCGTGCCGGCCGCGCTGGTGCGCCAGAGCGCGTTCCTCACGCACCCGGTTTTCAACACCCACCACAGCGAAACCGACATGCTGCGCTACCTGCGCCGCCTGAACGACAAGGACCTGGCGCTCGACCGCACCATGATCCCGCTGGGCTCGTGCACCATGAAGCTCAACGCCACCAGCGAGATGATCCCCATCACCTGGCCCGAGTTCGCCAATATCCATCCGTTCGCCCCGCGCGACCAGCTGGCCGGCTACGAAATGCTGCGCGAGCAGCTCGAAGGCTGGCTGTGCCAGGCCACCGGCTACAGCGGCGTGAGCCTGCAGCCCAACGCCGGCTCGCAAGGCGAGTACGCCGGACTGCTGGCGATCACCGCGTTTCACGCCTCGCGCGGTGACACGCAGCGCACGGTGTGCCTGATTCCCGAATCGGCGCACGGCACCAACCCGGCGTCGGCGCAGATGGTGGGCCTGAGCGTGGTGGTGGTGAAGTGCGACACGCAGGGCAACGTCGACATGGACGACCTGAAAGCCAAATGCGAGCAGCACAGCGACAAGCTGGCCGCGGTGATGGTCACCTACCCGAGCACGCACGGCGTGTTCGAGGTGCGCATTCGCGAACTGTGCGAGCTGGTGCACCGCCACGGCGGTCGTGTCTATGTCGACGGCGCCAACATGAACGCGCTGGTCGGCGTGGCCGCACCGGGCGAGTTCGGCGGCGATGTGAGCCACCTCAATTTGCACAAGACCTTTTGCATTCCGCACGGCGGCGGCGGCCCGGGCGTCGGGCCGGTGGCCGTGGTGGCCGATCTGGTGCCCTTCTTGCCTCAGCACCGCACGGCCGCGGGCCTGGGCGAGGCTGCAGCCCATGAGGTGGGTGCCGTGTCGGCCGCCCCACTGGGCAATGCCGCAGTGCTGCCCATCAGCTGGATGTACTGCCGCATGATGGGCGCCGAGGGGCTGCAAGCGGCCACCGAAGTGGCCATCCTCTCTGCCAACTACATCGCCTCGCGGCTGATCGACCACTTCCCGGTGCTGTATTCGGGTGGCCAGTCGCAGCTGCGCAGCGGCGGCGTGGCGCACGAATGCATCCTCGATCTGCGACCGCTGAAAGACGCCATCGGCATCACCGCCGAGGACGTCGCCAAGCGGCTGATCGACTACGGCTTCCACGCGCCCACGCTGAGCTTTCCGGTGCCCGGCACCTTGATGATCGAGCCGACCGAAAGCGAGCCGCTGCGCGAGCTCGACCGCTTCTGCGACGCCATGATCGCCATCCGCGCCGAGATCGCGCAGGTCGAAGCCGGCACCTGGCCCGCAGCCGACAACCCGCTCAAGGCCGCACCGCACACCGCGCAAGCGCTGCTTGGCGCCGAGTGGTCGCACCCGTACACGCGCGAGCAGGCGGCCTACCCGCTGGCCAGCTTGCGCAGCGCCAAGTACTGGGTGCCGGTGGGCCGCGTCGACAACGTGTACGGCGACCGCAACCTGGTGTGCAGTTGTCCGCCGATGGCGGATTACGCGGGCGAGTGATCGAGGGTGCGTCTGGGTATCTCGAAGGGCCATCTGGTGACACGATCGAAAACTGAGGCTCAACCAAGGAATCGACGATGAACGCACCCCTGCCAGAGCACGCAGCCCTGAGCCCGGCCTCCACCGCGCACCTGATGACCGCGGCCGACTACCGCGAATCGCTGCGCCGGCTCAAGCCCGTGGTCTACGTGGACGGCCAGCTGATCGATTCGGTGGCCGACGCGCCCTCGCTGCAGCCGGGCATCAACGCGCTGGGCGTGACCTACGACTTCGCGCACGACGCGGCCATGGCGCCGCTCATGACGGCCACCCAAGGCAGCAGCGGCAAGACGGTCAACCGCATGCTGCACATCAACGAGTCGGCCGGCGACCTGCTCAACAAGCTGGAAGCGGTGCGCTTGCTGTGCCAGGAAACCGGCTGCGCGCAGCGCTATCTGGCGCACGACGCGCTCAATGCGCTGGGCCAGGTCAGCGCACGCATCGACGACGCGCGCGGCAGCACCGAGCACCGCGCGCGCTTCGCGGCCTATTTGCAGCATGTGCAAGACGCCGATTTGTCGATCGGCATCGCCATGACCGACGCCAAGGGCGACCGCTCGCGCCGCCCGCACCAGCAGGCCAACCCCGACACCTATGTGCACGTGGTCGAGCGCAACGCCAAAGGCATCGTGATCTCGGGCACCAAGGCCATCGTGACCGGCGCGCCCTACATG
Organism: Bordetella parapertussis; assembly: GCA_945875935.1. Lineage (GTDB taxonomy): Bacteria > Pseudomonadota > Gammaproteobacteria > Burkholderiales > Burkholderiaceae_C > PBB1. Next base: position 7,936 of record CAMCNE010000100.1, read on the forward strand.
CATGAGTTTCTGGTCATGCCGTGCCGCGCCATGACCCAAGC
>CAMCNE010000101.1 GCA_945875935.1 Bordetella parapertussis
CTGTCGTTCGTGTACCGGCACACCACGCGAGATGTCACCAAGAACCTGAGCGTGGATGCCGGCGTGCAGGCCGTGCGCGAACTGCTGGGCCCGGTGTTTCGCAACGCGCACCTGCACACCGCCGAGGAGACCCTTGAGCTCACCATCAGCCAGCGCGGCGTGTGCACGCTGCGCAGCACGCCGCTGCCGCCGCCAGCCGAGGCCGACGCCCCCGGCCACGGGCGCGAGGCGCCAGCCACCGCCACCCACGACCGCGAAAAGCAGCGTTGGGTCGATGTGCGCCAGCCCTTTCTCACCGCGCTGGGTGTGACCACCGCGCAGCACGATGTGGTGCCGGCGATGTCGCGCAAGTGGAAGCAGATCAACAAGTTCGTCGAGGTGTTCGGCGGTGCCTTGCGGGCCTCGGGGCTGCTGCCCTCGGCCGATGCGCCGAGCGACGCGTCACCGCGAACGGTGCGCGTGGTCGACTTCGGCTCGGGCAAGGGCTACCTGACGTTTGCGGTGCACGACCACCTGCGCGGCCAACCCGGCGTCGACCCGCAGGTCACCGGCGTCGAGCTGCGTGGCGATATGGTGCGTCTGGGCAATGCGGTGGCGCAAAAGCTGGGGCTGCAAGGCCTGTGCTTTGACGAGGGCGATGTGAGCACACGCTGCGCCGAGCCGATCGACGTGATGATCGCGCTGCACGCGTGCGACACCGCCACCGACCACGCCATCCACCACGGCCTGCGCGGCGGCGCGGCGGTGATCCTGTGCTCGCCGTGCTGCCACAAGCAGCTGCGCCCCCAACTGCTCAGCCCGCATCCGCTGCGCCCCATCCTGCAGCACGGCGTGCACCTCGGCCAGCACGCCGAGATGCTCACCGACGGTCTGCGCGCGCTGCTGCTCGAAGCCTGCGGCTACGACACGCAGGTGTTCGAATTTGTGGCGCTCGAGCACACGCAAAAGAACAAGATGATCCTGGCGGTGCGCCGCCCGGACGCGCGGCCCGCCGCCGCGAGCGCGGGTCAGATCGAAGACCTCAAGGCCTTCTACGGCATCCGCGATCACTGCCTCGAGGCGCTGTTGCGAGCTGACGGGCTGCTGCCGAAAGCACCGGCTCGCTGAGCCCAGGGGGTGGGCAATCCCCCGTGCGCAAGGGCGCGGCGCGCGCAACACAATGCGCCGATGGAAGTACCCGCCCCCGAGCAGTTGTCGCAGCTGCCGCTGTTCCCCTTGCGCAGCGTGCTGTTTCCGGGGGGCTATCTGCCGCTGCGGATCTTCGAGGTGCGCTACCTTGACATGATCGGCCGCAGCCACAAGGCCGGCACACCGTTCGGCGTGGTTTGCCTGACGCAAGGGCGCGAAGTCCGCTCGGCGCCCGGATCGGCGGGAGCACCGTCGGGTTACAGCGACGAGTCCTTCCACACCGAAGGCACGCTGGCCACCATCACCCGCTTGGAGCGCCCTCACCCTGGGCTGATGACGATCCAGTGCACCGGCACGCAGCGCTTTCGCATCCGCTCGAGCGAGCGGCTCAAGCACGGGCTGTGGGTGGCCGACGTCGAACTGCTGCCGCAGGACATGCCGGTGCCGATTCCCGCGGATCTCGAAAACGCGGCGTTTTCACTGCAAGAGCTGGTGCGCGGCTTGTCCGAGCGCGCGGGCGATCCGGCTGAAATGCCGCTGCAGCCGCCCTATCAGTGGGGCGATTGCGGCTGGCTGGCCAACCGCTGGTGCGAGCTGTTGCCGCTCGATGCAGATCAAAAGCAGCGGCTGATGTCGCTGGACAACCCGCTGCTGCGCCTGGAGCTGGTGAGCGATCTGCTGCAGCACATGGGGCTGGACCAGCCCGCGGCCGGCGCGAGCTGAGCGATCTTCAGCGTCGCTGCTGCCCTAGCAGCCAGTCGGCGTGCATGTCGCCGCGGGTGTAGGGAACGTGGCGACCAGACACCTGCAGCGCCCAATGGGTGATCAGCCCGTGGGTGTCTGACGGCGGCGCGCCGACCGGCGTCAAGCCGAACCACAGCGTGAGGATGACGGGCACCCACAGCGCCGAGCGCATCGTCGGCAGCCGGCCCGCACTCAGCGCGGCGGCCGACACCGCAGCGCCCAGCGCCAGCCCCATCAGCACCTCGACCCAGGAGTGCGCGCCGATGGCGATGCGCGACACACCGACCAGCACCGCCAGCGCGATGCCCAGCGACAGCCCCGTGCGGCGCCAGTCGGGTGCGGCCGGCCCGGCCAGGGCGTGCAGCGCCACCATGCTGGCCAGCGGATAGATCGCCGCAGCGAGCATCGAGTGGCCGGAGATGCCGGTGTAGTCCAGCGGCGCGTAGCCCACGCCGTAGCCCATGAAGGCGATCTTCGAGGCGACCGTCACACCCACCGCAGCACCGAGCCCGAGCGTCCACACGGCCGCCAGCCGCACCGAGCGGCCCCGCCAGACCAGCCACAGCGCCAGCAGCACGACCGCAGGCAGCAAGATCAGCGCCTCGCCCAGCCGCGTGATCAACAGCCACAGCACATCGGGCTCGACCGGCATCGGCGTCATGGTGAGCGCTCCTGTTGCGCGGTGCGCCGCGGCAGCCAGCGCATCACGGCGAGCACCGCATCGTCGACAAAGGTGAACACCACAGGGATCACCAGCAGGCTCAGGAAGGTGGAAGTGATCAGCCCGCCGATGACCACGATGGCCATCGGCGCACGGAAGCTCGGATCCACCCCCAGACCGATCGCGATCGGCAGCATGCCCGCACCCATGGCGATGGTGGTCATGACGATGGGCCGTGCGCGCTTGTGGCTGGCGTCGAGCAGCGCCTCCCAGCGCGACAGGCCGCGCTCGCGGCGCGCCACGATGGCGTACTCGACCAGCAAGATGGAGTTCTTGGTGGCGATGCCCATGAGCATGATCAGCCCGATCAGCGAGGGCATCGAGATCGCGGTGTTCGAGACGAACAGCGCCAGGAAGGCGCCCGGCACCGACAGCACCAGCGCGGCCAGGATGGTCACCGGCTGCACGAAATCCTTGAACAGCAGCACCAGCACGATGTAGATGCACAGCACACCGTAGAGCATGGCCACGCCGAAGCTCTCGAACAGGTCGTTCATGGTCTCGGCGTCGCCCACCGTCTTTTGCGTCACGCCTGGCGGCAGCGTCTGCAGGCTGGGCAGCGCCGACGCGGCGGCCTTGATGGCGCCCAGCGGCTGGTTGTTGAGCTCGATTTCCAGGTTGACGTTGCGCTGGCGGTCATAGCGGTCGATCTGCGCCGGGCCGCTGTCCAGCGTCAGCGTGGCCACATTGCCCAGGCGTTGCGGGCCGTGGGTGCCGGGCACCGCCAGACGCGACAGCAACTCGATGTCGCTGCGTGCCTGGGCGTCGAGCTTGACCACGATAGGCACCTGGCGCTGCGTCAGGTTCATCTTGGGCAGGCTCTGGTCGTAGTCACCGCGGGTGGCGATGCGCAGGGTGTCGGCGATGGCCGCCGAGGTCACGCCCAGATCGGCCGCGCGCGCGAAGTCGGGCCGCACGATGAGCTCGGGGCGCACCAGGCTCGACGTCGATGTGACGTTGCCAATGCCCGGCAGCGTGCGCAGCTCGCGCTCGACCAGCCGCGCATGCTCGTTGAGGGCGCCCCCGTCTTCGCTGGCCAGCACCAGCACGTACTTGGCGCCGGCGGCGGCCAGCCCGACCTTGATGCGCGCGCCCGGCAGCTCGCTCATCAGCTCGCGCAGCTGGCCCTCGATCACCTGCTTGGACACCCCTGAGCGTTCGCCACGCGGTGTCAGCTTGATGGTCAGCGTGGCGGTGCGTACGTCGGGCGCGCCCGCCGCGGCAAACGGGTCTGCGCCGGTCATGCCGCCGCCCACCGCGGTGTACACGCGCTTGACGTGCGGATTGCGCTCGACCAGCGCGCGCGCACGCTCGGCGGCCTCCAGCGTTTGCTCGAAAGTGCTGCCCGGAGGCAGCGACACCGTGACCTGCGTTTGCGACAGGTCGTCGGCGGGGATGAAGCCGGTGGGCAGCAGCGGCGCCAGCGCCACCGAGCCAGCCAGGAACACGCCGGCGGCCAGCAGCGTCCAGCCGCGATGGGTCAGGCACCAGCGCGTCCAGCGCAGGCACACGATCACCCAGCGCGGCTCGGTGTCTGCGTGGCTGCTGCCCTCGCGCAGCAAGTAGGCCGACATCATGGGCGTGAGCAGCCGCGCCACCACCAGCGAGAAGAACACCGCGATCGCTGCCGTCCAGCCGAACTGCACGAAAAAGCGCCCTGCGATGCCGCTCATGAAGGCCGTGGGCAGGAACACCGCGATCAGCGTGAAGCTGGTGGCGATCACCGCCAGGCCGATCTCGTCGGCCGCATCCGTGGCCGCTTGCAGCGGCGTCTTGCCCATGCGCAGGTGCCGCGCGATGTTCTCGATCTCGACGATCGCGTCATCGACCAAGATGCCCACCACCAAAGACAGCGACAGCAGCGTGACCGTGTTGAGCGAAAAGCCCAGCAGGTACATCGCGCCGAAAGTGGGGATGGCCGACAGCGGCAGCGCGGTGGCCGCGACGAAAGTGGCACGGCTGTCGCGCAGGAACAGCCACACCACCAGCACGGCCAGTGCGGCGCCCTCGTAGAGCAGCAGCATCGAGCCGTCGAAGCTGTCTTGCACCGGCTCGACGAAGTTGAAGGCCTCGGTGATGGTGATCTCGGGATGGGCGGCACGCAACCGATCGAGCTCGGCGCGCACCAGCTCGGCCACCTCGGTGACACCGGCGCCTCGGCTGCGCGAGATCTCGAAGGCGACCACCGGCTGACCGTTGAGCAGCGCGGCCGAGCGGGTCTCGGCCACGGTGTCGCGCACGCTGGCCACCTGATCGAGCCGCACATGCCTGCCGTCGGACAAGGTGATGTCGATGCGCGCGAGCTCCTCGGCGGACCTCACGGTGGCGATGGTGCGCACCGACTGTTCGGCGTCGCCCACGTCGGTGCGCCCACCCGAGGCGTCTTGCTGAATCTGCCGCAACTGCCGCGAGATGTCCGACGCCGAGGCATTGAGCGCTTGCAGCTTGAGCGCATCGAGCGCGACGTGCACCTCGCGGGTCGCACCGCCCACGCGGCTGACGGCGCCAACGCCGCGGATGCGCAGCATGTCCTTGGCGATGGTGTTGTCGACGAACCAGCTCAGGGCCTCGTCGTCCATGCCGCTCGAGGCCACGGTGTAGGTGAGGATGGGCGAGCCTGCAATCTCGAGCTTGGCGATCACCGGCTCGCGCAGGTCGCCCGGCAGATCGGTGCTGATGCGGTTGACGGCCTCGCGAACGTCGTCGACGGCTTCTTGCAGCGGCTTTTCAAGGCGGAACTCGACGCTGATGACGGCGGAGCTGTCCTGCAACTTGGCGTAGATGTGCTTGACGCCCGAGATTCGGGCCACCGAGTTCTCGATCTTGCGCACCACGTCGGTCTCGAGCTGCGAGGGCGAGGCGCCGGGCAGCGTGGCCGTCACCGTGACCACCGGCAGCTCGAGGTCCGGAAACATCTGCACCTTCATGGCCCGAAAGCCCATCAGCCCGGCCACCGTCAGCAAGACGAACAGCATCACCGCCGGGATCGGGTTCTTGATCGACCAGGTCGAGAAGTTCATGGTCGGTGCTTCTAGCGAGCGCTCTGCGCGTTGACCGACTGGCCCGGTGTGGCCACGTGCGGCTCGGTGATCACCCGCACGGTGTCGCCGTCGCCGAGGAAGGCCACGCCGCTGGCGGCCACGCGGGCGCTGGCGTCGAGCCCGCCGGTGATCTCGATGCGATCGCCCAGCCGCCGACCCACCGACACCTTGACCTCGTGCACCTTGTTGTCAGCGTCGAGTCGCATCACGTGGCTCAGCCCGTCGCGCAGCATCACCGCGCTTTGCGGCAGCGTCTGGCTGCGCTGCTGGCCGAGCATGAACTCGCCGCGGGCGAACATGCCCGCGCGCGCCGCACTGCCCGCAGGCAGGTCGACGTAGACCAGTGCGTCGCGCGTTTGCGCGTTCACCGTGGGCGCCACCATGCGCAGCCGGCCGGTGATGGCGTTGCCGGCAGCCTCGCCGGGGGCCTCGCCCGACAGCGTGATGCGCGCGGCCAGACCGGGCTTGAGCCGGCTCAGATCGGCCGCCTGCACCTCGGCGCGCCACTCGAGGCGGCCCTGGCGGATCATGCGAAACAGCTCCTGACCCGGCGGCGTGACCGCGCCCACGGTGGCGCTGCGAGCCGAGATCACGCCGTCGTCGGGTGCCAGCACTTGGGTGTGCTTGAGCCGCAGCCGCTGCACCTGGCTGGCCGCGCGCTGCGCCTCGACGCGGGCCTGCGCGGTGCGCTCGGCGGTCTGGTACTGCTGAATCTGCTGCGCGCTCAGCGCCCCGGTGGCTTGCAGGCCGCGCGCGCGTTCGGCATTGGCGGCTGCTTCGGCTGCGGTGGCTTCGGCCTCGGCCAGTCGGGCCAGCACCTCGCCCAGATCGGCTTGCACTGTCTCAGGCGCAAAGCTGGCCAGCACCTGGCCGCGCCGCACCACATCGCCCACGTTGACACGCACGGTCTCCATGCGCAGGCCGCCCACCTCGCTGCCGATGCTGGCCTCCTGCCAGGCGGCGATGCTGCCGTTGGCGGTGAGGGTCACCGGCACATCGGTGGCCTGCAGTTGCGCCAGCGTGATCGACAGCGCGGCCCGGGTGCCGGGCGCGGCGGCTGATTGGGGGCTGTCGGCGGCGTGGGCCAGCAGCAGCAAGGAGCCGGCCACGGCGGCCACGACGAAGAGGGCCAGCGAAGGGATGAGGCGGGATGTCAGGCGCATGGGCAATCCTGCGTGTTTCGTGGTGTGGGCGGCTCAGCGCGCGGCGGGCTCGCCGGATGCCGCAGCGGGCGTTGACGGTGGGGTGGGGGTGCTGGCTGCCAGCGTGTCGACAGGCGGCGCATCGGAGGCTTGCGCATTCCAGCCGCCACCGAGCGCGCGGTACAGCGAGATCCAGCCGTCGACCCGCTCGCGCTTCAAGTCGACCAGCGCGATCTGCGCTTGCACCGAGTAGCGGCGAACTTCTTCGAGCTCGAACAGGCTGCCCAGACCGCCGCGCTGCCGGGCCTCGGTGGCGCGCAGCGTGTCGGCGTAGTTCGCAGCGGCTGCGCTGACGTCGGCCTCGCGGTCGGCGGTGCCCTGCAGCACGAGCAGCGCCTGCTCGACGTCTTGCACGGCGCGCCGCACGGTGGCCGCGTACTGCGCCGAGGCGTCGGTGAGCTGCGCGCGCGCGGCCACGACATTGGCCGCGCGCGCGCCGCCGTCGAAGATGGGCATCGACACCGACAGCGGGCCGATCGACCAGGTGGGCCCGCTGCCCTCGATGCTGGGCATGCCGAAGCCCGTCAGGTTGCTAAAGCCACCGCCCTTGTTGTGGATGCCGCCCACGCTGCCCGACAGGCGGATGCGCGGCAGCCGGTCGGCCTGGGTCTGTGTGATGTTGGCGGCCGCGGCCATCACCTGGCGCTCGGCGTTGGCCAGGTCGGGTCGTTGCTGCAGCAATTCGCCGGGCACTGCAGGCACGGCAATCGCGCGCGGCTCGGCGATCACGCCACGCGACGCGGCCAGCGCCTCGCGCAGTGGCGGCTCTGGCCGCGCGGTGAGCGCCACCAGCGCCTTGACGATGGAATCGCACTGCGTGCGTTGCTGCATCAGCAGCGCTCGGCTTTGGGCCGCCGTGGCGCGTGCGAGCGACTCATTGGACGGCGAGTCGAATCCGGCGCGCGCCGTCAGACCGGTCAGGCGGGCGGTCTCGGTGCGCGAATCGGCGTCGATGCGCCGCTGCACGGTGGCCGCTTCGCAGGCGCGAAGCGCGGTGTACTGGCTGGCGACTTCGGCGGCCACCGAGATGCGCGCGTCGTGCCACATCGCCTGAGCGCCTTCGAACTGGGCCCGGGCGGCGTCGCGCTCGGCGGCGTTGGCGCCAAACAGATCCAGCTCCCATGAGGCGACGAGGGA
>CAMCNE010000102.1 GCA_945875935.1 Bordetella parapertussis
CAACAGGCCGGATGTGGTTCATGTTCACACGCAGTCGATCGCGCTGCTGTCGGCAGACCTGCTTCGCTCGGTGCCATCGGTTGTCTCGCTCGACTGCACGAGCGCACTGCTGGCCCGTTTGCACCGTGCGCCGGCCCAGCGGACCTACCGTCCCATCATCCAACTTGAACGCGATTGCTTTTTGGCGGCGTCGCACATCGTGTGCTGGTCCGAGACCGCCCGCGCATCGGTGATTGACGATTACGGCATTGATCCAAACCGGGTGAGTGTGGTGCGGCCCGGCGTTTCCAGCCGCGCCTTGCCGCCGCGCCGGCTGGATCTGCCACCTGGCAAGCTCAGGCTGCTTTTCGTGGGCAATGACTTCGAGCGCAAGGGCGGGCATGACCTGGTGTCTGTGTTTCGCGATCACTTGCAAGGCAGTTGCGTGCTCGACGTGGTGAGCAATGGCATCGGTGCCTTGCCTCAGATCGACGGACTGCATCTTCACAAGGGCTTGGGCCCCACATCGGCCACGCTGCAGCAGCTGTACGCCGACGCCGATGTGTTCGTCATGCCCACTTACGAAGATGCATTCGGTCTGGTCTATGTCGAGGCGATGGCTTCGGGCCTGCCGTGCATCGGCAGCGATGTGCTGGCCGTGCCCGAACTGGTGCAGCATGGGGTGACGGGGCTGACAGTGCGGGCTGGCGATCTGGGGCAGCTGCGCTCGGCGATCGAGACCTTGCGTGATGACCCGGCCTTGCGTGAGCGCCTGTCGGTTGCGGGCCGGCGCTTCGTGGCCGACGAATGCGATGCGGCTGTCAACCGCGGGCGCTTGGCATCTATTTTTCGGTGCGTGGCCCAGTGAAGCAACCCGAAGTCACCACATCAACAACCGGGAGACAGCGATGTCCATCTTGAGAAGCCTGCTCCAGGGGGCGATCCGTCGCGGCCTGTCATGGGAGGTGATGCGTGTTGGCGAGAACGCCTACGCCGCCACGCCCACGGCCTTGCTGCATGAAGCGTGGTTCAGCCTCGAGGTTCAGCGGCACAACCTGATGCAGCGCAAGGCGGTCGATCTCGTCATCGACGTCGGAGCCAATGTGGGGCAGTTCGGGTGCGCCATCCGGCGAAAGTACGCCGGAGAACTGATCTCGTTCGAGCCATCTTCCGGCCCCTTCGAAAAGTTGCGCGAAGCTGCTGCATCCGACCCCTTGTGGCATGTCCAGAACATGGCTCTGGGTGCTCAGGAAGACGAGCTTGAGCTGAAGATCGCACCGCTGTCGGTGTTGAATTCCTTTCTTTCGCCGAGTGCACTCAGCCACGCCACGTTTGGTGAGCGGTCCGCGCCGAGTGCTTGCGAGACGGTGCGGGTCAGGCGCATGGACGAGGCGCTGGAAGACGTGGTCGCGAATGCGGCGGGGCGCAGGTTGTTCGTGAAGCTCGACACCCAGGGCTTTGATTTGCAGGTCTTCAAGGGCATGCAGGGCGTCCTCGATTCGGTGGTGATGCTGCAGGCTGAGGTGTCGCTTCGTTCAATCTACGACGGCATGCCGGGGTGGCTGGAAAGTCTGGCGGTGTACGAGTCCGCCGGTTTCCGTGTGGCGGGCCTGTTCCCCGCCGTTTGCGACGACCAGGGAATGCCGATGGAGTACGACTGTCTGATGTTTCGTGAGGAGACCGCTGCGGGCTGAGGCTGCGAAGCGGCTGTGCGGTGCCAAGCGCCCATGCCGCATCTTCGTTCCTGTGGTGACGACATGAGTCAAACGCACAAAACGGCTGAGACGGCCACGCCGCGCCACGCACCCTATGAATCGCTGAATGTGGTTCGAGTGGTGCTGGCGCTTTTGGTGCTGGGCTATCACGCGGGCGGCACTGTGGCGCTCGAAAAGTATTTTTCGGTCTCCGCGTTTGACCACCTGCTGGGCTTTGTGGGTGGCCCCGCGGTCGCCCTGTTTTTTGTGCTGAGCGGCTTTGTGATGCAGTTGGCCCACGGCAAATACATCGGCCAATTCGACCAGTGCAAGCCCTACTTCTGGCGGCGCTTTGTACGGGTGTTCCCGACCTACTGGGCCGTGCTGCTGATGGTGCTGCTCGCCTCGCTGGTTGTTCCGGCCGATGTGCCGGGCGACGTGTGGTCCATTTTGAAGATGCTGCTGCTGATCCCGCAATCACAGGGCGCAGGCGGCCCGCCCGGCTCGCCGTTGATCGTTGTGGCCTGGACGCTGCAGTACGAGGTCGTTTTTTATCTGGTGTTTGGGGCGTGGATCGCCAGTCGAGCGCTCGGTGCGGCCATCAGCTTGCTGTTGGTGCTGAACGCGGCAGACTGCGCATCGGGCGAGTGCGGGCCTTACCGGGAGTTCCTGAGCGCGCTGCCCATGGTTTACTTTTTGGTGGGGGTGGTGGCGGCCTGGGTCGCCCTACGGTTGCCCCGCTTGCGCGCGGCGATGCCGATCATGTGGCTGGCTCTGGCGTGCTACGTGGCCGTTGCATTCATGCGGCCTGTGTCCGATGGGCAGTGGACATGGCTTCAGTCGGGTTTGCTGTGCGTTGGCCTGGCCGGCGTGATCCTGGTGTGCCTGGTCAACGCCGAGGATGCTCGAGCGCAGCGCAGCCCCACGGTGTGGGTGCAGCGGCTGAGCGAGTCGTCGTATGCGCTGTACCTGCTGCACTTTCCGATCATCAGCTTGCTGTGCAAGCTTGTGGTGCTGGCTGGGTTGCCAGCCGCGGTGGGGGCGACGCTGGCGTTCGTGCTGTCATTCGTGGTCAGCATCGTCGCCGCGCTGGTGTTCCATGCGTACGTCGAGCGCAGGCTCGTGGCGTGGCTGAAATGACGACAACCATGCCCGCCACGACCGCGCCACCGACAAGCCAAACGACGCCCGCCGATGTCTCGTCTGCGCGCCGCGCGCCCTACCAATCGCTGAACGTGGTTCGCGTGGTACTGGCGCTTTTGGTGCTGGGCTATCACGCGGGCGGCACGATTGCGCTCGAGAAGTATTTTTCGATCGCCACGTTTGAGCACCTGTTGGGTTTTGGCGGCAACCGCGTGGCGTTTTTCTTTGTGCTCAGCGGCTTCGTGATGAAGCTGGCTTACGGCAAGTACATCGGCCAGATCGACAAGTGCCGGCCCTACCTGTGGCGGCGGTTCGTGCGGGTGTTTCCAACCTACTGGGTCGTGTTGCTGATGGTCTTCCTCGCTTCGATGGTGTTTCCGGCTGATGTGCCCGGCGACATCTGGTCGGTCCTGAAGATGCTGCTGCTGATCCCTCAATCGCATGGTGCTGGGGGCCCTCACGGGGCGCCTTTGCTCATCGTGGCCTGGACCATGCACTACGAGATCGTGTTCTATCTGGTGCTGGGCGCCTGGATTGCCAGCCGGGTGCTGGGGGCCACGATCAGCGTGCTGCTTGTGATCAATGCGGCCGACTGCGCCTCGGGTGGGTGCGGGCCTTACCGCGACTTTCTGAGCGGGCTGCCGATGGCTTATTTCGTGGTGGGTGTGGCGGCGGCCTGGGCCGTGAGAAGACTGCCGACCTTGCCCGCGGCGATGCCCATCATGTGGCTGGCGCTGGCGGGCTACGTGCTCATTGCGCTCATGCCGCAGCTGTCTGATGGGCAGTGGGTCTGGCCCCACTCGGGCTTGCTGTCCGTGGGCCTGGCCGGTGTGATTCTGGTGTGCCTGGTCAACGCCGAGGAGGCGAGACCGCAGCGCAGCTCAAGCGCCTGGGTGCAGCGGCTGAGCGATGCGTCGTACGCGCTGTACCTGCTGCACTTTCCGATCATCAGCCTGGTGTGCAAGCTGCTGATGCTGGCGGGCTTGCAGGGTGTTGTGGGCGCCACGCTGGCGTTGGTGCTGTCGTTCGTTGTCAGCATCGCTGCGGCGCTGGCGTTCAATGTCTACATCGAGCGCAGGCTCGTGGCGTGGCTGAAATGACCAGAAGCAACGTTCGCCGCACCCGCTGGGTCCGTGTGGCCCTGGGGCTGGTCGCCTTGCTGGGATTGACGGAATTGGGGCTGCGTGTGGCGGGTCTGGGGGAGTTTCCGACCTACCTGAAGGACGACCACTTTGGCTACATCCCCAAGCCCGATCAAGCGGGGCGCTTTTTGGATCGCAACGAGTGGGTGTTCAACGACCGCAGCATGGGCGTGGCCACGCCATGGCAGGCCAGCGACCGCACCGATGTTTTGCTGGTGGGCAACAGCATCGTGCTGGGTGGCAATGCTTACAACCAGCCCGACAAGCTCGCGCCCCTCATGCAGTCAAAACTGAGCGCGTCGTGCTCGGTGTGGCCGGTGGCCGCAGGCGGCTGGGCCACCGTCAACGAGTTTCGCTACTTGGATCGCCGAACTGACGTTGTGGCGGGCGCCGACTTCTTTGTTTGGGAATACATGGCCCACCAGATGGGCGGGTTGGCCAAGTGGTCGCGACCGACCCTTCACCCGTTGGAGCGGCCGCTGTGGCTCACCGGCTATGTGGTGGGCAAGGCGCTCGATCAGCGTTTCCCGACCGCGGCCCGGTTCGAGGTGAAAGCCCCGAGCGATGAGGCGCCGTATTTCGCCGAGTTCGAAGCCATGCTCGAGCGCCTGACACAGGCCAGCGGCCGCCGTCCCGCAGGCGTGATCTTCTTGTATCCCGACTTGAATCAGCTTGAGATGGCGCGGGCCGGTAAAGAGTGGTTGCCCGATCGGGCTGAAGTGCAGCGCGTGGCGGCTCGCCATGGCGTGGTGCTCATCGACCTGGCCGCCATGCCTCAATGGAAGCCAGCGCTCTACAAAGATGGGGTCCATCCAAGCATCGAGGGCAACGCGGTGTTGGCGACCATTTTGGCCAGCGAGATACGCCGACTCGCGCACGGTTGCTGAACGGCCCGACGGCCTGCGCACATCGCCTCAGAAGGGCGCTCTCTGCATGTCTTGCGGAAAACTCGCCATCAGCCCGTCGGTGGTCACCACATACCAGCCACACAGCGCCAGCGCCGCCAGCCATGCCAGCGCCGACACAGGCAACCCGCGCTGGTGTGCGGCTTTTTGCGCCCGCCTGTCGACCAGTTCGTGCGTGAGCGACGCCAGCACCACGCTGGCCGTGAGGATGATCACGCGCAACTCCTGCGACATCGGAATGCCCAGCACCGCAGGAAAGCACAGCAGCGGCCAGTGCCACAGGTAAAGCGGAAAACTGATCGCCCCGTAAAAGCGCAGCACCGAATTCGACAGCAGCACGCGATTGACCCAGCCGAGCGGCCCGGCGGCCAGCAGCGCCATGGTGCCCAGCGTGATCACCAGCGCCCAGCTTGCGGGCAGGTTGGCCGCCCGGTCGATGAGCAGCACCGCCGCAGCCAGCAAGGCCACGCCGGCATAAGCCAGCGTATCGCGAGCCCGCTGCGAGGGCAGGGCAGCCCAACGCTGTGTGCCCGAGTCGTGCATCACAAACGCCAGCAAGCCGCCGAGCATGGGCTCCCACACTCGTGTGAACGGCAGCAGCATGTGAGGTGAGGCGGTCGAAGCGGCCAGCAACACATTCAACGAGAACGACAAGATCACCAAGGCGGCGATGACTTGCAGCGTCCACCGACGGTGCCTGAGCACCAACGCCACGACCACAGGCCACATCAGACAGAACTGGGCCTCAACGCCCAGCCACCACAGATGAGCGAGCGGGCCCATGTCGACCGGCCGGCTCAGCTGCACAGCGTCTTGCCACAACGCGATGTTCGAGATGAAGAGCGACCCGTTCAGCACGCTCGAAGCGATCTCTCGCGCGGCGCTCGGATAAGTGAAAAGCACGCTGAACACCAGCGTGAGCACAAGCACGGTGCCCAGGGCAGGAACGATGCGCCGCAGACGGTTTGAATAAAAGCCCGAGATGCTCAACGAGCGTGCATCGTGGGCCTTGAGCAGGCTCCGTGTCACGAGGAACCCCGAGATCACGAAGAACATGTCGGCACCGATGAAGCCTGCCTGCGCCCATTGCGGAAACAGGTGCACCGCCAGCAACGACAGCACGGCCACACCGCGCAGGCCCTCGATGTCGGCCCGATAGTCGGGCTGCTCGCTCGTACCCGATCCCGTCAGCAAGCCGCGGGCGACGGCCTCGCGAACATTCGCCGGCGCGGGTCTGGACGAAGTCAGGACTGTGCTCATGTTGTGCTGTCTGTCACAGGATGTTAGGCAGCAAGCAAGACAGTTCATCGTGCCAAAGCCCGCCTGGGTCTAGCCCGTTCGCATCATGGGAAGCTGGGGATGATCCGAACGGACTAGTAAATACGCTTTGTCTGGCGCCGTGTTTTCATCAAGCCTAGGCAGAATCAAGATTCAGATGACGGTTGGAGACGGGCTGTAGTGCCTGTCTCTGGAAAGGCCAACGGCATGACTTCATACCAAGAGTTTCGCTTTGTGACCGCCCAGCTCGAATGGCTGGAGCGGCAGCTTCGCGCGCAACCGCTTGCCGTCGACATCACCAGCATGCAAAACGCCATGGACGCGCTGGCCTGTGCCCGTGCCGTCATCGAAGAACTGGTGAGCCTTGGCGACAAGGCCGAAACCCCGACCGACTGGATTGCTCCGGTCAGCATGCCGGATCACATTTCGCTGCAGTAATCGGCGGTCCGACCGGACCGGTCGCCGCAGCTCACTGCGGCGGCGTTGTCGCCCGCAGGGCCTCCATCATTTTCGACACCACCTGCGTCATGCTGCTCGTGGCTTGCCATTGCAGATGGGCTGCGGCCAGGCTCGGGTCGGCCCGGCTGACGGTCAGTTCGTTGGGCCGCATCAGTTCCTGCCGTTGCTCGACGTGGTCTTGCCAGTTGAGCCCCAGCTGGCCGAATGCCGTCTCCACAAATTGCGCCAGCGTGTGGGTGTGGCCGGTGGCGATGACGTAGTCGCGCGGCGTGTCTTGCTGCAGCATGCGGTGCATGGCCACCACGTATTCGGGTGCCCAGCCCCAGTCGCGCGCGATGTCCAGCCGACCCAGCTGCAAGCGCTCGTTGGAGCCGTTGGCAATCCGCCAGGCGGTACCGATGATCTTCTGCGTGACGAAGCGGCTCGGGCGCAGTGGCGATTCATGGTTGAACAAAATGCCGCTGCACGCATGCAGGCCATAGGCCTCGCGGTAGTTGTCGACCAGCCAAAAGGCTGATGCCTTGGCCACCGCATAGGGGCTGCGCGGACGAAACGGTGTTTGCTCGTTGGCCGGCTCGCCGTTGGCGTCGCCGAAGCATTCGCTTGATCCGGCGTGATACAGCCGAACGGGTCGTTCCATCAGCCGGCAGGCTTCCAGCATGTTGAGCGTGCCGAGTACTACGCTTTGCAGCGTCTCTGCCGGAAGCTCGAACGACAAGCCCACCGAAGACTGGCCCGCCAGGTAGTACACCTCGTCAGGGTTGGCCGCGCGCAGCGCCACGAAGACGCTGCGGAAATCCTCGGGCGCCATCGACAGCAACCGCACCCTGTCGAGCAGTCCGAGCCGGCGCAGGTTGCCAAAGCCCGCGCCGCCGACGTCGCGTGAGCTGCCCCAGACCTCGTAGCCGCATTCGAGCAGCCAGCGCGCAAGGTAGGCGCCGTCCTGGCCGCTGATGCCGCAGATCAGGGCGCGGCGTGGGGTGGTTTGTGGGTCAGTCACGGTCAGGCCTTTGTGTGGGTGGGATGCCGCAGGACACGGCGAATGCCTTGGCCTGTCGGGGCAGGGAATTCGGCTCGTACCAGGCGCGGGCTGCGGTGGCCATCGCCTCGCGGGAGTGCTCACTGTTCGGTATGGCTGCGTCGTGCGACAGGCTTACAAAGTGCTTGCCGGCTTGAAGTCCGTCGGAATCATCAGCGGCGTGCGCCACGTTGATCGACACGCAGCCGTGCGCGGCGTAAGCGGCAAACACGGTGGACTTGCCCAGGTACTTCGGCGGGTACTCGATCAAGCCGTACGCCGAGCG
>CAMCNE010000103.1 GCA_945875935.1 Bordetella parapertussis
CGCGCAGCTCCTGCTCGTGGGTGCGCTTGACGGCCAGATCGGCAAAGGTCATGGCGCCACCGGCCAGCATGGCCAGGATGGCCACGGTGATCAGCAGCTCGATGAGGGTGAAGCCGCGCTCACGAGGCGCGTGAGCGCGCCCCCATGGAAGAGCAGCACACGCGAGGTTCACTGGGCGAACTCGGGATCTGGCTCGGACTCGGACTCAGGCTGTGATGAACCACCCTGACCGCGCGGCGGCGATCCAGTCATCTTGCCGCCGCTTCGCAGGCTCAGCCGCGGTGCGCCCACGCTCTTTTCGGTGCCGCCGGCCATTTCGCTGCGCGAGGCGGCCGATGGATCGAGGTTGCGAACGATGCGCGGGGTGATCAGCAGCACGATTTCGGTCTTGTTGCGGTCGCTGCTTTCGCTGGAGAACAGCCGGCCGACCACCGGCAGGTCAATCAGCCACGGCAGCCCGACAGCGGCCTTGCGGTCTTCGTCACTGATCAGGCCGGCCAGCGCCTGGGTTTCGCCGTCTTTCAGGCGCAGTTCGGTCACGGCATTGCGCGAGCCGATCTGGTAGGTGAGCGTGCCCGAGCGGCTGCGCACTTCCTTGACGATGTTGCTGACCTCAAGCGCCACCTTGACGCCAACCTCGCCGTTGAGAAACACATTGGGCTCGACGTCGAGCTTCAGGCCCACATCAAGATAGCTCACCGACTCAGAGGTGCCCACATTGGCCGTTTGCGTGCTGGTGATGACCGGCACGCGGTCGCCGATCATGATCTTGGCCTTCTCGCGGTTTTTCACGCGGATGCGCGGGTTGGCCAGGATGTTGGTGTCGCCGTTCTGCGCACGGATGTTGATCGACGGGTTGTCCACCCCGATGTTGCTGCTGTTGGTGTTGAGCAGCTTTTCGAGCGTGAGCTGCGTCGAGGTGAGCGTGTTGTTCACGACCGTCGTGGCGCCCGTGGCTGTAGAGACCACGGTGTCAGGGTTTTGCACGATGTTGAGCACGGTGAACTTGCCGGGCGGATCGACACCGAGCTCCATCAAGCGCGATCGTTTGACCTCGAGCACCTCGACGTCCAGCACCACTTCGGGTTCGGCCAGGTCCTGCGCGGCGATGAGCTTTTCGGCCAGGTGGATGGCGTTGGCCGTGTCGCGCATGGTGATGGTGTTGAGCTTCTCGTCGGCGTGCATGTCCTTGGTCTTGAGCACCGTCTTGAGCATGAGGGCGATGTTCTTGGCCTCGGCGTTGGCCAGGTAGAAGGTTTTGACGCTGAGCTCGAGGTAGTCCTTTTGCTTGTCGGGCGTGTTGGGGTAGACCAGCACCGTGTTGTCGTTGAGCGTCTTGCGCTCGAGCTGGTTGGTGATGGTGAGCACACCGATCACGTCTTCGACGCTCAGGTTGGAAATTGACAGCGTGACCTTGATGTCGGGCTTGACATCGCGGTCGAAGACGAAATTGATGCCGGTGCTGCGCGACAGCGCGTCGAACACCGCCTTCAGGTTGGCGTCACGAAAGTCGAGCGTCACGGGCTTGCGCAGCTTGGCTTTCAGGGCCGGCGTCTCGGAATCGGGCAGCAGCTTGGCCGCCGCGAGCTGGTCGTCGAGCTGGCGTTTGAGCAGCTGGGCACGGGTGTTGGCGGGGTTTTCTGCGAGCACCTGGCGCAAGAGTTGTCCCGCGTCATCGCGACGCCCCTGGGCCAGGGCCAGCTCTGCCTGTTCCAAACGTTGCTGCTGACGGCGCAGCAGCGCAACGGCGTCGATGCCGGTGCGCGCGCGGTTGTTGGCCGGGTCGAGCGCGAGCGCGCGCTGGTAGCTGGCCTCGGCGTCGTCGAGTTGATAGGCATCGCGCGCGGCGTCGGCCTCTTTGATGTATTTGCGGGTCAGGGCTTCGCGCTGACGAACCGCCAGCACGCGGTACTCGGTGTTGTCGGGCTCGAGCGTCAGGGCCTTGTCGATTTGCGCCAGCCCGGCTTCGGACTGTCCCTGGTCGATCAGCTTCTGACCGCTGCGCACCAGATCGCTGCCCGGCGCGCAAGCCGCCAGCAACAAGGTGATGGCAAGCCAGCAGGCCGTGGCGGCCCGGGACAAGGTGCGTGAATCGCGGCGGGTGGTCATGGTGTGTTCCCGAGTCGCACCACCTGGGATTGCTTGAGGGGAAGGAAGGTGAGATTCATCTGTTCGCCTGTCATGTGGTCGACGCGGTACACCGAATCGACGGTGTCGCCGGCCTTGATCGAGAGCACGCGGTTGCCCTGCATGAAAAACGCGGTGAGCACACCGTCTTCAAGCAACTTGCCCATGTATTCATACGGAAACGGCGGCGCCACTGGAGCAGGTGCTGCCTCTGGCGGCGGCGCGGGTGGCGGCGGCGGCGCCCAACTGGTGGCGTTGAACAGCCCCGGCGGTGGTGGTTGATCGACGCTGTCGGTGTCTTGCAGCGCGTGCTGACGGTCGTCGAGCCGGTCCAGCCGCAGCGAGGCGCTGGCTGCGGCGGCCTTGCCCGACGTGCGCGAGCCGGACGGCGCGGTTGCGCGCTTGGCTGGCGCAGGCACGACCACGTCTGCATCGCCGTCATCGCCCGACAGCGCGATGACGCGTTCGCCAATCAGCGCACCGCCGATCAAAACGATCGCGATGGAGATGCGCTTGCGCATGGGGGTCATGGCGGCCATGGTTTTCAGCGCACCGGTCGGCTGGACGGCGCAGCCGCCACCACGCGCGGCAGCGGCTGCGGCTTGGCCACGAACAGCACAAAGCGCAACTGGGCCTCGAGCACCGGTGATTTGGCGTCGCTGCGGCGCACGTTGAGCTCTTCCATGGCCAGGCCGGGAAGCTCGCGCATGGCTTCGCGGATGAAGCCGCGCAGCGCACGGTAGTCGGCCTTGACCGGCAGCACGATGGAATAGCGCGCGAGCAGCCCCGAAGGCTCGATGCTGAACTTGAGCTCGGCCTGATTGAGTTGCACGCCTTGGCGCTTGGCGGCCGCGTTCAGCGCGCCCACCGCGCCTGCCATCTCGGCTTCAGACGGAAAGCGCTGCAAAAACACGGCCAGCTGCTGCGCCGGCGTGGTCTGCACCGGCGCGGGATGGGCCGAGTTGGCGGCAATGCGCTGCTCGAGCGCGGTGTTGTCTTCGAGCAGCCGGTGGGTCTCGGCGCGCTGCGGCGCGATGCCGCCCAGCACCATGGTCACGCACACCACCAGCAGCGCCACCGCCACCCAACCCGGCAGGCCGGCACCGCGCCACAGGCGGCTGAGGTTCCAGAGATGGCGCTTCATGGCACGGGCCTCCACACGGCCGCCAGGGTGAACGACAGCACCGGCTGGCCATCGCGCACCACGGTGTTGTAGCCCTGGAGGTGCACTTCGCCGAGCAGCGACTGCGCGCCCATGCGGTCGACATAGGCCAGCAACTCGTTGAGGTCACGTGCTTCACCGGTCAGGCGCAAGGTGCGGTCGCGCGCATTGGGCGTGAGCGCCAGTGCGCCCAGGCCACCGGGATCGGCGTCTTCAATGGCGTCGAACAGCCGCTCCCAGGGCACCACGAGTTCTTCGATGACGAGGTTGGCGCGCTGGATGTCGGCCGTGGTCTGCGCATCGGCGGGCGGCACCGTGCGCGGGCCGCTCGCGCGCAGCCGCTCACGAAGCAGATCGTGGCGAGCCTGCGTGGCTTCGAGCCGCTCGGACACGACAGACTGCAATTGGCCCAGCACCACCACGCACGCCACCATCAGCGCCAGCGCGGCCCAGCACCAGCGGCGCCAGCGGTACACCGGCGGCGCCACGAAATCGAGGTGCAGCGGCGGCGCGCTCATGCGGCTTCTTCCTCGTCCAGCGGCATGTCTGACGGGCCTGGCATGGCGATGAACTGCCAGTGCGAATTGGCGCGCCATGCATAGGCCTTGGTCTGGGCCATGCCACCCGGTGTGCACACCACGTAAACCGCACAGCGCGGCTGCTCGATGCCCAGGGTGAACCACTCGCGATCGAGCAGGCGCACCAGATCGCCGTCGCCCGTGGGCACACGCCGCACATGCAGCGGCTCGCCTGAGTTCATCAGCAGCGCGGTCGTCCACCGGCCTTCGATGCACACGAACCAGAACCATCCCGGCTCGATGTCATCGCACACGCGGTTGTAGGCGTGCATGAGCGAAGGCTGCACGCTGGCCAGCTTGAGCCCGCGCGACTGCGCGAGCGCGGCCAGACGGTCGATCAAGCTGGCATCGAGCGCGCAGGCCAGTGACGCACAACCGTAGCGCGGGGCGTGTTCGCGCACCAGCCAGCCCATGGCGATGTCGCCATAGGCCTCGCGAAACGACTGCTCGGCCAGCAACTGGCGCTGCGCTGGAGCGGCGAGCTCATCGATCCAGGGCACGATGCGGTAGCGAACGCCCTCGCCTGCCACCACGCATTCGAGCTGCGTGCCGCGCCGCAGTTGGCGGCCGTCAAGGTCGGCTTCGAGCGCGGCGATCAGGGTGTCGATCGGCGATGAGTCGGCCCCGTGCAGCGTGGCTGCATCGCCCACGCGAAGGCTGAGCCGATCAGGCGACCAGCGTGACACGGTTGATCTCATCGAGTGTGGTCAGGCCGTCGAGGAACAGCTCGACCGCCGCATCGCGCAAGAAGCGCGTGCCGTTGCGCCGCGCGGCTTCCTTGATCTGGCGAACCGGAGCGCGCGCCACGATCAGCTCGCGCAGCGCGTCATCGAGCATGAGCAGCTCGCCCACGGCCTTGCGGCCCTTGAAGCCGGTGCCGCGGCACTTGCCGCAGCCGTGGCTGGCGCGCAGCACGCGGCCTTCGACGCGGGCCGGATCGATCAGCGATTCCCGCAGCGCGGCTTCGGTGACCGAGACGATGTCGCTGCAATGCACGCAGTTCACGCGCACCAGCCGCTGCGCCAGCACGCCGGTGAGCGCCGAGACGAAGCTGTACGGATCGACATCCATGTGGGTGAAGCGGCCGATCACGTCGAACACGTTGTTGGCGTGCACGGTGGACAGCACCAGGTGGCCGGTGAGCGCGGCCTGGATGGCGATCTGGGCGGTCTCGGGGTCGCGGATCTCGCCGACCATGATGCGGTCGGGGTCGTGGCGCAAGATGGAACGCAGGCCGCGCGCGAAGGTGAGGCCCTTTTTCTCGTTGACCGGAATCTGCAGCACGCCGGGCAGCTGGTATTCGACCGGGTCTTCGATGGTGATGATCTTGTCGTGGCCGTGGTTGATCTCGGAGATGGCCGCGTACAGCGTGGTGGTCTTGCCGCTGCCGGTGGGGCCGGTGACCAGCAGCAATCCGTAGGGGTCACGCGACATGCGCCGAAAGGTCACCAACGTGGCCTCATCGAAGCCCAGCACGTCAAGCCGCAGACCTGAGACCTGATCGGCCAATGAGCGCTTGTCGAGCACCCGCACGACAGCGTCTTCGCCGTGGATGCTGGGCATGATGGACACGCGAAAGTCGATCTCGCGACCGAGCGCGCGCACCCGAAAGCGGCCGTCTTGCGGCACGCGGCGCTCGGCGATGTCGAGCTCGGACATCACCTTCAGGCGCGAAAGCACCTGCTCGGCAATCTCGCGGCCCTCGATGGAACCGACCTGCGTGAGCGTGCCGTCGAGGCGGTACTTGATGACCAGGCCGCTCAAGTGAGATTCGACGTGGATGTCGCTCACGCCGCTCTTGAGCGCGTCGTACAGCGTCGAGTGCACCAGCTTGACGACCACGCTGGTGCCTTCGCCGATGGAGCGGATCGACAGGTCTTCAAGATCCGTGGCGCCAGAGTCGGTCTGCCCTGCCGTGGGCATCGCGGTGTCGATGGCGCGCATCGAGTCTTCGTGGCGCGCCAGCACCGCAGCGATGTCGTCGGCGCTGGCCAGACCCAGCTCGTGCGGCGCGCGCAGATGCTCCACAGCCCAGGCCTGCAGCGCGTCGTCGAAAGGATCGCCGGTGACCACGAAGATCACGCCCTCGTCGCGCAAGGCCAGGCAGGCACGGCGGGCGCACTCGGCGTAGTCGATCAGATCAAAAGCCGGAGCCAGGCTCGCGAGCGCGGCGTTGTCGAACACGCGGTGGTGCAGCAACTGGCCGAGCACGCGGGCCAGTGCATCGGCCGGCACCGACAGCTGCTCTTCAAGCACCGAGGGCACGCTGCGCTGCTCGCTGGCCGCGCGCTGGCGGGCGGCG
Source organism: Bordetella parapertussis (assembly GCA_945875935.1). Lineage (GTDB taxonomy): Bacteria > Pseudomonadota > Gammaproteobacteria > Burkholderiales > Burkholderiaceae_C > PBB1. Next base: position 6,170 of record CAMCNE010000103.1, read on the forward strand.
CGCACGACTTCGGGCGTGAGCAACCGCGTCGACACCTCGTCTTGCACCGCCTGTTCGTTGAGCGCGTTCATTGGATGCTGCCCGCCAGCTCGAAGATGGGCGCGTACATCAGCAGCACCACCACCCCGATCACCACGCCCATCACGATCATCAGCAGCGGCTCGAACAGGCGGATGAACCACTCGATGGACTGCGAGATGTCTTCTTCATGGAAACCTGCGGTGCGCTCGAGCATCTCGCCCATCTGGCCGGTGCGCTCAGCCACGCGCAGCAAGCGCAGCGACACCGCGGTGGTCAGGCCGTGTGTTTCGAACGCCGCAGAAATGGAGCGGCCCTCGCCGATGTCACGCCGCGCCGCGGCCAGCGACGGATGCAGCGAAATCGGCAGCAGACCGACCACCATGTCGAGCGCGGTGACGATGGGAATGCCGGCTTGTTGCAGCATGCCCAGCGCGCGGTAAAACCGCGCCAGCTGGTACACGCGAACCACTTCGCCGATTTGCGGCAGCCGCTGGATCTGGCGCGCCAGAGCCAGGCGAACCTGCGGCCGGTTGAGGGCGTAGACCAGCCCCACCACCAGCACAACACCGCCGGCCAACAGCTGCAGCCCGTGGGCATGCGCGAACTGGCCCCACTCCAGCAGCAGCCGCGACATCAGCGGAATGCGGTCGCCCATGTCCTGGAACACCTGGCTGAAGCGCGGCACCACGTACAGCAGCAAGAAGGCAATGACCAGCGTGCCCACGCCGAGGATCATGGCCGGGTAGATGGCCGCGCCGACGATGCGTTTGCGCATCTGGTCGGACTGCGCGCGGTAAACGATGAAGCGCTCGATGGCTTCGGTGAGCGCGCCGGTGCGCTCGTTGGCGCGCACGCTGGCCACGTACAGCGGCGGGAACACGGCGGGCTGCGCTTCGAGTGCCGTCGAGAAGGCCTTGCCTTCCTTGAGCTGGTCATGCAGCTTGACCAGCACCTGCTTGGCGTCGGCGCGAGTTTCGCGGTCGGCCAGAGTCTCGATGGCCTCGACCACCGACAGGCCCGCCTTCAGCAAGATGAGCAGACTCTGGTTGAAGTGCAGCAGCGGAAATGGCGCCGAGCGGTTGAAGCTGAAGCGCGAGTTGCCTGACGCCGGCTGCACGGCCAACACCGCATAGCCGCGCGACTCGGCTTGTCGGCGCGCGTCGGCACCATCAGCGGCATCGACGGTGATCGAGACCGGCTGCATCCGGTGTATGGCCTTGACGGCGTATTGCATGCGGCTGCCGTGTTAGCGCGCTGGGATCACCAGTTGGTGATGTCGGCATCCAACCCATCGCCGCCGGGACGACCGTCGCGTCCGGTGGAGCTGATGTCGAACTCACCATGCTCACCCGGAGCAACGTAGATGTAGGCGTTGCCCCAAGGGTCGGCGGGCAAGGCTTTTTCGAGATAAGGGCCATCCCACTTGTTGACGCTGGATGGTTTGGCCAGCAGGGCTTGCAGACCCTGCTCGGTGCTGGGCAAGGTGCCCACGTCAAGGCGGTATTGCTGCAGCGCCTTTTCGAAGCCGACGATCTGGGCGCGAGCGGTCTTGACTTCTGACTTGCCGACCTGCGAAAAGTACTTCGGGCCGACATAGGCGGCGAGCAGGCCGATGATGACCATCACCACCAGCAACTCGAGCAGCGTGAAGCCGCGACGCAGGCGCAAAGACAT
>CAMCNE010000104.1 GCA_945875935.1 Bordetella parapertussis
GATTACCTGCGCGTGGTCGGCCACCTGGTGTTCGGCTACTTCTGGGCCCGCATGGCGCGCATTTCGCTGGACCACGTCGACAGCGGCGATCCGTTTTACCGCGCCAAGCTGGCGACCGCGCGCTTTTACTTCGCCAAGCTACTGCCCGAAACCGCCGGCCTCATCCGCACCGCGCGTGCCGGTGCCAAGCCGCTGATGGAGATGGACGAAGCGCTGTTCTGATCGACGAGCCCCATTTTTTTGAATTGCCATCTTCTGGAGAGACCATGAAACGATTCCCCGTCCGCAAGGTTGCCGTGCTCGGCGCCGGCGTCATGGGCGCGCAGATTGCCGCGCATCTGGCCAACGTGCGCGTGCCGGTGGTGCTGTTCGACCTGCCCGCGCGCGAGGGCGCCAAGAACGGTGTCGTCACCAAGGCCATCGAGGGCCTGAAAAAGCTCAAGCCCGCGCCGCTGGGCGTACCCGAAGACGCGGTGCTGATCGGCCAGGCCAACTACGAAGAGCACCTCGAGCAGCTGCGCGATTGCGACCTGATCATCGAGGCGATCGCCGAGCGCATGGACTGGAAGCTCGACCTGTACACCAAGATCGCGCCGTTCATCGCGCCGCACGCCATCGTGGCGAGCAACACCTCGGGTCTGAGCATCACCCAACTGGGTGCGGCGCTGCCCGCCGAGATCCAGCCGCGTTTTTGCGGCATTCACTTCTTCAACCCGCCGCGCTACATGGCGCTGGTCGAGTTGATCCCCACGCCGTCCACGCGCGCCGACATCCTCGATCCGCTTGAGGCCTTCGTGACCACCGCGTTAGGCAAGTGCGTGGTGCGCGCCAAGGACACGCCCAACTTCATCGCCAACCGCGTGGGCGTGGCCGGCATGCTGGCCGTGATGAAGCAGGCCGAGCATTTCGGACTGAGCTACGACGTGGTCGACGACCTCACCGGCAAGAAGCTTGGCCGCGCCAGCTCGGGCACCTTCCGCACCGCCGATGTGGTGGGTCTGGACACGCTGGCCCACGTCATCCACACGCTGCAGGCCAATCTGGGGCCTGATCAATCGAACGATCCGTTTTTTGGCAGCTACGCCACGCCCAAGGTGCTCGAGTCGCTGATCGCCAAGGGCACGCTGGGCCAGAAGACCGGCGCGGGTTTTTTCAAGAAGGTGGGCAAGGACATCTTGCGGCTCGATCCTGCGTCGGGTGACTACGTGGCCGGTGGCGGCGTGGCCGACGAGGTGATCGTGCGCATCCTCAAAAAGCCGGCTGCCGAGCGATTGAAGCTGCTGCGCGAATCGACCAATCCGCAGGCGCAGTTCTTGTGGGCGGTGCTGCGCGACAGCTTTCATGACAGCGCGGTGCATCTGGTCGACGTGGCCGAGTGCGCGCGCGACATCGACTTCGCCATGCGCTGGGGCTTCGGTCAGGTGCAAGGGCCGTTCGAGATCTGGCAGTCGGCCGGCTGGGCCACGGTGGCGCGCTGGGTGCAAGACGACATCGACGCGGGCAAGGCGCTGTGCGCAGCACCGCTGCCCGACTGGGTGTTCAACGGCCCGGTGGCCGATGGCGGCGGCGTGCATCAGGCGCAGGGTTCATGGAGCGCGGCGCAATCGCGCTTCGTGCCGCCGAGCACGCTGCCGGTGTACGCGCGCCAGCACTTCCGCGAAAGCGTCTTCGGCTCGGGCGCACCGCTGCCGCTGGCCTCGGGCACCGAGGTCTTCAAGACCGACGAGCTTCGCGTGTGGACGCTCGACGGCGAGGTGCTCATCGCCAGCATCACCGCCAAGCTGCACCTGATCAGCCCGGCCGTGACCGAAGGCCTGATGCGCGCCGTGGCGCTGGCCGAAGAAAGCTATCAAGGCCTGGTCGTGTGGTCGCCCGACGATGTGTTCTCGGCCGGCGCCAACCTCGAAGCGCTGATGCCAGTGTTCATGAAGAGCGGCGCCAAGGGCGTCGAGCCCGAGGAGCGCAAGCTGCAAGAGTTGATGCTGCGCGTGCGCTACGCCAGCGTGCCCGTGGTGTGCGCGATTCGCGGCATGGCGCTGGGTGGCGGTTGCGAGCTGGCGGTGCATTCGGCCCGCCGCGTGGCCGCCATGGAAAGCTACATCGGTCTGGTCGAAATGGGCGTGGGCCTGCTGCCCGGCGCGGGTGGCCTGACCTACATCGCCCGCCGCGCCGCAACGATGGCCGCCGCCGGCAACGCCAATGCCGATCTGCTCACCTTCTTGAAGGACGGCTTCACCAGCGTGGCCATGGCCAAGGTCGGCACCAGCGCGATTGAGGGCCGCAAGCTCGGCTACTTGGTCGACGCCGATGTGATCGTGCCGCACAAGGACGAACTGCTGTTTGTCGCCATCACCCAGGCCAAGGCCATCTTCAACAGCGGCTACCAGCCACCGGTGAATTCGCTGTTCCCGGTGGCCGGCCGCAGTGCGGCCGCCACGCTGAAGACGCAACTGGTCAACATGCGCGACGGCGGCTTCATCACCGCCCACGACTTCCACATCGCCTCGCTGATCGCCGAGGTGCTGTGCGGCGGCGACGTCGACGCCGGATCGCTGGTCAGCGAGGACTACCTGATGGCGCTCGAACGCAAGCACTTCTGCGCCCTGCTTGAGCATCCGAAAACGCAGGAGCGAATCATGGGCATGCTGTCCACCGGCAAGCCGGTTCGCAATTGAGGCGTTGCGTGTTCTTCGCGACCCTCACCCCAGCCCTCTCCCGCAAGCGGGAGAGGGAGCCAAGGCCAGTTTCCCTTTGGGAAAGGGAGTCAGGTTCCCTCTCCCCCTGGGAGAGGGCTAGGGTGAGGACAGCTGGCATTTGTCCCCTCTCCCTCTGGGAGAGGGAGCCAAGTCACCCCACGGTATTCATTCCCTCTCCCCGTGGGAGAGGGCTAGGGTGAGGGTTGATCCGGTGACCAGCACCACCCACAGGGCGCGCCAGCTGCGCCAGTCCCCGCCCGATGCCGAGCGGGCACTGTGGCAAGCCCTGCGCGATCGGCAAATCGGCGGACACAAGTTCAGGCGACAGCATCCGGTGGGCCGGTACTTCGCCGACTTCGCGTGCATCGAGGCGATGCTGATCGTCGAACTCGATGGGGGTCAGCATTTCAGCGATGAGGGCATGGAGGCTGACATCCGGCGCACGGCCGAACTGAACCAGCTCGGGTATCACGTGCTGCGCTTCACTGACCGCGAGGTGCTGCTGGAGCGTGAGGCGGTGCGGTTGAGCATCTTCAATTGGCTGGAGGCCAACGGGCCTCGCCCCGGCCGAGACCCTCACCCCAGCCCTCTCCCGCGAGCGGTAGAGGGAGCCAGGGGAGCCAGAGGGGCCCACCGGCATTCATTCCCTCTCCCTCTGGGAGAGAGCCAGGGTGAGGGTCAGCCTGACGCGGCCACACCCAACCCTCACCTGAACTCAGACCCTCACCCCAGCCCTCTCCCGCAAGCGGTAGAGGGAGCCAGACGGGCCAGAGCCGATCACCCGTATTCATCCCCTCTCCCTCTGGGAGAGGGCCAGGGTGAGGGTCAGCCTGACGCGGCTGCACCCAGCCCTCACCTGAACTCAGACCCTCACCCCAGCCCTCTCCCGCGAGCGGGAGAGGGAGCCAAACGAGCCAGAGGTGCCCACCAGCATTTGTCCCCTCTCCCTCTGGGAGAGGGCCAGGGTGAGGGCCAGCCTGACGCAGCCACACCCAACCCTCACCTGAACTCAGACCCTCACCCCAACCCTCTCCCGCGAGCGGGAGAGGGAGCCATCATCAGCAAGGAACAGCCATGAAACAACTTCAAGACGCCTACATCGTTGCCGCCACGCGCACGCCGGTGGGGCGGGCGGGGCGGGGCGTGTTTCGCAACACGCGGCCTGATGACTTGCTGGTGGCGGCCATTCGGGGGGCGCTGGGGCAGGTGCCTACGCTGGACCCCAAGGCGATCGAGGACGCCATCATCGGCTGCGCGATGCCTGAGGCCGAGCAGGGATACAACGTGGCGCGGCTGGCGGTGCTGCTGGCGGGGTTGCCACAAAGCGTGGGCGGCGTCACCGTGAATCGGTTTTGCGCGTCGGGTCTCACGTCCATCCAGATGGCGGCCGATCGCATTCGTGTGGGTGAGACCGAGGTGATGATCGCCGGCGGTTGCGAGAGCATGAGCATGGTGCCGATGACCGGCAACAAGCCGTCGTTCAACCCGGCGGTGTTCATGCGTGACGAGGACATCGGCATCGCCTACGGCATGGGCCTGACCGCCGAGAAGGTGGCGCAGCAATGGAAGGTCACGCGCGAGGCGCAGGATGAATTTGCGCTGCAGTCGCACCAGCGCGCCACCCAGGCTGCGGCCGCTGGCGAGTTCACCGCCGAGATCACGCCGGTGGAGGTGACCGACCGCTCGCCCAATCTCGCGACCGGTGAAGTCAATCGCAAGACGAGCACCGCGAGCGCCGACGAAGGACCGCGCGCCGACACCACGCTCGAAGCACTGGCCAAGCTGCGCCCCGTGTTTGCCGAAAAGGGCAGCGTGACGGCCGGCAACAGTTCGCAGACCAGCGACGGCGCGGCATGCCTGATTCTGGCCAGCGAGCGTGCCATCCAAACGCACAACCTGCAGCCGCTGGCTCGCTTCGTGAGCTTTGCCAGCCGCGGCGTGCCGCCCGAGGTGATGGGCATCGGCCCGATTGAGGCCATCCCCGCCGCGCTGCGCTACGCCGGACTGCAGCAAGCCGATCTTGACTGGATTGAGCTCAACGAAGCGTTTGCCGCGCAGTCGCTGGCGGTGCTCAACACGCTCGGCCTTGACCGCAGCAAGGTCAACCCGCTGGGCGGCGCGATCGCGCTCGGCCACCCGCTGGGTGCCACCGGCGCCATTCGCGCGGCCACCGTCATCCACGCGCTGCGCCGGCGTCAGCTGAAGTACGGCATGGTCACGATGTGCGTGGGCTCAGGCCAGGGCGCGGCCGGAATTTTCGAAAGATGCTGAACTCGATGGACATCAAGACCGCCACCCTCAACGGCGTGGCCACGATCGAGATCGCCCGGCCGCACAAGAAGAACGCGCTGACCGCCGAGATGTATTCGGCGATGGCCGCCGCGCTGCGTGCCGCCGATGCCGACGCCGCCGTGCGCGCGCTGCTGATCACCGGCCAGCCGGGCATCTTCACCTCGGGCAACGACATCGACGATTTCATGAACCGCCCGCCCTCGACACCCGACGCGCCGGTGTTCGACTTCATGCGCGCGCTGGTGGCTTGCCGCAAGCCGGTGGTGGCAGCCGTCACCGGTGCGGCCATTGGCATCGGCACCACCATGCTGCTGCACTGCGATCTGGTCTATGTGTCAGACGAGGCGCGGCTGGCGATGCCGTTTGCGAGCCTGGGGCTGGTGCCCGAGTTCGCGTCCAGCCTGATCCTGCCGCAGTTGGTAGGGCAGGCCAAGGCGGCCGAAAAGCTGCTGCTGGGCGATCCGTTCACCGCCGAAGAGGCCGTGGAGATGCGCATCGCCAACGCGGTGTTGCCCGCCGGTGAGGTGCTGCGCCACGCCCGCCGCATGGCCGAACGCTTCAACACGCTGCCGCCCGGCGCGGTGCGCGACAGCAAACAGCTGCTGCGCCGCGCCAGCGTCGAGCGCGTGCTGGAGACCATCAACGCCGAAGCCGTCATTTTCGGCCAGCGCCTGTCCAGCCCCGAAGCCACCGAGGCCTTCAGCGCGTTCTTTCAAAAGCGCAAGCCGGATTTTTCGAGCTTCAGTTGAGGGTGGGCCGGCGCCGGGCTGGGCCGCGTTCAGGCAGCGCTGTCACGCGGATCGGTGGAATCAGCGCCCGGCTCGCGAGCAATGCGCGCGACGCCGAGCTTGAGGCCCAGCATGCCGAAGATGCTGTTCATCGTGTTGACGCTGCCGGGGCTGCGCTCTTGTTCGATGTCTTGCATCGTCCGGTAGGCCACACCGGACAATTTGGCCATTTCTGCCGTGGTCAGCCGCATCGTTTTCTTGAGGTGACGCACGGCCTGCGGCAGCGACCACTCAGGGTGGGTCAGCACATCCTCGACGGCTTGCCGGCGCAGCTCGAGCTGCTCGGGGATGGAGATGGTGTTGAAGCGCTTGTCCATATTCTTTGGCTCAGCTCAGATCAAGTCAGCGCTACCAGAGTTGCCGGGCTTGAGCCAGGATGAGTGGGCGCAGATGGCCGAAACGTCTTCGCTCACGGTGCTGTGCATGCACCCACTGGCCACTTCGTGCCAGATGCGCTGGGCGTGCAGTTGGATGGTGTGGGCTTCTGACATTTGCACGAAATTGCATCAATATTGAACCAAATATCTGATTCGTATTAAATGTTTTTTCGTGTGATTGATGAACTGGCGCCGGGTGGTCTATCGAGCGTGACACGCCACCCTCAATCCACCACCACCGCCCTCGGCCGCCCGTTGGCGTCGATGGCCACATAGGTCAGGCTGGCTTCGGTGACCTTGACCACTTCGGGGGTTGCGGGGTTGCGTTCGGCGTAGACCTCGACGTGCACCGTGATCGAGGTGGTGCCGATGCGCTCGATGCGCGAATAAAAGCTCAGCAGGTCGCCCACGCTGACCGGCTGCTTGAAGGTGAAGTGGTTGACGGCCACCGTGGTGACGCGGCCGCGGGCGATGCGCAGCGGTTGCACCGCGCCGGCGATGTCGACCTGGGCCATGATCCAGCCGCCGAAGATGCCGCCGATCGGGTTGGTGTCGGCCGGCATCGGCATCATGCGCAGCACCAGGCTGGCGTCAGGGTGCAAGCCTGAGGGCGCCCTCAGACGCGAGCGTTCGATGACCGAAGCGGGTACCGCGGAGGGCGGTGACTGAACCTCACCAGACGAGGCCTCGGGGTGTATCGGGTTCTCGTGCATATTGCGTGACCTGCTTCGGTGTGGGGTCGAATCATTCTTTCACGCCAGTCTTTCTGTCAGCGATCCATGCGCCCCACCACTTTGAGTGCTCCCCCCGCCGATGCGGCCACCCCGGCCGCCCCGCGATCCGACTGGTCGACGATCAAGAAGCTGCTGCCCTATGTGTGGCAATGGCGCTACCGGGTGGGGCTGGCGCTGGCGTTTTTGATTGCGGCCAAGGTGGCCAACATCGGCGTGCCGCTGCTGCTCAAAAGCCTGGTCGATGCGCTGGCACTCCAGCCGGGCGATGCGCGTGCGGTGCTGGTGGTGCCGGTGGCGCTGCTGCTGGGTTACGGCGCGCTGCGCGTGTCGATCACGCTGTTCACCGAGCTGCGCGAGCTCTTGTTTTACCCGGTGGCTGCGCGCATTGCCAGGCGCATCGGGCTCGAGACCTTCGATCACTTGCTGAGCCTGAGCCTGCGCTTTCACCTTGAGCGGCAAACCGGCGGTGTCTCGCGCGACATCGATCGCGGCGCGCGTTCGATCCAGTCGCTGCTGAGCTACCTGATCTACAACATCCTGCCCACGCTGATCGAGATCACGCTGGTCATCGTGCTGCTGTCGGCCAAGTTCGACGGCTGGTTTGCGGCCATCACCTTTGGCGCGCTGCTGCTGTACATCGTGTTCACCATCAGCGTGACCGAATGGCGCACCGCGTTTCGGCGCGCGATGAACGAGCAGGACTCCAAAGCCAGCTCCAAGGCGGTTGATGCGCTCATCAACTACGAGACGGTCAAGTACTTCTCGAACGAAAAATTCGAGCAGGCGCGCTACGACGAGAACCTGCAGCGGCTCGAGCGCGCCTCGATCAAGTCACAGACCTCGCTGTCGGTGCTCAACGTGGGC
>CAMCNE010000105.1 GCA_945875935.1 Bordetella parapertussis
GCGGCGGCTTTGCTCTCAGAGCCAGACCCACAGGCGACGCATCCATGAGGGCAAGCGAAGCGATGGCTGGGGCTGGTAGCACTGGCGGTACTCGAAGTTCATGTTGGCTCCTGATACTGTGTATTTGTACAGTATAGGCGGCGAGCGTCGAATGTCAAAGGCCCTTTGCCCGAGCGGCCCATCAGAAAAACCGCGTCCGCCCAAGGGGAACACCGTAAGTGATGATCCTCTGGCGGGCCGCAGTACCTCCCCGCATCCTCATCTCCAAACAGCGATTGACGCGGCCGCCATCTGGGCGGCCTGCGGGCAACCGCCAATATGGGTGGATGCCGCCATGAGTGAGATGCCCACGGTCATCGTTGTTGCCTCGGGCGCTGCGGCGGGGTGGGCCGAGCCGTCATGGGCCTATGTCGCCGAAGCGCCGGGCTCGCTGGGGGCCACCTTGAGCCGGGTGATGAGCGCGGGCTTCCCGCTGGTGGTGGTCACCACCGAGGCTCAGGCGGCCGAAGCCTGCGGCTTGGTGGCCAGCCGCGATGTGTTGGTGGTGGCGACGCCGCAGGTGCGTGTCCCGCCTGACGGCCGCACCGAGCGTCGCGGCATGCATCAGCTCCAAGGCCTGGCTGCGGCGATTGCCGCGGGCGTCATGGCGCGCCCCAATGCCGCAGGCTGGCTGGTGTTGCCGGTGGAGCGGTCGATGGTGTTGCCATCGACCCTGCTGCGCGTGGCGCGTGCCCTGGTCGAAAGTCCCATCGCCTACGCTCAGCACCGTGGCAGTCAGTGCTGCCCGGTGGGCTTTGGCGTTGACCTCTACTCCGAGCTGATCCGCTTGCGCGGCGATGAAGGTGCCCGCCGTTTGCTGGCGCGTTATCCGTCGTGTGCGGTCGATGTCGACGAGCTGGGCACGCAGCTCAACGCTGCGGGCGCCGACGCCTTGCACGATGCACGCGCCGCCTGGTCCGGTCATGCCGCGCTCAAAGGCCGGCGCAGCACCGACAACCCGGACATGGCGCAGCGCAATCTGGCGCTCAAGTAGCGCGGCCGGCACGCCGCGGCGCAGAATCGACCGCAGTTGCCCCTCTCGCGAAAGTCCTTCATGCCGTTGAATCCCGTGGTGGCCGAGGTCACGCAGCGCATCCGACAGCGCAGCGCGCCTTTGCGGCTGGCTTATCTGGCGCGCATCACCGAGGCCAGTCAACGCCAGCGCGGCTCCGATCGCATGGGCTGCGCCAACGTGGCTCACGCCTTTGCCGCGCTGCCATCGAACGACAAGCTGCGCGTGATGGTCGAGCGCGCACCCCACATCGGCGTGGTCACCGCCTACAACGACATGCTGTCGGCGCATCAGCCCTACGAAGCCTTTCCCGCGCTCATCCGCGACGAGGCACGCCGCCTGGGCGCGACCGTGCAGGTGGCCGGTGGCGTGCCGGCGATGTGTGATGGCGTCACTCAGGGGCTGCCCGGCATGGAGCTCAGCTTGTTTTCGCGCGACACCATCGCCATGGGCACGGCCATCGCGCTCAGCCACGATGTGTTCGATGCCGCCTTGCTGCTCGGCGTGTGCGACAAGATCGTGCCGGGGCTGCTGATCGGTGCGCTGCATTTCGGCCACCTGCCATGCGTGTTTGTGCCGGCCGGGCCGATGGGTTCGGGTCTGAGCAACCAGGCCAAGAGCCGGGTTCGCGAGCAGCACGCGCAGGGCCGGGTCGACCGCGAGGCGCTGCTGCAGGCCGAGTCGGCCGCCTATCACGGGCCGGGCACCTGCACCTTCTACGGCACGGCCAACAGCAACCAGATGCTGCTCGAGGCGATGGGCCTGCACGTGCCCGGCGCCGCCTTCGTGCATCCGCACACGGGCTTGCGCGAGTCGCTCACCCGCGAGGCGGTGCGCTGCGTACTGGCTCGGGTGCGCGGCGGCGCATCCGGCTTCCAGCCCATCGGCGAGCTGGTTGACGAGCGGGTGATCGTCAACGCCATGGTGGCGCTGCTGGCCACCGGCGGCTCCACCAACCACCTGATCCACTGGGTGGCCGTGGCGCGTGCGGCGGGCTTGCTCATCGACTGGAGTGATTTCTCGCAGCTGTCGAACGCCACGCCGCTGCTGGCGCGCGTGTATCCCAACGGCAGCGCCGATGTGAACCAGTTCCAGGCGGCCGGCGGCCCGGGCCATGTGATGCGCGAGCTGATCGACGCCGGGCTGATGCACGCCGATGTGGCAACCATGTCGGCGGGTGGCTTGCGCGATCACACCCGCGTGCCGCACGCCGATACCGATGGGCGCCTGAGCTGGCGCGATCTGCCACCCGCGAGCCAACTCATCGGCGATGCCGACATCGTGCGGCCTGCGTCGGCACCCTTCAGCACACATGGCGGTCTGGCGCTGCTCACCGGCAACCTGGGCCGCGCGGTCATCAAGACCTCGGCGGTGCCCGACGACGCTTGGGTGATCGAGGCGCCGGCCATCGTGTTCGAGTCTCAAGAGGCCTTGCTCAATGCCTTTGCAGCTGGCGAGCTCGAGCGCGACTTTGTGGCGGTGCTGCGTTTTCAGGGCCCGCGTGCCAACGGCATGCCCGAGCTGCACAAGCTGACGCCGCCATTGGCGGTGCTGCAAGGCCGCGGCTTTCGCATCGCGCTGGTCACCGACGGTCGCATGAGCGGTGCGAGCGGCAAGGTGCCGGCTGCCATCCACCTCAGCCCCGAGGCGCTGGCCGGCGGACCGCTGGCGCGCGTGCGCTCGGGCGATGTGATCCGTCTGGATGCCGTGGCGGGCCGTCTCGATGCGCTGGTCGATGAGGCCGTCTGGGCCGCGCGCGAGTGCGCCGAGCTGAGCGACGCCCAGCGCGAGATCAACGGCCACGGCATCGGCCGCGAGCTGTTTGCCGGCTTGCGCCGCAACGTGCTCAGCGCCGAAGAAGGCGCCATCAGCTGGCTTTGAGCCGCCACCCTACGCAAGGAAACCCCTCCATGAACCCGCTTGAACTCGCCGATCACGGCCCCGTCATTCCGGTGCTGGTGATCCACCGTGTCGAAGATGCCGTGCCGCTGGCGCGTGCGCTGGTCGACGGGGGAGTGCGGGTGCTCGAGGTGACGCTGCGCACGCCGGCCGCGCTGGCCTGCATGGAAGCCATCGCCCGCGCCGTGCCCGAGGCCATCGTGGGTGCGGGCACGGTGCGCAGCGCGGCTGATGCCCAAGCCGCACACGACGCCGGTTGCCGTTTTGCGGTGAGCCCGGGCTATCGCAGCGAGATCGGCCTGGCCTGTCGCGAACTGGGTCTGGCGCTGCTGCCTGGGGTGGCCACGGCCAGCGAGGTGATGCACGCCCATGCGGACGGCCACGACTTCCTGAAGTTCTTTCCGGCCACGGCGGCCGGCGGTGTGGCCATGCTGCAGGCGTTCGCGGGGCCGTTTGCGGACATCGTGTTTTGCCCCACCGGCGGCATCACCGCCGAGACCGCGCCGCGCTTTCTGGCGCTGCCCAATGTGCGCGTGTGCGGCGGCTCGTGGCTCACGCCGGCCGACGCGCTGGCCGCCGGCGACTGGCCGCGCATCACCGCCTTGGCGCGAGAGGCGGCCTTGCTGCACAGCCGTTAGAGCGCGCTCACAGCGTGCCGCGCTGGATCAGCTCGACCTTGTAGCCGTCGGGGTCGGTGATGAAGGCAATCACGGTGCTGCCGCCAGCCACCGGGCCGGCTTCGCGCGTGACCTTGCCGCCATGGGCGCGAATCTGCTCGCAGGCGGCGTAGGCGTCGCTCACTTCGATGGCGATGTGACCGTAGGCCGTGCCCAGGTCGTAGCTGTCGACGCCGTGGTTGTGGGTGAGCTCGAGCTCGGCGTGCTCAGGGTTGGAGCCGTAGCCGAGAAAGGCCAGCGAGTACTTCTGCTCGGGGCGCTCGGTGGTGCGAATCAGGCTCATGCCCATCACGCGGGTGTAGAAATCGATCGAGCGCTGCAGGTTTCCAACGCGCAGCATGACGTGAAGCAGTCTCATGGCAGGGTTCTCTCGGGGGTGGGTGAGGGCGTAACTATGAACGCACGGTGCTGTGCGGTGTGATCGGCTAGTCCGTACTAGTCCGAACGAGCCGGTTTGGGTGTCCTTGGGGTCAGGTTCAAGTCACAGTGATTCGGGAGAATGTACAAATCGACAAAAGCCCCGAAATTGATGGGCATCGCGTATTTAACAAGGGTCAGCCTGTCATGAACTCCCCAGCACGCACTTCAAGCCTCAAGTCTCAGTTGGCGGTCGCCGCCGCCGTGTGCGCTGTGGGGCTGTTCGCCTCGCACCAGGCAAACGCTGCGCTCCCGGTTGCGGGGACGACGACCTGGAAAGTCACCCTGCCGGCCACACCCGCAGGTGCCACCACCTGGAAGGTCAGCGTCGGTGTCTACAACTCGCAAGGCGTGCTGGTGCGCTCGCTGGTTCGCGGGGCCAGTTTGTCTCCCGGCTTGAGGTCGGGCATCTGGAACGGTAAAAACGACGCCGGCGTGGCCGTGCCCACCGGCGCTGGCAATGTCTACACCATCCGTCTGGCGTATCACAACATCGGCTACGCCTGGGAAGGCGTGATCGGCAACACCTCTTCCAGCTTTGACGGCACTGGCGTGCATTCCTACATGCAGCCGGTCAACGGCATCGCCATCCAGGGCAGCAACGCCTACATGGCCGTGGGCTACAACGAGGGCCAGCCCGGTCTGTCGGGCTTCGCGCTGTCGGCACCCAACACCGCGCTGCGGCAGCTTCCCAGCACCGATGCCTTCGTGGCCTACGCGATGGTCGCAGCCGATGCGTCGAATGTGTACGCGGCCAACATCGGCGGATTCGCCAAGACATCTTTCGTGCGAGCCTTTGACAAGTCGTCGTTTGCCGCGGTGAATCTGGCGTCCGGCCAATCGGTCTGCCTGAACTACCTGTCTGCCGGCGTGTGCTACCCGGATCAAAGTTATTCGGGCGTGATTGACTACTACGCCGCGTCCTCGGCCGCAGACAACGCGGCCAAGGGCCCGACCGGCATCGCCGTGCAGCAAAGCGGCAACGTGCTGGCCGTGGCTCACGGCGGTCTGAATCTGGTGCGCCTGTTCAACAAGACCACAGGGGCCTCGCTGGGCAGCATCTCGGTGCCCATGAGCAGCAATGCCAGCAAGTACAACCAGATCAGCATGACCGCCGCGGGCGACCTGTGGGTCATCTCGGGCAGCACGGTGGTGCGCTACACCGATCTGTCGGGCACGCCAAGTCAGGCGGCGGTGATCAGTAGCGGTCTGGTCAGCCCACTGGCTGTGTCGGCCGAAGGCTCGAGCGTGGATGCCGGCGGCGTCTGGGTGGCCGATGGCGGTGCCAGCCAGCAGATCAAGCACTTCACCTCGGCCGGCGCTGCGGGTTCGGCATCGGGCGACACCAAGGGTGATGCCGGCGGCTATGCGTCCAGCCCTGCTGTGTCTGACACCAAGCTGTGCTTCAAGGTGGCAGGTGGCGAAAGAACCGCCTTGGCCGCCGAATCGGATGGCTCGCTGTGGGTTGGCGACACCTGCAACAACCGCATGCTGCGCTTTGCTCCAGCCTCCACAACGGCTGGCACCAAGGTGTCCTATCTGCCCCTGGTTTACGCCTCCACGGTGGACCATGGCAACCCAAGTTGTGTTTACGCCAACTTCCTGCAGTTTTGCAACACGGTCAACCGTACCGACGCCTTGGTGGCCGGTGGCGCGGCCTGGCCGCTGGTCAAGAACTGGCTGCCCAGCCTGCCCGCGGGCGTGACAGACTCAAGCCGGGACAACAGCGGCTTTGGCGGCTTCACCACGGTCCAAACCTTGTCGAACAGCCGCACGTATGGCTTGGTCACGGTCGGCAACGTCCAGAAGCTCGTCGAGTTGCCATCGTCCGGCCCTGTGCGCCTGATCGGCACCTTGCCGCAAGTGGCCAACACCACCACCACGGTGATGTACGAGGGCGGCGATCTGGGCTACGCCACCACGACTGCAGGTGCCAGCACGCAGACGGTGTACCGCCTGCCTTTGACGGGTTTCAACGGCTTGGGCGACCCTCAATGGGGCACCGCAGTGGTTCAGGCGACAGTGCCCACCGCCGCGACGTCGGCCTACAGCCGTGCCGGCACCTTCTCGGGTGTGGTCGGTCCGCGCTTTCCACTGACGGCTTCCAACCGCGTGGTGTTCTTTGACCAGTCGGTCACCGGCAGCAATTTGCACCTGGGTGCGGCCACCCGCTACGACACCAAGTGGCTGTGGCTGGCCAGCCCGTCGGGCTTGATGGACGGCAAGGGTGTGTTCCAGACCAAGCCTGTCGATGGCTCGGTCAACTACGGCGGCAACCTGGTGTGGGCCAACGGGTCGAACATCGTTTACGGCTACCACGGCACCAACTTCAAGGATCCGCTGAATGGCAAGGTGGGCTACGCCAATCAGTTCATGCACTTCGACGACAACGGCTTGTTCCTGGGTCAGTTTGGCGAGTCGACCACCCGCACCACGCGGCCGGTGGGTGCGCGGCTGCCTATCGATCCCTTGAGCCCGACGCTGGTTCAAGAGCCCCTGGGCGGCCCGCTGTTTCTGTACAGCGGCGATGAAGCCGGCCACGGTGGTGTCCACCGCTTCCGCTTCAACGGCTTGAACACCCTGGTCTACAAGACCGGCACGGCGACCGTCGGTGCCACCGTCACGCTGAATTGAACCGAACTACTTTTGAATTTCGAGAGACTTTTGCCATGAACCGCATTCGACCGATCGCCGCCGCACTGGCGCTGTTTTTCAGCGCGACAGCCGCCAACGCCTCGCTGGTGATGAGCTGGAACTTCACCAGCGCCAGCACCTCCGGCAGCGGCACCTTCACCGCCAGGCTCTGGGATGACAGTGTTGACGGAAGCCTCGAGGACTACGTGACCAACACCCTGCAGTTCCTCGATGCCGGTACCTACGTGCCCAACCCGAACGACTTCTACGTCATGACCGGCGCCACCGGCGCGATCAACGGCAAGGCGATTTCCCTGCTGGACAAGTACGCAACCGCCGATGACGGACTTGGCGGTACCACCGTCACGGCCGGTTTTGCCGGCAACGACAACGTGGTGCTTGAGCCCAACCCCAACAACCTCAACGCCGCGGCCCGCGGCTACTTCACCCCCCTGGGTGTTTCGTTCATCGATACAGACAGCACGATGTGGAACCTCGCGGTTCCGTACGTGCCCGGCACCGTGACGTATCAGTTCGTCAACTCGGTGGACTACACCGCCATCGATGGCGACTTCACGTTGGTGACAACCTCAGGCGGTACCGTCAATCCCGTTCCGATTCCGGCCGCGGCCTGGTTGCTGCTGTCGGGTGTGGGTGGCTTGTTCATGGCGGGTCGCCGGCGGTCTGCACTGGCCAGCGCCCGTTGATCGGGGCTTTGTCCCCGACCTGAAAAAATCCTCAAGTCGGCCCGAATGGCGGCCGATACCAAGACGTCGGCGACGGGTTTCGCTATTCGATTAGCAAGTCCAAGGTGCCCCAGTGCGACACCCGCCGACCCCTATTTCCAGCCCCGGCTTGTCTTGCCCGGTGGTTCTTCCCGCTGAGCGCGGCGCACGTCGCGCAGCATGAACAGGTAAAGCCCTTCCACCTTCTCGCGCGCCCACGGCGTCTTGCGAAGAAACTTCAGGCTCGACGCGACACTCGGCTCGCTGATGAAGCA
>CAMCNE010000106.1 GCA_945875935.1 Bordetella parapertussis
CCAACCATTGCTGCGACCGCCTGGGTGGCCGACAGCGCCCAGGTCATCGGTGACGTGCTTCTGGGCGATCAGGCCAGCGTGTGGTTCGGTGCCGTGCTGCGCGGCGACAACACGCAGCTGCACATCGGCAGCCGCACCAACATCCAGGAAGGCACCATCATCCATTCCGATGTGGGCCACCCGGTTCATCTCGGTGATGACGTGACCGTCGGTCACCAGGCCATGTTGCACGGCTGCACCGTGGGCGACGGCTCGCTGATCGGCATTCAGGCGGTGGTGTTGAACGGCGCGCGCATCGGCAAGCGCTGTCTGGTCGCCGCGGGCGCGGTGGTCACCGAGGGCAAGCAATTCCCAGACGGCTCGCTCATCATGGGCGCGCCTGCCAAGGTCGTGCGCGAGCTCACGCCCGAGCAGCTCGAAGGCCTGGTGCGCAGCGCAGCGTCCTACGTCGCCAAGGCACAGCGCTTCAAGGCCGACCTCGTGCGCGTGGACGGCGCATGAGCGAGCTGCACAAGTTCATCTTTGACGGCATGCCGGTGCGCGGCATGCTGGTGCGCCTGGGCGACAGCTGGCGCGAGGTGCTGCGGCGCCGCGCGGAGGCCAACGATGCGTTTGCCCAGCCGGTGCGCGTGCTCATGGGCGAGATGGCTGCGGCCGCCACGCTGATGCAAGCCAGCATCAAGTTCGAAGGCGCGCTGGTGCTGCAGATCTTTGGCGACGGGCCGGTCAAGCTCGCGGTGGCCGAGGTGCAGTCGGACCTGGCGTTTCGCGTCACCGCCAAGGTGGTGGGCGAGGTGAGCGAGCACGCGCGGCTCGAAGCGCTGGTCAATGTGCACGGCGTGGGCCGCTGCGCCATCACGCTCGACCCCAAGGATCGTTTCCCCGGCCAGCAGCCGTACCAGGGCGTGGTGTCGCTGCATGGCGATCAGCGCGAGCCGCTGCAGCACATCAGTGAGGTGCTCGAGCACTACATGCTGCAGTCCGAGCAGCTCGACACCCGGCTGATCCTCGCTGCCAACGACGAGGTGGCTGCGGGCCTGCTGATCCAGCGCCTGCCGGTCGAAGGGGTGGGCAATCTGGGCCGGCGCAACGAGGACGAGATCGGCATCAACGAGGCCTTCAACCGCATCGCCATGCTGGCCGCCACGCTGACGCGCGAAGAGCTGCTCACGCTCGACGTCGACACCGTGCTGCGGCGCTTGTTCTGGGAAGAGCCGCTGCGCCGCTTTCCGGTGCAGCGCGGCTTTGAGGGCCCGCGATTCGAGTGCAACTGCTCGCGCGAGCGGGTGGCCAGCATGTTGGTGGGGCTGGGTCGCGACGAGGTCGACTCCATCGTCGCCGAGCAGACCCGCGTGGAGGTGGGCTGCGACTTTTGCGGCGTCAAGTACCGCTTCGATGCCGTGGACGTGGGCGAGGTCTTCACCCCACCCGAGCAGCAAGCCCCGGGATCCGGCTCGATCAACTGAGCCGCGTCGCCTATTTGGCCGTGGTGCTCAGCTGCACCAGGATCTCGTCACGCTTGACCATGCCCAGGTCGTAGCGCGCTTTTTCCTCGACCATCTCGAGGCCCTCGACCAGGTCGTTGACCTCGGCGGCGAGCTGCTCGTTGCGACGCCTGGCTTCATCGTTGACCGCTTTTTGCTGCTCAAGCTTGGTTTGCAGCTCGAGCATGCGCGACACGCCCGACGAGCCGAACCACAGCTCGACATGCACCAGAACGATCAGCGCGATGAGCGCGAAGCTGATGAAGCGCATGGCGCGAGCGAAATTCAGCGCAGGTTGTAAAACGCCGAGCGGCCGGGGTAGCTCGCCACATCACCCAGGTCTTCTTCGATGCGCAGCAGCTGGTTGTACTTGGCGATGCGGTCGCTGCGGCTCATCGAGCCGGTCTTGATCTGCAAGGCGTTGGTGCCCACGGCGATGTCTGCGATGGTGGAGTCTTCGGTCTCGCCCGAGCGGTGGCTGATCACCGCGGTGTAGTTGGCGCGCTTGGCCATCTCGATGGCGGCGAAGGTTTCGGTCAGCGTGCCGATCTGGTTGATCTTGATGAGGATGGAGTTGGCCACGCGCCGCTCGATGCCTTCTTTCAGGATCTTGGTGTTGGTCACGAACAGGTCGTCGCCCACCAGCTGGACCTTGCTGCCCAGACGCTCGGTGAGGTGCTTCCAGCCGTCCCAGTCGCCTTCGTGCATGCCGTCTTCGATGCTGATGATGGGGTACTTGTCGACCCAGTTGGCCAGCATGTCGGTCCAGGCGGGCGCTGACAGCTTCAGGCCGCCTTCGCCTTCGAGCACGTAGTGGCCGTCCTTGTAGAACTCGCTGGCCGCGCAGTCCAGGCCGATGGCGATCTGCTCGCCGGCGGTGTAGCCGGCCTTGTCGATGGCATCCAGGATCATCTGGATGGCCGCTTCATGGCTGGCCACGCTGGGGGCAAAGCCGCCTTCGTCGCCCACCGCGGTGCTGATGCCCTTGTCGTGAAGGATCTTCTTGAGCGCGTGGAAGGTCTCGGCACCCCAGCGCACCGCTTCGCGAAAGCTCGGAGCACCCACCGGAATGATCATCAGCTCTTGCAGGTCGAGCGAGTTGTTGGCGTGCGCGCCGCCGTTGATCACATTCATCATCGGCACGGGCAGCTGCATCGCGCCCGAGCCGCCAAAGTAGCGGTACAGCGGCAAGCCGCTTTCCTCGGCCGCCGCGCGCGCCACGGCCATGCTCACGGCCAGCGTCGCGTTGGCGCCCAGACGGCACTTGTTGTCGGTGCCATCCAGGTCGATCAGCGTGCGGTCCAGAAAAGCCTGTTCGCTGGCATCGAGCCCGAGCACGGCTTCGCTGATTTCGGTGTTGACGTGCTCCACAGCGCGCATCACGCCCTTGCCCAGGTAGCGCAGCGGATCGCCGTCGCGCAGTTCGATGGCCTCACGCGAGCCGGTCGACGCACCCGACGGCACAGCCGCGCGGCCCATCACGCCCGACTCGAGCAGCACATCGCATTCGACGGTGGGGTTGCCTCGGCTGTCCAGGATTTCGCGGCCGACGATGTCAACGATTGCACTCATGGGGGGTCCTCAATCTGAAGGAAGGTTTTGAAAAAGTGGGTTCTCGGGGCTGCTGGGGCCGGGGCCCGCTCAGCAGCCGAAATCGTTTTCGAGCAGGGGTTGCTGCTTGATCACCCGGTCGAGCGCGACCAGTTGCTCGAGCAGCGCGCGCATGTGCTTGAGCGGCACCGCATTGGGTCCGTCGCTCATCGCGTTCATCGGGTCGGGATGGGTTTCCATGAACAGGCCCGCCACGCCTACGGCGATGGCTGCGCGCGAGAGCACCGGCACGAACTCGCGCTGACCGCCCGAGCTGGTGCCCTGGCCGCCAGGCAACTGCACCGAGTGGGTCGCATCGAACACCACCGGCGCGCCGGTCTCGCGCATGATGGCCAGCGAGCGCATGTCGCTCACCAGGTTGTTGTAGCCAAAGCTCACGCCGCGTTCGCAGGCCATGAAGTTGTCGTCGTTCAGCCCCGCCTCACGCGCGGCCGCACGCGCCTTGTCGATCACGTTGCGCATGTCGTGTGGCGCCAGAAACTGGCCCTTCTTGATGTTCACCGGCTTGCCGCACTGCGCCACGGCGCGGATGAAATCCGTTTGCCGGCACAGAAAGGCCGGCGTTTGCAGCACATCGACCACCGCGGCCACGGCCGGGATTTCGTCTTCGCTGTGCACATCGGTGAGCAGCGACACGCCCAGCTCGCGCTTGACCTTGGCCAGGATCTCCAGACCGCGCTCCATGCCCGGGCCACGGAAGGTGTGGCCCGCCGAGCGGTTGGCCTTGTCGTAGCTGCTCTTGAAGATGAACGGAATGCCCAGCGCGGCGGTCATTTCCTTGAGGGCTCCGGCCACGTCCATTTGCAGCTGCTCGGACTCGACCACGCAGGGGCCTGCGATCAGGAAAAACGGCTGGGCCAGGCCCACCTCATGTCCGCACAGCTTCATGCCTTGAGTCCCTGGGTGCGCGCGTTCTGGTGGGCCAGCGCGGCGGTGATGAACGAGTTGAACAGCGGGTGGCCGCTCCACGGCATCGACTTGAACTCGGGGTGGAACTGCACGCCCATGAACCACGGGTGCACGCTGCGCGGCAGCTCGACGATCTCGGTCAGGCGCTCGCGCTGCGTCAGCGCCGAGATCACCAGCCCCGCGGCCTCGAGCTGCTCAAGGTAGTTGACGTTGGCCTCGTAGCGGTGGCGGTGCCGCTCGGTGACCACGTCGCCGTAGATCTCGTGCGCCAGCGTGCCGGGTTTCACGTCCGAGCTTTGCGCGCCCAGGCGCATCGTGCCGCCCAGATCGGAATTGCTGCTGCGCTTTTGGATCGAGCCGTCGGCGTCTTGCCATTCCTCGATCAGCGCGATCACCGGGTGCGGCGTGTGCGCATCGAACTCGGTGCTGTTGGCCCCGGCCAGACCGGCCTTGTGGCGAGCGAACTCGATGGTGGCCACCTGCATGCCCAGACAGATGCCGAGATAGGGAATGCCATGCTCGCGGGCAAACTTGGCTGCGGTGATCTTGCCCTCGACGCCGCGCTTGCCAAAGCCGCCAGGCACCAGCACCGCATCGAAGGCTGCGAGTTGGTGCACGTTCTTGTCGTCGAGCGTTTCCGAGTCGACGTACGAGATGTGGACCTTGGCGTGGCTTTGCATGCCGGCGTGGCGCAAGGCCTCATTGAGCGACTTGTACGAATCCGACAGGTCGGTGTACTTGCCGCACATGGCGATGGTCAGTTCGCGCTGCGGATGCGCCACTTCATAAACCAGGTCGTCCCAGCGCTTGAGGTTGGCCGGCGGTGTGTTGATGCGCAGCTTGTCGCAGATCAACCCGTCGAGTCCTTGCTCGTGCAGGATGCGCGGCACCTTGTAGATGGTGTCCACATCCCACATCGAGATCACGCCCCAGGTCGGCACGTTGGTGAACAGCGAGATCTTCTCGCGCTCTTCGTCGGGAATGCGCCGGTCGGCGCGGCACAGCAGCACGTCGGCCTGGATGCCGATCTCGCGCAGCTTTTGCGCGGTGTGCTGCGTGGGCTTGGTCTTGAGTTCGCCGGCTGCGGCGATCCACGGCACATAGGTCAGGTGGACGAAGGCCGCGTTGTTGGGGCCCATGCGCAAGCTCATCTGGCGCACGGCTTCCAGGAAGGGCAGCGATTCGATATCGCCCACGGTGCCACCGATCTCGACGATGGCCACGTCGAACTCCGGCTCGCCTTCGCTGGTCGCGCTGGCGCCGCGCTTGACGAAATCCTGGATCTCGTTGGTCACGTGCGGGATCACCTGCACCGTCTTGCCGAGGTAGTCACCGCGACGCTCTTTTTCGAGCACGCTCTTGTAGATCTGGCCGGTGGTGAAGTTGTTGGCCTTCTTCATCCGCGTGGTGATGAAGCGCTCGTAGTGGCCCAGATCGAGGTCGGTCTCGGCGCCGTCTTCGGTGACATACACCTCGCCGTGCTGAAACGGCGACATCGTGCCGGGGTCGACGTTGAGGTAGGGATCGAGCTTGATGAGGGTGACGCGCAGGCCGCGCGACTCGAGGATTGCGGCCAGAGACGCCGCCGCAATGCCCTTGCCCAGCGAGGACACCACACCGCCGGTGACGAAGACGTACTTGGTCATTGCTTGCAGCACCCGAAGGGCCGTGGTGGGAAACCCGAAGTATAGGAGCCGGGTCTTTGGCGGCCGCCCTTTGGGCAGGCCTTCAAGGGCTCAGACGATCTTCTCGCCGGGGTGCGTGATCTTGCGCAGCGGCTCGTAGCGAGCCGACTTCACGCACAGCGGCGTCGTCGTGGTCTGGGCAGGCTCGGCGCCCGACGCGGCCGGGGTCACCAGGCCCCACTGTGCATCGTCGATGGACGCGCGCGTCAGTGCCCATTGCGGGTCTTCGATCGACTCGAACACCTGCCGCAGTTTTTGACCCCAGTTGCCGCGAATCATCTGGAAGTAGGGGTTGTGCTCATCGATGCACACCAGTTGATCGCTGCACAGCGCACCGTTTTCATAGACCAGCAAATCGAGCGGCAGGCCGACCGACAGATTGGATTTGAGCGTCGAGTCCATCGACACCAGCGCGCACTTCGAAGCCTCGTCAAGCGGGGTTTGCGGCGTGAGCATGCGGTCGAGCACCGGCTTGCCGTATTTCGATTCGCCGACCTGGAAGTAGCAGGTCTCGCGCGTGGCCTCGATGAAGTTGCCTGCCGAATAGACCAGAAACAGCCGCATCGCCTCGCCGGCGATCTGTCCGCCGAAGATCATGCTGGCGTTGAAGTCGATGCCGGCTTGCTTGAACGCGGCGCCGTCCTGGTCGTACATGCGGCGCACCGCGCTGCCCAGCACGCGCACCGCATCGAACATGCTCTTGGCGTTCCAGATGGTGATGGGCTCCCCATCTTCGCCTTCGATCTTCTCGACCTGCAAGATCTCGCGCACCGACTGGCTGATCGACAGATTGCCCGCCGACAGCAGCACCATGAAGCGCTCGCCTGGCTGCTCATAGACCATCATCTTGCGAAAGGTGCTGATCTGGTCGAGGCCCGCGTTGGTGCGCGAATCCGACAGGAATACGAGCCCCGAATCGAGCTTGATGCCTACGCAATAGGTCATGGTGAGGTGCCTTTGTCTGTGGTGGGCTGCAGCGCCTTGAGGCGGTACAGCGCGTCGAGCGCTTGCTTGGGCGTCATGCCGTCGGGGTCCATTTTCGCCAGTGCGCTGTCGACCGCCGATGGCTCGTGGACTGCAGCGGCTTCAGGGCTTGCCGACGGCGCGAACAGGTCGATCTGGGCGGCGCCCGATTTTTGCTGGGATTCGAGCGATTCGAGCGCAGCTCTGGCCTGACGCAGCAGCGAAGCCGGCATGCCGGCCAGGCGGGCGACTTGCACGCCGTAGCTGCGGCTGGCCGGCCCCGGCTCGATCTGGTGCAAGAAGACGATGTCGTCGCCGCTGCGGGTGTGGGTTTCCACCGCCGCCACATGCACGTTGACCGCGCGCTCGTGCTTTTGCACCAGCGCGGTCAGCTCGAAGTAGTGCGTGGCAAACAGCGTGAAGGCGTTGTTGCGCTCGTGCAGGTGGCTGGCAATCGCGCCGGCCAGCGCCAGACCATCGAAGGTGGATGTGCCGCGGCCGATCTCGTCCATCAGCACCAGCGACTGCGCGGTGGCACCGTGCAGGATGGCTGCGGCTTCGGTCATCTCGACCATGAAGGTCGACTGCGCGTTGGCCAGATCGTCGGCCGCGCCGATGCGCGTGTGGATGGCATCAAGCGGCCCGAGCCGGCAGGCGGTGGCCGGCACGTGCGAGCCCATCGACGCCAGCAGCGCGATCAGCGCCACCTGCCGCATGTAGGTGCTCTTGCCACCCATGTTGGGCCCGGTGATCACCAGCATCTTGCGGCTGGCATCGAGCCGGCAGTCGTTGGCCATGAAGGGTCCGCCGCCGGTTTCGGCCAGCCGCGCTTCGACCACCGGGTGGCGCCCGCCCACGATGTCGATGCACGGCTCGCGCACGAACTGCGGCCGGCACCAGCCCAGCGTGGTCGCGCGCTCGGCCAGCGCGGCCAGCGCGTCCAGGCTGCCCAGCGCGCGCGCCAGATCCGACAGCGCCGCCACCTGAGGCTGCAGCGC
>CAMCNE010000107.1 GCA_945875935.1 Bordetella parapertussis
GGCCGCGCCGACGAAGCGGGCTGGGCGTTCAGCCTGGCCAGCATGGACGAGATGGGCCGTGTCGGGCGCATCGACGAGATGCAAGGCAGCGCCAGCGTGTGGCACCCGCTCGCTGAACTGACGCCGGCCAGCACCGAGCCGCTGCGCCCGCCCATGGCGACGCTGCAGATCCTGGGCGGGCGCAAGGAAAAGATCCGCGCGGGCGACGTGCTGGGCGCGCTCACGAAAGACATGGGGTTTGAGGCGTCGCAGGTTGGCAAGATCAACGTCAACGAGTTCTCGACCTATGTGGCTGTGGAGCCGGGCATCGCCGACGAGGCGGTGAGGCGCCTGAACGCGGGCAAGGTCAAGGGCAAGGCGGTCAAGGTTCGTCGCCTGTAAGGGGTTACCGACCCGCGCCTATCATCGTGAGCAGCTTTTGCTTGCCGCCAGAGCCCACCCCCTTGGTTTTGTTTTCACAGGTCATGCTCAGAACTCTTCCAGCCAGCCGCTTTCGTTTCATTCAGGGGTTGCTGCTGGCGTTGAGCATCTGGGCGATGGCCTTGCCCGCGGCCCACGCCCAGTTTCGCGTCGAGATGTCTGGCGTGGGCGCCTCGCAGGTGCCGATCGCCATCGCTCGCTTTCGCGATGAAGACCGCTATGGCCAGGTGCTGTCGGCCATCGTGCGTGCCGACCTCGAGCGCAGCGGGCTGTTTCGTGGGGTGGATGCTCCCGAGGTGCTCGATGAAGTACCCCGTCCGGCCATGACCCAGTGGCGCGCTCGCGCCGCCGATGCGCTGGTTGTGGGCTCGGTCGCCCGACTGGCCGATGGCCGCTTCGATGTGCGCTTCAAGTTGTGGGATGTGGTCAAGGACGTTGAGTTGGGCGGGCAAAGCACGCTCGTGGCCCAGGCCGATTTGCGGCTGGCCGCTCACCGCATCGCCGATTACGTGCACGAAAAGCTCACCGGCCAGAAGGGCGTTTTCTCCACCCGCATTGCCTATGTGACGCGAGCGGGGCGCAACTTCACGCTGCGCATTGCCGACGCCGATGGCGAAGGCGGACAGGTGGCGCTGAACAGCGCCGAGCCCATCATTTCGCCGGCGTGGTCGCCCGATGGACGCGAGCTGGCCTATGTGTCGTTCGAGAGCCAAAAGGCGGTGGTCTATGTTCAGGATGTGGTCAGCGGAAAGCGACGCGTGGTGGCCAACTTCAAGGGCTCCAACAGCGCGCCGGCCTGGTCACCCGATGGCCAGAGGCTGGCTGTGACGCTGTCTCGCGATGGCGGCTCGCAGCTGTACCTCATCGGGCGCAACGGCGACAACGTGCGCCGGCTGACCCAGAGCCTGGGCATCGATACCGAGCCGGCGTTCTCGCCCGATGGGCAGTTTGTCTACTTCGTGAGCGACCGTGGCGGCAGCCCGCAGATCTACCGCACATCAGTCAGCGGCGGCGGTGCCGAACGCATCACCTTTGCAGGCAGTTACAACATCAGCCCGGCCATCAGCCCCGATGGCCGAACCCTGGCCTACATTTCGCGACAGGGCAACGCTTTCCGGCTTTACACGCAAGAGCTGTCTGGCGGCGCGCCGCAATTGCTCAGCGACACCAGCGACGATGAAAGCCCCAGCTTTGCGCCCAACGGCCGGCTCATCATCTATGCCTCGCGTGCCCAGGGCCGCGACGTGTTGATGACGACCACGCTCGACGGCAAGATTCGCACACGTCTGGTGTCCACCAATGCCGACGTCCGCGAGCCCGTGTGGGGGCCGTTCGGACGCTAGTTTTTCGCGTCACTTTCTTTCAATTTATTCCAAGGAGATCCCATGAGCTTCAAACGTCTTTCCTCGTCATCCGCTTCCAGTGTTCTGTTGTCGGCAATCTGTGCTGCAGCCCTGGTCGGCTGCGGCTCCAGCGTCAAGCTCGACGACAAGGCACCGCCGGTTGAAAACCGCACCGCCACCCCGGTGGACACGACCGCGCCTTCGCAATCCCAGGTCACCAGCGTGGACCTGACCAAGGGCGCGGCTGACACCGCCGGTGCCGACCGCATCGTTTACTTCGACTTCGACAGCTACACCGTGCGCGACGATGCCCGCCGGGTGATCGACCTCAACGCCAAGGTGCTGTCCGCCAACCGTGCCAAGCGCATGGCTGCCGAGGGCCACACCGACGAGCGCGGTGGTCGTGAGTACAACCTGGCCCTGGGCCAAAAGCGTGCCGAGGCCGTGGTGCGTGCGCTGGTGGTTTCTGGCGCTGCAGACAACCAGCTTGAGGCCGTGAGCTTTGGCAAGGAGCGCCCAGCTGCCACCGGTTCTGACGAGGCCGCGTACGCCAAGAACCGCCGCGTCGAACTCACCAACCGTTGAAGGCTGAGGCATGAGCTGGTCCAACGCCAAGCTTCGTGGCAGCGTTCTTGCCGCAGGGCTGCTGCTCGCGCTGATGTCTTCGACAGCGCAGGCGGCCCTGTTCGGTGACGACGAGGCGCGGCGGGCCATTCTTGAGTTGCGCCAGAAGACGGACCAAACCGCCGAGCAACAAAGATTGCGCGACAACGAGCAATCCGAGCAAATCGGCCAGTTGCGCAAGAGCATGCTCGACATGAGCAACCTCATCGAGCTCATGCGCGCCGAGAACGCCCGCTTGCGCGGCACGATCGAGCAACTGGCGCGTGATCTGAGCGAGACCCAGCTGAAGCTGCGTGAAGTCGACGGCCGCTTGCGCCAACTCGAGCCGCAAAAGGCCACCATCGACGGCAAGGAGTTCACCGCCGACGCCGAAGAGATCCGCCAATACGAGGCGGCCATGACGCTGGTGCGAAATGCGGAGTTCCCGGCTGCGGTGAGTGCGCTCAGCGCGTTTCGCACCCGTTATCCGTCCAGCGGCTATGGCCCGTCGGCGCTCTTCTGGCTGGGCAATGCGCAGTACGGCAAGCGGGATTACTCGGCGGCTGTGGCGTCATTTCGCAGCTTTGTCAGCGGCCACCCCGCTGACTCTCGTGCACCTGAAGCCCTGCTGGCGGTTGCCAACTGCCACTTCGAGCTGAAAGAGACCCGCTCGGCTCGCAAGGCGCTGGATGAGCTGTTCAAGGCCTATCCGAACTCCGAGGCTGCCGTGGCCGGCAAGGAGCGGCTGGCCTCGCTGAAGTGATTCAGCCCGCCGCTCAAGGCGATGGGCCAGGCTCAGCGCCTGAGCCTGCAGCGGTTGATGCCGATCTTGAGCGCCGGTTTGGCGGCTTGAGACGGCTTCATGGCGATGCCAACTACCAGCGACTGCGCGGCGCACGCGTGGCGGTGGTGGGCTTGGGTGGCGTGGGCTCCTGGGCCGCCGAGGCGCTCGCGCGCAGCGGTGTGGCCTGTCTGGTCCTGATCGATCTGGATCACGTCTCCGAAGGCAACATCAACCGGCAGGTGCAGGCCACCGGTCGCACCGTGGGGCAGTCCAAGGCGCTCGCCCTGTGCGAGCGGTTGGCCGACATTCATCCCGGCTGCGATCTGTTACCCGTCGAAGAATTCGTCGATGAGGCCAACTGGCCAGCCTTGTTGCCGTGTTCCGTCGATGCCGTGATCGACGCGTGCGATCAAGTGCGCGCCAAGGCCACGCTGGCCGCCTGGGCCATGGCCACCGGCACTGCCTTGGTGATCGTGGGGGCCGCAGGTGGCAAGCAACAGCCACAAGCGGTCGAGGTGGCTGATCTGGCCAGCGTGACGCACGACCCCTTGCTCGCTTCGCTGCGCCAGCGCCTGCGCCAGCACCATGGCGCCGCGCGCAGCGGGCCTGTGGGCGTGGCCTGTGTGTTTTCGCGCGAAGCGGTGCAGGCGCCGCCTGAGTCGTGTGAGGCGCAAGGCAATCTCAACTGCCACGGCTATGGCTCCAGCGTGAGCGTGACCGCCACCTTTGGCATGGTGGCTGCGGCACAGGCGATGCAAGCGCTGTGCGCCTGAGCCATTAAAACCACGCTGGCGTTGCGATGAGCCGGTCTATAATTTTCGGCTGCCCGGGGGTTGTTAGCTCAGTTGGTAGAGCAGCGGACTTTTAATCCGTAGGTCGTGGGTTCGAGTCCCGCACAACCCACCATCCACCGGTTCAGGTTCCGATACACGCCACACACGTGGGGCTCTTAGCTCAGTTGGTAGAGCAGCGGACTCTTAATCCGTAGGTCGAGTGTTCGAGTCACTCAGGGCCCACCAAAATTAAGAAGAGAAATCAGGGACTTAGCGGCGAAAGCCTCTAGGTCCTTTTTCTTTGCCGTGGCGACTTGGTGCGCCATGTAGCCGCCATGTGGCGGCTGGTACGGGGTGTTGCTCCATGCCGCGCGGCCCGATCAACTCCGGGCATGGGGTGCCCCATGCGTTTTCCGGCAAGGCCGACCCCCACCGTACCCCTACCCCCCGAATCTCGGCAATGGGACCCGCAGTTCCTATGCACATTGATCCGCCTAAACGATCTGGCGGTTGCAAGATTGCCAGCCTGAGTGGCAGCGCTGCCAGCGGTAGGGACGCCTTCGGTTGTGGCAACGTTGCCAGCCAGATTGGAAACGTTACCAGCGGTGCGGATGCCTTCGGTGGTGGCAGGATTGCCACTCAGCGTGTGAACGTTACCAGCGATAGCGCAAGCCGCTGTTCGCCGGCTGAGCGCCGATGACTTTCGGAAAAAAATATCGCCAGAGCAAAAGTGAGTGCTACTTTTGAAGGTTTGCGCCTGTTGACGCCGACCGAAAACTGACCCGCTCGGGTGTATGTTCGATCTTCACCAATTTGTCGCGAGCGACGGCTGAGGCGTGATCAAAACAGTGCACCGTCTCGGCTGAAGCCATCGGCTCCTGTGCTGGTGTCCCTTTTCGTATCTCTTGGCTGCGCGACCGAATGTCCAGATTCAACCCGACCCAGATCGACACCCTGTATGAAGTAATCGCAGCGCGTCGCGACATGCGCCACTTCCGCAGTGATCCGCTCGACGAGGCCCTGATGACGCGCCTGCTTGAGGCGGCTCACTGTGCTCCGAGCGTTGGCTACATGCAGCCGTGGCGTTTTATTCGCGTGAAGTCTGTCGAAGTACGCGAGAAAATGTTGGCGCTCGTCGAAGCAGAGCGGCTCGAAACGGCAACCGCGCTCGGCGAACGGCAGCAAGAGTTTCTCAGACTCAAGGTCGAAGGGATGCGCGAATGCGCGGAAATCCTGGTTGCAGCACTCTGCGACAAGCGCGAGCAGCATGTCTTCGGTAGGCGCACGATGCCCGACATGGATCTCGCGTCGGTCGCCTGTGCGATTCAGAACATGTGGCTTGCCGCGCGCGTAGAGGATGTGGGCATGGGCTGGATTTCGATGTTTGATCCAGAGGCACTGCGAGGCTTGCTTCAGATGCCTCTAGGCAGTTGCCCTGTGGCCATCCTCTGTCTGGGACGTGTCGATGCGTTTTACCCAGGGCCTATGCTGGAGTCGCAACGGTGGCGGACGCGCGCCGATCTCGCGAGCCTGGTGTTCCATGATCGATGGGGAAACGATGTCGATGCGTCTGCCGAATGAATACGCGCTGCGCGTCATCCATCCGACTTGGGGGCGGATGAGTTGAAGCCAGCTTTGGCGAGCCGACCGTGGCCCAGCCACAGACCAACAGCGCCAGGGCCGAACAATT
This sequence comes from Bordetella parapertussis, assembly GCA_945875935.1. Taxonomy (GTDB): domain Bacteria; phylum Pseudomonadota; class Gammaproteobacteria; order Burkholderiales; family Burkholderiaceae_C; genus PBB1. The sequence continues at coordinate 5,614 of CAMCNE010000107.1, forward strand.
GAGAAAGCAGCGCGCCTTGGACAAGATGCCCGGCGCGGCCTTCTCCTTGGCGAATCGGATCACGGCCATGGCGATGCCGATGGTGGCCGCCACCGCCAGCAGCCACGGCAATGCGTGGATCAATCATGCAGATGCCGCGGAGCTGGAAAGTCCTTCTTCAGGGCCGGCCCGTGCCGGACATCACCATAGGACCCCTTGAAGTTCGTCCAACTTCTGGGGGTCAGTTGAGTGTGAGCCAAGCACCACAGTTAACGTAACGCAGACGCAATACAATTCATTCATGAAATCTGCTGTCATACCCCAAATCCGCGTCGAGCCAGCGTTGCGCTCTGAGCTCGAGTCCGTGCTCCAACCCGGCGAAACCCTGACCGAGTTCGTCGAATCGACGGTGCGAAATGCCATCGCTTTCCGCCGCGTGCAGACGTCATTCCATGCTCGGGCACAAGCAGCATCGGAGGAGTACCACCGAACCGGTGTTTCGGTGCCCGTTGAGACAGTCTTGGAAAGGCTTCAGTCCAAACTCGATGCCAAGCGAAAAAAGCTGGGTCAATGAGCTTTGTCGTCGAGCTGTCTCCTTCGGCCGAGGATGACTTGGTTCGCCTCTTTGAGTTTTTGCTTGAACGTGCCGATTCGACCGAAGACCTCGATCGCGCGCAGTCCGCGATCGACGCAATCAGAGCCACGGCGCAGCATCGGCTGGCGATCACGCCCTTCAGCTTCCGCAAAGCGTCCCAGAACCCAGCTCAAAGGGAATTGATCGTTCCGTTCGGAGGCACCGGGTACGTCGCGCTGTACGAAATCGTCACCGCGTCCAAAGTCGTGGTGCTGGCGGTTCGCCACCAGCGCGAAGAGGACTATCACTGAGACCGATCAGCGATAGCTGCACTGCTCTGGCCACCTGTGCCCAACGTGTTCCGTGCCCACCTTGACTGTGCCGAAATTGTGCCGGGGCGGGCATGGGAAGCGATGCGGCAAGCGTCGCAAGTAACTTTCAGATAGGCCTTTTCCAGGGCTCACCGGTCTTGTAATCCGTAGGTCGAGTGTTCGAGTCACTCAGGGCCCACCAAAATTAAAAGGAAGGACTCAGAAGTTTTTGTTCCTGGGTCCTTTTTGTTTGGCGCCAGTAGACTTCGTTCATCACGGCTTCGCGCGACCCACGATGAAAGTACTGAATCTGTCCATCCTGCTGGCCGCCTTGATGTGCTCGGCATCGGTCGCTGGCTTCGTGCTCAAGCCTTCGGTCAAGGCCACCCAAGCCGGGCCGCGCTTCGTGCTGGAACAAAGTATTCCCCGTCAATTCGAGGGCTGGCGTGAACTGCCCGAGCGTGCGACGTCGGTCGTGGACCCGGGCACCAAGCAGTTGCTCGACAAGCTCTACAGCCAGATGTTGAGCCGAACCTATGTGAACTCAGCCGGCTACACGGTGATGCTTTCACTGGCCTATGGCGATGACCAGCGCGGAGGCCTGGCCTCGCACAAGCCCGAGATCTGCTACCCGGCTCAGGGCTTCACCTTGCTCGGGCTCCAAGAGGTGCAACTGGTGACGCCCTTTGGCGAGATTGCTGGCAAGCGGCTGTCCACCAGCATGGGCCCTCGCAAGGAACCGGTGACCTACTGGTTTGCGGTGGGCGACACGTCCATCAGCAACAAGGTGGAGCAGCGTCTGGTCGAGATGAAGTTGAGCCTGACGGGGCAGATCCCCGACGGCCTGCTTTTCAGGGTGTCTTCGATCGATGCGGACACAGACCGCGCTTACGCGATGCAAGACCAGTTCATTGCTGATTTGCTCAAGGCCGTGAACGACAAAGACCGCAAGCGCATCAGCGGCCTGGGTGCTGC
>CAMCNE010000108.1 GCA_945875935.1 Bordetella parapertussis
CCGACATCGTCCATCGCCCACAGCGCCAGCGCCTTGGCCGACATCGGCTTGGCAAACAGATAGCCTTGCAGCTGATCGCAGCCGAACTCGCGCAGGATGCGGTTCTGGCCTTCGGTCTCGACGCCTTCGGCCACCACCTTCAGATCAAGCGACTTGGCCAGGTTGATGACGGCCGAAGCCACCTTGCGCGCGTCTTCGCTGGTCTCGAGGTCGAGCACGAAGCTGCGGTCGATCTTCAACTCGCTGGCCGGCAGCTTGCGCAGGTAAGCCAGGCTGGAGTGGCCGGTGCCGAAGTCGTCGATCGAGATGCTCACGCCCAGCTTGGCCAGCTGGTGAAACACGCGGATCGTCCATTCGGCGTCTTCCATCGCCACCGATTCGGTGATCTCGCAAGTCATCAAGCTGGGATTGACGTCGTTGGCCTGCAAGGCCTTGGCGATGCGATCGACCAGATCGGGCTGACGCAGCTGGTGCACCGACAGGTTGATGGCCACGCGCATGCGCAAGCCGCCGTCGCGCCAGGTGCGGATCTGCCGGCAGACCTCGTCGATCAGCCAGTTGCCCAGCGGGCAGATCAGGCCATGGCGCTCGGCCAGCGGAATGAACTCGACCGGGCTGATCATGCCGCGGCGCGGATGCTGCCAGCGCATCAGCGCCTCGGCGCCGGTGATCTCGCCCGTGGGCGCGTGGATCTTGGGCTGGTAGTAAAGCTCCAGTTCGGACTGAGCCAGCGCACGGCGCAAATCGCGCAGGATCTCGGCCTGATCTCGAAAGCCATCGACCATGCGCGTTTCGAACAGGCTGCACGCCGAGCCGCCCGAAGACTTCACAAATCGCATCGCCGCATCGGCATGAGCGATCAGGGTCGAGGCCGCACCGTGGTCCGGATAGATGGCAATGCCGATCGAGCAGGTGACCGACGCCTCTCGTCCGTCGATGTGGCAAGGCTTGCCAAGCGACACCAGCACGTTGGACGCCAACTGGTGGGCGCCGCTCGCATCGACGTCGCTGGGGATCAGCATCAAAAACTCGTCCGCGCCCTGGCGCGCCACCATGTGCGCCTGCGCCAGAGCGCGCAATCGCGAAGCCACTTCGCGCAGCAGACGGTCACCCACACGGTGGCCGAGGGATTCGTTGATGGCCTTGAAGCCATCGAGGTTGATCAGCAACAGTGCGAGCTTGGTCTTGTTGGCATCGGCGCGTTGCAGCGCTTGTGCCAAGGTGCCCTCGAAGATCTGCCGGTTGGGCAGCTCGGTGAGCGGATCGCGCAAGGACTGGAATTGCAGCTCGGCGCGGGCGGTCTGCAACGACGCCTTCATCCGCGTTTCAAGGTAGGACACCACCAGCAGCATCACCAGCAGCAAAACCGAGCCCATCGCGGCAAGCACTTCCACCGTGTCGGCAGCGATGCGGCCGTCGATCGGCACGCCGGTTTGGCTGTCCAGCGTTGCCGAAGCCAGGACCAAGCCTTGCGGCAGCACCACCGACACCGCGACGATCAGGGCGCAAACCAGGCGCCAGACCTGCGCTGCCGACCCCGCGCGCCGTTTCGGCCCGGTGTAAAGCCACAGGGCCACCCCGAAACCCACCGCCGAGACCAGCCCACCCGCGCTCGGTCCCCACCAGGCCCACTCGATGCCGGGCAAGGCCCCCAGGCCCAGCAGCAAGCCCATTTCGCAAAGCACCACGCCCAGCGCCAGCACCGCGGCACCGGCCAGGGTGTCGATGGGACGGCAGGGCCGACCCGCCAGGGCCAGGCCCAAAAGCATGAAGACCACACCCGCCAGCCAGCCAGCGAAGATCAGACCCGGGTGGTAGCTCAGCGCATAAGGCAAGCTCAGGTGCGACAGGTCCAGCACCCCGCACGCCCACAGTCCCGTACCCAGTGCCAGTGCCGCGCCAACCAGCCAGCCCAGGCTGTCGGAAGACAGCTTGCGCTCCAGTCGCTTCGCCAGATCCAGCGCAACGTAAGCCGCCAGAAAGACCAGCGCCAGATCGGCGATCACCATGGGCGTCACAGCGCAAGCTCCCGCTCACCGCATGGGCAGCAGCTGAACTGAAAATTACAAAGGGGCGTCGGTACTGCAAAAGCCATGGGGTTGCTATCGGCGGCTGGCCGTGGAAATTGAGCAGGACGGCGGCGCGTCATCGGTCGGGCCAGCGCAGGTGCAACGTCGGCAAGGCCGTTTTTCATGGCTTGCCCGCCACCTTGATCTGGCGCAGCGTCAGCTCCAAGGCGTCGCCATCGTCGCCGTGCGACAGCACCGCGCGCACCGGAAACAGATGGCGCGCCGGGTCCAGCCACACGTCAGCCAGCACGTCGCGCGGGCCTTTCGCAGGGCGTGTGAAGCGCAAGGTACGCACCTTCACGCCACCGCTGTCGATGGTCTCGACGCCGACGAAGGCAAACGACCACACCGCCACATCAGCGCGCACACCAGACACCACCATTTGCACCTCGCCGCCCGGTGCGGCTCGCTTGGGCTCGGCAGCCAGCACGGCGGGCAACTGGATCATCCAGCTCAAGCGGTCTTGAGCACCCTCGGGCAGCGCGTACTCGTCTTTGGAATCGGAGTAGGTGATCTTGTGGGCTTCACGCTGAAAGTTGGCCGCGCGTGCAGCCCGCCGAGCGCGCTGATCGGTGAAGCGCACGGGAGCCAGCCCGGCCGCATCGAAGCCTCCCTGGCTGACCTGCGTGAGCAGATTGAAGCCGGCAATGCCGACTTGCAACCGGGCCTCATAGTGGCCAGCCTGCGGCTGCCAGTTCAGCTCGCCCGTGCCGGAAAACATGCCGCGGCGAATGTCATAGACCAGCACCGCTGCGGGCGGCAGGCGGGTCTTGTACAGCGGCACCGAGCGCTCGACCTGCCGCAACACTGGGACAGCGGCTGGCGCGGGCGAGGCGGCCGCCTCAATGGCCGATGCGGCCGATGCAGCAGGCTGTGCCTCAGCTGTCGCTGAAGCGGGCACCGACGCGGGTTCGGCTGCGACGGCCGGTGGGTCCGTGGGCTCAGGCGCAGCGGCGCTGTGCACCTGATCAGCGGCTTCGGTGGCCTGCGTGGCGGCTTGCGGGTTCGGCTCGGGCTGGGTCGATGCCAAGGTGGCTGCAGATCTGGCAAAAGGCATTGCAGCCTCGGCCTGGCGCACGACCGGCTCGACAGGCGCCTCCACCGCAACGCGGTCGGCAAGCTCAGGCACCGAGCGAACTTGCAACGCGGCGGCAACCGCCACGGCTTGCGGCGACATGTCTGCCGCATCTGCGGGCAAGCCGTCGAGCAGACACCCGTGCAGCGTCAGCGCGACCACGCTCAGCAGCACCACCACCGCAGCCGGTGGACGCCCGCGAGGCGCATCCCGTGCGGGATCAGAGGGCTGGTTTCGCGGCTGCTGTCGTGTCATCGGGGCGCTCGCTGGAAAACATCCGTTTTCGTCGGATTGAAAGGCTGCGGGACGGCCCCGGACCTGACGCCGTTCGATTATGCGGCCGGCCCCCGCGTGGCCCCGCGGGGCGCAGCACCATTCAACGCAGCAGCCGCCGGGCGAAACCGCAGGGGCACAATCGATCAGCCACACCCGCAGGAGACACCCCATGGCCAACGCTTCACCGTTCCAGAATTTCGCGCCCGGCTTCGATTTTTTGCAAGGGCTGGTTCAAAACGCCGGGTCTGCGATGCCGGGGATCGGTCAATGGGTGGCGCCCACGCTCGACCCGCAGGAGCTGGAAAAGCGCATCCAGGAGTTGCGCACCGTGCAGTTCTGGCTGGAGCAAAACGTGCGCATGCTGAGCACCACCATTCAGGCGCTCGAGGTGCAAAAGATGACGCTGTCGACGCTGCGCACCATGAACGTGCAAATGGGCGATCTGCGCGAGGCGCTGACGCCAAAGTCCGCCGAGCCAGCACCGGCGTCAGATGCAGCAGCCCAGCCCGACGACAAGCCGGCCGCCGCTGTGGACCCCATGCAGTGGTGGAACGCGCTGACGCAGCAGTTCGGCGAAATTGCCGCCAACGCCATCAAGGACAACCCGAGCGCGGCCGCCTTCGCCACCACCACCGCCGCAGCGGCCAGCCCGTCACGCGCGGGCAAGCCGGCAGCGGCGAAGACCACACCCGCTGCGCGCAAGAAGCCCGTCAAACGCGCAGCCAAGGCCACCCCGGCGAGCAAGCCCGCTTCGCGCTGAGCCGCCGACCCATGAAGTTGTTCCTCCACGCGCATGCCACGCACCCGGACTGGCGCATGGCACTGGCGCTGGCCAGCGCCCAGTTGCAAGCGCAGCACGCGCGCGACGATCACATCGACACAGCCACCTTGGGCTGGGTCTACCTGAGCGACCACTACGCCGCGCATGCCGAGCACCTGCTCGACGAGTTGCGCGCGCAGTGGCCCGGCGTGGCCTGGGTGGGCTCGGTGGGCGTGGGCATCGCGGCCAACGGCGTCGAGTACTTCGACGAACCCGCGCTGTCGCTGATGCTGAGCGATATCGCGCCCGAGCACTTTCGCGTCTTCTCAGGTTTGCAGCCGCTGTCGGCACCGCCGCTGTTTGCTGCGGTGGCAGCCCAGGTGCACGCCGATCCGGCGGCCCACGACGCGGCAGAGCTCATCAGCGAGCTGGCCGGGCAGACCCGTTCCGGCCCGCTCTACCTGTTTGGCGGGCTGGCTTCTGCGCGCAACCGCAGCCTGCACATCGCCGACGGCGTGTTTCGCGGCGGTCTGTCTGGCGTGGCCTTTGACGCCGGCGTGCCGCTGATCTCGCGCGTGACCCAGGGCTGCCAGCCCGTGGGCCCGGTGCGGCACATCACCAGCACAGAGCGCAATCTGGTCCTCACGCTCGACGGCGAGGCGGCGCTCGACTGCCTGCTGCGCGACATGGCGGCCGACGATCTGGAGCCGCGCGACGCGCTGCGCCGGCTGCGTGGCACGCTGGTCGGCCTGAGCGATGCGGGTGATGCGCCCACGCGCGGCGGCAACTTTGGCCACGAGACGCGGGTGCGCAACGTGGTCGGCGTCGATCCCAACCGACGCGGGGTGGCGGTGGCCGATCTGGTCGAGCCCGGCATGCAGCTCGCGTTTTGCCAGCGCAACCCCGAGGCCGCGCGGCGCGATCTGGTGCGCATCTGCGCCGAGATCCGCGAAGAGCTCGAGCCTGAAGCGCTGTCGCTGCAAATCGCGCTCGAGCTGCGCGGCGGCGACCTCGACAGCGCGCCCCATCCGGCCCGGCAGATCGCAGGAGCCGTCTACGTGAGTTGCGCCGGTCGCGGCGGGCCGCATTTCGGCTCGCCATCGGCCGAACTGGCCCTGGTGCGCCACGCGCTGGGCGATGTGCCGCTGGTCGGCTTTTTTGCCAACGGCGAGATCGCGCACCGTCACCTCTACGGCTACACCGGCGTGCTCACGGTGTTCACGGCGGGCGCCGCGGACACCCCCGACGCGCCATGACCGCTGGCGGGGCCACGGCCGCTGCCCATTCGCGCAGCCGCCGCTGGACGCTGCTGCTCCAGGGTCTGGCCTGGACGCTGGTGTGCCTGTGGGCTGGCGAGTGGCTGGCGCGGGTGGCGCCGCTGGGCCTCACAGGTTCAGTGGCCGGCATGCTGGTTTTGCTGGTGTCGCTCAACTGGGCGGCCTTGCGCGAACCGGTGGCCGCGGCCGCCACGCTGCTGCTGGGCCACCTGTCTTTGCTGTTCATTCCGATCAGCGTGGGCCTGATGATTCACGGCGAGCTGCTGTCGCGATATGGCGGGCGGCTGCTGATCGCCGTGGCGCTGTCGACCTGGATCGGCATGGCCGTCACCGCGGTGGTGATGCGTCGGCTGATGAGCGGGCCGGCGGCCTCGGTGCGGTCGTCATCGCGCTCGACGACGCGTGGCGACTGAGCGGCGGGCAGCCCGATGACGGCACTGCTCGAGCGATGGCCGGCGCTGGCAAGCGGCTCGTGGTTCGCGCTGCCGCTCACCGTCGTCGCCTACCTGATCGCCACGCGGCTGCACCAGCGCAGCGGCCGCGCCACCTGGGCCAATCCGGTGTTGTGGGCGGTGGCGGTGGTGGTCGTCACGCTGCTGTCGATCGGCGAGCCCTACGCGCGCTACTTCGCCGGTGCGCAGCCCATCCACTGGGCGCTCGGCCCGGCGGTGGTGAGCATGGCGTGGCCGCTGTGGCAGCGCCTGGCCGAGCTGCGCCCGCACGCGGTGGCCATCCTCGTGAGCGCTGCGATCGGCGGGCTGGCCGCGGCCCTCAGCGCGGTGCTGATCGGCTGGGCGCTGGATCTGCCGCCGGAGCTGCTGCGCTCGCTGGCGCCCAAGTCGGTGACCGCCGGCGCGGCCATCGGCATCTCGGAGCAACTCGGCGGCATCGCCAACCTGACCACGCTGTTCACCCTGGTCACCGGGCTGATCGGCGCGCTCAGCGCCCAGCGGCTGTTCGATGCCATGGGCATCGCATCGATGGCCACACGCGGGCTGGCCATGGGCACCGCAGCGCACGGGCTGGGCTCGGCGCAAGCGCTGCAGATCGATCCCGACTGCGGCGCCTACGCGGTGCTGGCGCTGGTGCTGCAGGTGGCGCTGGCCGCGCTGCTGCTGCCGTGGGTGGTGCCGCCGCTGCTGCGTTGGCTGGGCGTGTAAGCCCGCAGCCAGCGCAACGCGCTCAGCGCGCCAGATGCCGGTAGACCGCGGTCTCGAACTCGACAAAGCCCGGATACGACGACACATCATGAAACGGCAGGATCTGCGAGCCCCAGTAGCCGCCGATGCCGTTCTTCCGGTCGATCCAGTAAAACAGATTGGCCAGCCCCGCCCACATGAGTGATCCCGCCGGCCGGCCCGTGGGCGTCGCCTCTTCATTGACCTGAAAGGTGTACGCCCACGACTTGGGCAGCCCGGGAAAGTACTCACCGGTGTTCGACAGCGACGGAATCGACGTCGTCCAGCCGCCCGACTTGAGCGCGCCCAGTCCGTTGCGGCACATCTGCGCCACGGTTTCGGCCTTCAACACCCGGCCGTGCTCGCCGGCGCCGTCGTTGAGCACCATGCGGATGAACTTCATGTAATCGGCCACGGTGGAATACAGCCCGTGGCCGCCCATGTCCATCTCGGGCGGCTGCGGCAGCACCAGATCGGGCAGCGGGGTGAGCTTGCCATCGGCAGCGCGGTCGTGAATGGTCACGCGGCGCGACTGCATCGACGGCGTCATCACGAAGCCGGTGTCGCCCATGCCCAAAGGCGCGAGCAGCCGCTCTTGCATGACCTCGCCCAGGCGCTTGCCGCGCACCGCTTCAACCACCTTGCCCACCCAGTCGATGTTCACGCCGTAACCCCAGCGCTCGCCCGGATCGAACAGCAGCACCGTGCGCACCGAGGCGAACGTGCTCGACACCACCGACGGCACGCCGCGGGCGTTGCGGAA
>CAMCNE010000109.1 GCA_945875935.1 Bordetella parapertussis
CTTGATCTGAAGGTGGTGGCCGAAGGCGTCGAGACCGAAGGCCAGAACCGCATCCTGCGCGAGTTCGGCTGCGATCAGCTGCAAGGCTATCTGTTTGCCAAGCCGATGTCGGCCAAGGCGCTGGCGCTGTGGGCGATGGACGATGTCGGTCCGCGCACCATGAATTTCCGCGACTCGCTGTTCAAGGCCACCCAGCCGGCAGAGCTCTGAATGGGCCCCGGCGGGGCCCGCGGTGCGGCCGGTTCCTAGAATCGGGTGATGAACATCCGTCCCTACACCCGCGGCGCACGCCTGCCCGAGCTGCTTCGTCAGCGCATCGCCATCCTCGACGGTGCCATGGGCACCATGATCCAGCGCTACAAGCTGGGCGAAGCCGACTACCGCGGCGAGCGTTTCAAAGACCACCCCAAGGACCTCAAGGGCAACAACGAACTGCTGCAGTTCACCCGGCCTGACGTGATCCGCGAAATCCACGAGCAGTACCTGGCCGCCGGCGCCGACATCATCGAGACCAACACCTTTGGCGCGACCAGCGTGGCTCAGGACGACTACGGATTGGGCTCGGTGGCGCGCGAGATGAACGTGGTGGGCGCACGCCTGGCGCGCGAGGCCTGTGACCGCTTTGAAAGTGCCGACAAGCCGCGCTTTGCCGCCGGCGCCCTCGGCCCCACGCCACGCACCGCGAGCATCAGCCCCGACGTCAATGACCCGGCCGCGCGCAATGTGAGCTTCGATGAGCTCAAGGCCGCTTACCTTGAACAGGCGTCGGGCCTGCTCGAAGGCGGCTGTGACCTGTTTCTGGTGGAGACGGTCTTTGACACGCTGAATGCCAAGGCGGCCATCTTCGCGCTCGATGAGCTGATGGAGGCCACCGGCGAGCGGCTGCCGGTGATCATCTCAGGCACCGTGACCGATGCCTCCGGGCGCATCCTGTCGGGACAGACGGTGACGGCCTTCTGGCACAGCGTGCGCCACGCCCGGCCGCTGGCCGTGGGGCTGAACTGCGCGCTGGGCGCCACGTTGATGCGTCCTTACATCGAGGAGCTGGCCAAGGTGGCGGGTGACACCTACATCAGCTGCTACCCCAACGCCGGCTTGCCCAACCCGATGAGCGATACCGGCTTTGACGAAACACCGGACATCACCGGCAGCCTGGTGGAAGAGTTCGCGCGCAGCGGGTTCCTCAACATCGCCGGTGGCTGCTGCGGCACCACGCCAGCACACATCGAACAGATCGCCAAGCGGGTCAGCGCCTGGAAGCCGCGCTGCCTGCACGATCGGCCCTTCAGCTCCCTGATCGAAGCCGAATCGGTCTGATCAGGTCAACTCAAGCAGGCTGGCGATGCTCAAGCGCACGCGCACTTCGTGCGGAGCCGCGGTGCCGCTGATCTCGTTGGCCTTGTGGCGGGTGTCGCGCACCAAGGGCTTGGCCATGGGCAGGCCCTTGCTGCCCAGCACACACGCCACCAATGGCGTGGTCGCCTTGGCGCCGCGCTGGATCACCACGGCGACTTCGCCACTGGCCAGCCGCACGAAGCAGCCTGGCGGGTAGATGCCGGTGGCCTTGATGATGGCCGCGCCGGCTTCGTCGGTTTGCTGGTTCTCGTCGAGATAGGCCGCCCGCGCTGCGGCGGTCGCCGTCATCGCTGCGCGCGTCTTGCGCGGGCTCAGGCGTGCGGCGAATATGTCGGCGCGTTTGATCAGCCGCGCGATTTGCATGGCCGCATCCATCGAAGCCAGCGGCCCCGGCGGGCTGCTGTGGTGGTGCTCGACGGCCGTGAGCCACAGCTCGTCGGTCACGCCCAGATCGCGAAGCTGGTTGACGCCGCGCTGGGCATGGCTGCTGATTTGCTCGCGCTGGTGTGCCGAGGTGCCCGAGTCCTGCATGGCCAGCTGGTCTTGCAAGCTGGTCATCGCGATGTTCATCGTCATGGCCGCGCGCCGCAAGGGGCTGCGCCACTCGTTGGGCCAGGCACTGAACTGGCGGGCCGCCAGCTCGCTGATGACCGACACCAGCAGGGCATGGCGCACGCTGTACTTTTGCAGTTCGGTCGACGCGCTGTAGATCAGCGTGAGCAAGGCCGCGTCCACGTCACCCGACAGCAGGTGCAGCAAGTCGGCCTCGAGCCGGTTCATGCGGTCAAGAAAATCTTCTTTTGAGGGCTCGCGCAAGGCGGTGGCCATCTTGACCGCCAGTCCGTCCCAGGTGAGGTCAGGGTCAGCGCGCAGTGCGCGCGCCTGCGTCGCCATGTTTTGCGCCACCTCGGTCGCATTCACCGTTTCTTCGGCCCGGGCGATTTGTCCCAACTTGAAGTCGCCCCGCACCATCGCGTCCATCTTGCCGGCGACCGCCTTCTTAAAGCCGTCGGCGTCGGCCATGTCGATGTAGAGCCCGCGCTCGCTGAGCTGCTGGCGAGCCTCTTCGCTGGATATGACCCCGCCGCGCGCCACCAGCACCAAGCCTGAGGCATCGCGCAGGGCGAAGGGAACTGGCTGATTGATGCGGATCGAATCCGCTGAAACGGGCACAACTGGCATGGAAATGGGTACAAACGAGAAGTAGTTGACAAGCTTATCGGATGAAGGGGCAAAAAACTGAACCCTGGTTGATGCATTGCACAATCCGGCGCATGAATTCCACCCTGCCCATCGGCCCCATGAAACTGTCTGGGCTGGAGCCCGTGCTGATCGGCGAAGGATCGCTTTTCGTCAACATTGGCGAGCGCACCAACGTCACCGGCTCGAAGGCCTTCGCCCGGATGATCCTGAACAACGAGTTCGAGCAGGCGCTGGCCGTGGCGCGCCAGCAAGTCGAAAACGGTGCGCAGATCATCGACATCAACATGGACGAGGCGATGCTCGACAGCCAGGCGGCGATGGTTCGCTTTCTGAACCTGATCGCCAGCGAGCCCGAGATCTCCCGCGTGCCCATCATGATCGACAGTTCCAAGTGGAGCGTGATCGAAGCCGGCCTGAAATGCATCCAGGGCAAGGGCATCGTGAACTCGATCTCGCTCAAGGAAGGCGAGGCCATCTTCAAGCATCAGGCCACGCTGGTGCGGCGCTACGGCGCAGCCGCCGTGGTGATGGCCTTTGACGAAAAAGGCCAGGCCGACACCTGCCAGCGCAAGATCGACATCTGCCAGCGCGCTTACCGCATCCTGGTCGACGAGGTGGGCTTCCCGCCCGAAGACATCATCTTCGACCCCAACGTCTTTGCCATTGCCACCGGCATCGAGGAGCACGACAACTACGCGGTCGACTTCATCAACGCCACGCGCTGGATCAAGCACAACCTGCCTGGCGCCAAGGTCAGCGGCGGCGTCAGCAACGTGAGCTTCAGCTTTCGCGGCAACGAGCCGGTGCGCGAGGCCATCCACACCGTGTTCCTGTACCACGCCATCCAGGCGGGCATGGACATGGGCATCGTCAACGCCGGCATGGTGGGCGTGTACGACGACCTCGAGCCGGTGCTGCGCGAGCGTGTCGAAGACGTGGTGCTCAACCGCCGGCCTGATGCTGGCGAGCGGCTGATCGAGGTGGCTGAGTCGGCCAAGGGTGCGGCCAAGGACGACTCCGCCCGCCTGGCCTGGCGCGGCACGCCCGAGCAGCCGCGCACGGTCGACGAGCGGCTCATCCACGCGCTGGTGCACGGCATCAACGACTTCATCGCCATCGACACCGAAGAGGTCTACCAGCGCATCAAGGCCTCGGGAGGCCGCCCGCTGCACGTGATCGAAGGCCCGCTGATGAACGGCATGAACGTGGTCGGCGACCTGTTCGGCCAGGGCAAGATGTTCTTGCCGCAAGTGGTCAAAAGCGCGCGCGTGATGAAGCAGGCGGTGGCACACCTGCTGCCCTACATCGAGGCCGAAAAGGATGCGCTGATCGAAGCCGGCGGCGAGGCGCGCGCCAAGGGCAAGATCGTGATCGCCACCGTCAAGGGCGACGTGCACGACATCGGCAAGAACATCGTGACCGTGGTGCTTCAGTGCAACAACTTCGAAGTGGTCAACATGGGCGTGATGGTGCCCTGCCACGACATCCTGGCGCGTGCCAAGGTCGAGGGCGCCGACATCATCGGCCTGTCTGGCCTGATCACCCCCAGCCTGGAAGAGATGCAGTACGTCGCGGCCGAAATGCAGCGCGACGACTATTTCCGCATTCGCAAGATTCCGCTGCTCATCGGTGGCGCCACCTGCTCGCGGGTGCACACCGCCGTCAAGATCTCGCCGCACTACGAAGGCCCGGTGGTCTACGTGCCTGACGCCAGCCGCAGCGTGAGCGTGTGCAGCGATCTGCTCAGCGATGACCGAGCCGCGGCCTATATCGCCGAGCTCAAGGCCGATTACGACAAGGTCCGCGAGCAGCACGCCAGCAAGAAGGCCACGCCGCTGGTCACGCTGGCCGCCGCGCGTGCCAACAAGACGCCGGTGGACTGGGCGAGCTACGCCGCACCAGCCCCGAAGTTCATCGGCCGGCGGGTGTTTCGCAACCAGGATCTGGCCGAGCTCGCCGCGTGCATCGACTGGGCGCCGTTTTTCCAGACCTGGGATCTGGCCGGCGCCTATCCAGCGATCCTCACCGACGAGATCGTGGGCGAATCGGCGCGGCGCGTGCTGAGCGACGGCCAGCGCATGCTCAAGCGGCTGATCGACGGGCGCTGGCTCACCGCCAACGGTGTGATCGGCCTGTTCCCCGCCAACAGCGTGGGTGACGACGACATCGAGATCTACACCGACGAGTCACGCACCGAGGTGCTCATGACCTGGCACGGCCTGCGCATGCAGACCGAGCGCCCGGTGGTCGACGGCATCAGGCGCCCCAACCGCTGCCTGGCCGACCACATCGCGCCCAAGGGCTCGGGTGTGGCCGACCACATCGGGCTGTTCGCGGTGACCGCGGGCATCGGCACCGAGAAGAAGGAAAAGCAGTTCCTCGACGACCACGACGACTACAGCGCGATCATGCTCAAGGCGCTGGCCGACCGGCTGGCCGAGGCCTTCGCCGAGCGCATGCACCAGCGCGTGCGCACCGATTTCTGGGGTTATGCCGCCGACGAAAACTTGAGCGCGGCCGACTTGATCGCCGAGAAGTACCGCGGCATCCGCCCGGCGCCCGGCTACCCGGCGTGCCCCGACCACACCGTGAAGGCCGCGATGTTCAAGACGCTGGGCTGTGGCGACATCGGCATGGCCCTCACCGAAAGCTGGGCGATGACCCCCGCAGCCAGCGTGAGCGGCTTTTACATCGGCCACCCCGAAGCGGCGTACTTCAACGTCGGCAAGATCGGAGACGACCAGCTGGCCGACTGGGCCAAGCGCAATGCGCTGTCGCGCGAGGATGCGCAGCGCGCGCTGGCGCCCTTGCTTTGAGCCGCATCTAATTCACGGCCAGCGCCCGCCGGTACTGGATCGCCTCGGCCACATGGGCCACGTCCACGGTGTGGGCGCCGGCCAGATCGGCGATGGTGCGTGCCACTCGCAGCACGCGGTGCTGGCTGCGCGCTGACCAGCCCAGCTTGCTGGATGCGGCCTGCATGAACCGGGCGGCTGCTTCTTCGGGCACCGCATGGTGGTCGATCGCGGCGCTGTCGAGCAGCGCGTTGCTGCAGCCCTGACGCGCCAACTGACGCGCACGCGCCTTTGCCGCGCGCTCGGCCACGACGGTGCTGTGTTCGCCGTCGGGTGCGGCGGCGAGCAGCTCGGCCGGGATTGCCGGCACTTCCACCTGCAAGTCGATGCGGTCGAGCAGCGGCCCGCTGAGGCGCCCCTGATAGCGGGCGATCACATCGGGGCTGCAGCGGCAGGCGCGCAGCGGCGAGCCGGCGTGGCCGCAGGGGCACGGGTTCATGGCCGCGATCAGCTGAAAGCGGGCTGGAAAGTCAGCCTGCCGCGCCGCGCGCGAGATGGTGATGCGGCCTGTTTCCAGCGGCTCGCGCAGCGCCTCGAGCGCGCTGCGCGGGAATTCGGGCAGCTCGTCGAGGAACAGCACGCCGTGGTGGGCCAGCGAAATCTCGCCGGGCCGCGGCGGCGAGCCGCCACCCACCAGCGCCACCGACGACGCACTGTGGTGCGGCGAGCGCAGCACCCGGTGCCGCCAGCGGGCCGCGTCGAAATGGCCCACCAGGCTCAGCACCGCCGCAGATTCCAGCGCCTGCGTGTCGGTCAGTGGCGGCAGCAGCGAGGCGAATCGCTGCGCCAGCATCGACTTGCCGGTGCCGGGCGGGCCCACCAGCAGCAGGCTGTGGCCCCCGGCTGCAGCCACCTCGAGCGCGCGTTTGGCGGCGGCCTGGCCTTTGACGTCGCGCAGATCGGGCCCGGCAGCACCCGCTGTGGCGGCAGTGGCCTGGGCCACCGGCAGCGGCTCGTGCTCATCGCCGCTCACCAGTGAGCGCACGACATCGAGCAGATGCCGCGCGGCGCGCGGATGCAGCCCCTCGACAAGCGCCGCCTCGCGCGCGCTGGCTTCTGGCAACACCAGCACTCGCTCGGCCCCCGCACGCCGCGCGGCCAGCGCCATGGCCAACGCGCCGCGCACCGATCGCAGATCGCCGCCCAGCGACAACTCGCCGGCAAATTCGCAGCCGGCCAGTCGCTGCGCATCGATCTGGCCGCTGGCCGCCAGGATGCCCAGCGCGATCGGCAAGTCGAAGCGGCCTGACTCCTTGGGCAGGTCGGCCGGCGCGAGGTTGACGGTGATGCGCTGGTTGTGCGGAAAGGCCAGGCCGCTGTTGAGCAGCGCAGCGCGCACGCGTTCTCGGGCTTCCTTCACCTCGGTGTCGGCCAGCCCGACCAGCGTGAAGCTGGGCAGCCCGTTGGCCAGATGGACCTCGACGGTGACTTCAGGGGCGTTGAGCCCGTCAAGGGCGCGGCTGTGGACGAGGGCGAGCGGCATGACACGGATGGTGGCGCGGGCCCTGCGCCAAGGAAATCCCCCGAAAGGCGGTGTCGCCTGCACCATGTGGGTGCAAAAGGGTATTCCCTGCCCCCCATTGGGGGATGCTCAGGTGCGACGCGATGCCAAAGCGCGGGCGACCCTTCGGCAAAACACGGGTTGCAACAGGGCAAGTGCTGTCTTTCGCAAAGGCGGCACGGCTTTTGCTGAACAGAAGGGCGTTCCACTTTTTCCCCCACCTTGGAGAACCCATGAAGAAGATCAACCTCGTTGTCGCTGGCGTGCTGGCTGTTTCCGCCTCGCACCTGTTTGCTCAAACCGCAGCGCCTGCGGTCGCACCCGCAGCAGACGCTGCGCCAGC
>CAMCNE010000110.1 GCA_945875935.1 Bordetella parapertussis
GCTTTGCCACTGGCGGCCTGACGCCGGCGCAACTGGCCGACCACGGCAAGAAGCTCAAGGCGCTCGGTGAAGAAATCAGCCTGCTCGAAGGCCAGTGGCTCGAGCTCAGCACGCAGGTCGACGAGCTGTCGGCCAAGGCACTGAACTGAGCTCGACTCACGCCGCAATCTCAACCCGCTCAGCCATGAAAAAAGGCGCCTTCACAGGCGCCTTTTTCTTGTGCAGGTCAGATCACTTCTTGCGGCGACGTGCCATGGCGGCCACCAGGCCCAGACCGGCCAGCATCAGCGCGTAGGTCTCGGGTTCCGGAATGGGAGCCGTCAACTGGTACAGCGACGTGGTGTTGGAGACCTCGTTGGAAAACGCCAGGTAGTAGTTGCCGTCCATGGTGAAGCCTTCAAGACCTTCAGGAGCCCGGTCGCCATCAGACACCAGCATGTCGACGAAGGTCGAGTTGGCCGGGTCGGTGATGTCGAAGATGCCCACAGCGGCTTTGAGCGTGCGCTCCAGACCCACCAGAGCAAACGTACGGTCACCGATGGTCATGACCTCGATGCCTTCGGGCTCGACGCCCTTGTCGCGGCTGCGACTGTCGTCGTACACACCGCGCTCATTGGCTTCCTTGTCCAGGATGTCGCCGCTGTCGTAGACGAGCACGCCGTTTTCGTCACGGATGCTGAAGGAACGCGCACCTGCTGCGTACAGATCGGTGCCCGACGAATTGGTGTTGGACACGCGCAGCTTGTCCAGCGGGGATACGTTCAACGCCGACACATCCTTGGCAGCCGAACGGTCGCCGTCGTCTTCGCGGAAGTCACCCTCGTTGGCCAGCACCATGTAGGTGGCGCCACCTGTTTCAAAGACGCCCACGCCGTCAGGCATGTACAGGCCCTTGGCCGCCACCGACTGGAAGCTCACCGTGCTGTTGTTGAGCGGGTCGATCTGGTTGCCCTCTTCGCTGAAATCCTTGACACCCAGACCGATGACCTTGTCGAAGGAGTTGGTGGCGAGGTTGAGCACGCCCACGGCGTTGGCTTCTTGCAGCGTCACGAAGGCCTTGGTGCCCGCGGCATTGACCGCGATGTACTCGGGCTCGAAGTCCATGCCGGTGTTCTTGCGGATGTTGCTGCCGAACTCGGGCTCGCCATTCGGGTTGGCGGTGGCGACCACAGCGCGCGAGTCCATGTTGATGATGCTGACGCTGCCGGCCGGGTCAAACGCCGCCGCGCCATAGGTGCGGGGGAAAGCGCCCGTGGCGGAGGTCTGGGCGCCATAGGTTGACGGCGTGGCCTCGTTGGCCACCAGCAGCTTGGTGCCATCCTTGGTGAAGGTCAGCATGTCGGGCAAAGCACCGACGGTGATCGAGTTGATGCCGCTGGCCGCCGTGCGCGAGGCGGTGTCGTAGAGCTTGACAGTGCCTCGGTCGGTTTTGGTGCTGGACTCGATGGCAAAGGCAGCCAGACCGCCGTGGATGGCCACGCTGTTGATCGAGCCGAACGAGGTGGTGTCGATGCGTGAGCCGACTCGCAGACCGCTCGTTACATCGATGACGTCGACCCCCGTCACGCCGGCGACCCACAAGGTCCTGTTGGCGCTGTCAAAGGACACGATTTCCGACAGGAAGTCGCCACCGGTGTGCGAGAAGGTCCAGACCTTGCTGAACGACAGTGCGGGCTCGGCTGCCACGGCTGGGGCGGCGACGAACGCTGAGGAACATGCCAGGGCAATCGCCAGGGACAAACGGGTCTTGTTCATGCGGGGCTCTATTCGGTTCGGTTGAGGGGCAAGCCATGCGGCTCGAAGACCTCGACGATGACCGCCCGCCATGAAACCTTCGCGTAGACCCCACTAGTCCGTTTGGGTCATGACGGCGTCAGCCGCGCTCCATCAGCCTGAGCATCAGTTCCACGCGAGCCTTGGCCGGCGTGAGCACGTCGACCATGGGCAGGCGGTCGATGGCCTGCGGGTTCCAGCGGCCGTCGCCATGGCGCGGGCTGCACAGCACGGCCACGCCGCGGGCCTGGGCCTCGACCAGCGCGGCCTGCATGTCTGCGTGGACGCTGCCATTGCCGGTGGCCGACACCACCAGACCGGCGATGCCCTGGGCGCACAGCGCGTTCACCACCGCACCGCTGGCGCCGGCGTGGCTGGCGACGATCTCGACACGAGGCCACTCGGCCACCGGGCACAGCAGCGCCGGATGGCCGACGGCAGTGGTCTGCCCGGCCGCCGCGCCCAGCCTGAGCCAGCGCACACGGCCACCCGAGATCAGACCGAGCGGACCCACCTCGCCCGAGTCGAAGGCATCGTCAAGCCGCAGCGGGTGCGCCTTGCGCAGGTGCAGCGCATCGTGCAGCGCACCGGCCAGCACCGCCAGCACGCCCGACACGCCCGGCTCGCGCGCCACCGAAATCGCATCGGCCAGGTTTTGCGGCCCGTCGGCCAGCACCGCGGTGGCCGGACGCATCGCGCCGGTCAGCACCACCGGCTTGTGCGGGGCCAGCACGCGCTGCAAGAACCACGCGGTTTCTTCCAGCGTGTCGGTGCCGTGGGTGATCACGATGCCAGTCACCTCGGGCCGCGCCAGATGGTGCGCCACACGCTGCGCCAGCGTTTGCCAGATGGCGTGGGTCATGCTGCGGCTGTCGATCTGCGCGACCTGTTCGCACTCGACGGTGGTGTGTGCCGGCAGCTCGATGCCCGCGAGCAGCGCGCCGATGGCGATCTGGCCCGGCGTGTAGCCCACCTCGTCGTCGGGCGAGGCGGCCGTGCCGGCGATGGTGCCGCCGGTGCCCAGCACGATGATGTGGGCAGGGGCAAACGTGCTGTTCATGGGGTGACCTCGATGCGGGGGTTGTGCGGCATGGCGAACCGATTCTGGCCGCACAAGACCTTTGCTTTTGCCGCCGGACTGGATGAAAATACAGATACTGGATGAATCATCAGTCCGTCACTTCGCCGGCTCGAAGTCCCCTCACCGAAAGACCGCCATGCAAGACGCGCCCAAGCTGACCGACCGTCAGCAGCAAATTCTCGATCTGGTGCAAAGCGCCATCGAGCGCACAGGCGCACCACCCACGCGGGCCGAGATCGCCGCCGAACTCGGCTTCAAGTCGGCCAATGCCGCCGAAGAGCATCTGCAAGCGCTGGCGCGCAAGGGCGTGATCGAGCTGGTGGGTGGCACCTCGCGCGGCATCCGGCTGCAATCCGAGGCGCTGCGCGCGCTCAACCAGATGCGCGGCAAGCAATTCAGCCTGCCGCTGCCCAGCCTGGCGCAACTCAGCTTGCCGCTGGTGGGGCGCGTGGCCGCAGGCAGCCCGATCCTGGCGCAAGAGCACATCGATCAAACCTACGTGGTCGAGGCCAGCATGTTCCCGCGCCGCCCCGACTACCTGCTGAAGGTGCGCGGCATGAGCATGCGCGACGCCGGCATCATGGACGGTGACCTGCTCGCGGTGCAAAAGGCCACCGACGCCAAGAACGGCCAGATCGTGGTGGCGCGTCTGGGCGACGAGGTCACCGTCAAGCGTTTCAGGCGCAACCGCAACACCATCGAGCTGCTGCCCGAGAACCCCGACTTCGAGCCCATCGTGGTGACCAGCGGCGAAACCGACTTCGTCATCGAAGGCCTGGCCGTGGGCCTGATCCGCAACAACATGATGATGTAGCGGGTCAAGGCGGCCAGCGGCTCTGGCGCGCTGGCCGAGTACATCGCCAGGCCCATGAAAAGCTGCGCTTTGGGGTGGGTGGTGGATCGGGGTGCAGCGATGCTGTTCGCGCCGAGCGCGGCAGGCCACGGGCACAATTCGGCTCCCCCGCTTCGTCAGCCACCGTGAACATCATCATCCTCGACGACTACCAGGACGCGGTGCGCAAGCTCAAGTGCGCCGACAAGATGGAGGCGCTGCACGCCAAGGTCTTCACCAACACGGTCAAGGGCATCGGTCAGTTGTCGGTGCGGCTGCGCGATGCCGAGGTGCTGGTGCTGATCCGCGAGCGCAGCCAGCTGCCGCGTCAGCTGCTTGAAAAGCTGCCCCGCCTGCGGCTGATCTCGCAAACCGGGCCGGTGGGCACGCACATCGACATCGACGCGTGCACGCGGCTGGGCATCGCGGTGGCCGAAGGCGTGGGCACGCCCACAGCGCCAGCCGAGCTGACCTGGGCGCTGATCATGTCGGCCATGCGCCGCTTGCCCCAGTACATCGGCAACCTCAAGCACGGCGCCTGGCAGCAGTCAGGGCTGAAGGCCGCATCGATGCCGGCCAACTTCAACGTCGGCATGGTGCTGCACGGCAAGACGCTGGGCGTGTGGGGCTATGGGCGCATCGGCCAACTGGTGGCCGGCTATGCGCGCGCCTTCGGCATGAAGGTCATGGTCTGGGGCAGCGAAGCCTCACGCACGCGCGCTGAGCTGCATGGCCATCAAAGCGCGGCCTCCATTGAGGAATTCTTCAGCCAGAGCGATGTGTTGACGCTGCACCTGCGGCTGGCCGAGTCCACCCGCGGCACCGTCAAGGGCGAACACCTGTCGCTGATGAAGCCCACCTCGCTGCTGGTCAACACCTCGCGCGCCGAGCTCATCGAAGAAGGCGCGCTGGTCTCGGCGCTCAACCGCGGCCGTCCGGGCATGGCGGCGGTTGATGTGTTCGAAAGCGAGCCCACCTTGCAGGGCCACCCGCTGCTGCGGCTCGAAAACGCGGTGTGCACGCCGCACATCGGCTACGTCGAGCAAGACAGCTATGAGCACGACTTCAGCGTCGCCTTTGACAACGTGGTGAACTTCATCGCGGGCGAGCCAACCAACCTCATCAACCCCGAAGCGCTGAGGGTGATCCGCTGAGCCCTTGCGGCCGCCGGCCGCCGGGATCGTCGAATTCAGCTGCGCACGGTCGCCGCGCTTTGGCCGAACAGCACCTTGCGTGATTCTTCGTCGACCACCGGTGCGGTGCTGACTTCTGCGGCGCGGGCGTAGGCGCGCTCGGTGGCGGGCCGGTGCTTGATGCGCTCGAACCACGCGGCCACGTGCGGGGTGTCCTCGATCTTCTGGCTTTGCCACTCGTAGAGCACCACCCAGGGGTAGCTGGCCATGTCGGCGATCGAGTACTCGGCGCCCGCAATGAACTCGCGGCCATCGCTCAGGTGCTTGTCGAGCACCGCATACAGCCGCGCGGTTTCCTTCACGTAGCGGTCCATCGCGTAGGGGATCTTCTCGGGCGCGTACTGCACGAAGTGGTGGTTCTGGCCAGCCATCGGGCCCAGGCCGCCCATCTGCCAGAACAGCCACTGCAGCGCCATGTTGCGACCGCGCAGGTCGGCGGGAATGAAGCGACCGATCTTGTCGGCCAGGTACAAAAGGATGGCGCCCGACTCGAACACCGCCAGCGGCTCGCCGCCATCGGCCGGCGCGTGGTCGACGATGGCCGGCATGCGGTTGTTGGGCGAGATGCGCAGGAAGTCGGGCTTGAACTGCTCGCCGCGGCTGATGTTGACCGGCACGATGCGGTACGGCAGGCCGGCCTCCTCGAGAAACATCGTGATCTTGTGGCCGTTGGGGGTGGTCCAGTAGTACAGGTCGATCATGGTGCGGGCTCCGGAAAGACGCCGTCGCGCGAAGGCACGGTCGTCACAGGTGGGTGAACCCCTTGATTTTGGGGGACAGCGGACCGAGTGCCGCCGTGCGGTCAAGGGGGGATTACCGCCACCGTTGGCAGCGCCTCGCGACCGTAGACTGCCACGCGCCACACACAAGGATTGACCGTGCAACTCAACACCGCCAAGTCCCGGGCCAACTCCCCGACCCGACCCAACAAGATCGTCAGCGCCGCCGAAGCGGTGCGGCTGATCCACGACGGCGACACCGTGGCCACCGGCGGCTTTGTGGGCATCGGCTTTGCCGAGGGCATCGCGATCGCGCTGGAAAAGCGCTTCGTCGACACGAAAACTGAAGTCGGCATCGGCTCGCCACAGCAACTCACGCTGGTCTACGCGGCCGGCCAGGGCGACGGGCGCGACCGCGGTTTGAATCACTTTGGACACAAGGGCCTGGTCAAGCGGGTGGTGGGCGGTCACTGGAGCCTGGTGCCCAAGCTGCAGGCGATGGCGCTGGCCGGCGAGATCGAGGCCTACAACCTGCCGCAAGGCGTCATCTCGCACCTGTTTCGCGACATCGCCGCCGGCAAGCCCGGCACACTCACGCCGATCGGTCTGGGCACCTTCGTCGACCCGCGCCACGGCGGCGGCAAGGTCAACGACATCACCACGCAAGACCTGGTGCGCCTGATGGAAATCGACGGCGAGGAGATGCTTTTCTACAAGGCGTTTCCCATCCACGTGGGCATCATCCGCGCGACCACCGCCGACCCCGACGGCAACCTCACCATGGAGCGCGAGGCGCTCACGCTCGAAGCACTGGCCATCGCGATGGCCGCGCACAACAGCGGCGGCCTGGTCATCGCGCAGG
Source organism: Bordetella parapertussis (assembly GCA_945875935.1). GTDB lineage: Bacteria > Pseudomonadota > Gammaproteobacteria > Burkholderiales > Burkholderiaceae_C > PBB1. Next base: position 6,461 of record CAMCNE010000110.1, read on the forward strand.
TCGAGCGCCTTGCCGAGCGCGGCTCGCTCAACCCGCGGCAAGTCAAGATCCCCGGCGTGCTGGTCGACTGCGTGGTCGTGGCCGAAAAGCCCGAGCACCACATGCAGACCTTCGTCACGCACTACAGCGCGGCCTATGCCGGCGAGATCCGGGTGCCGGCCAACACCATCGCACCCATGCCCATGAGCGAGCGCAAGGTGCTGGCGCGCCGCGCCGCGCTCGAGCTCAAGCAAGGCGCGGTGGTCAATCTGGGCATCGGCATGCCCGAAGGCGTGGCCGACGTGGCCGCCGAGGAAGAAGTGATCGAGCTGCTCACGCTCACCGCCGAGCCGGGCGTGATCGGCGGCATTCCGGCCAGTGGGCTGAACTTCGGCGCGGCGGTGAACACCCAGGCCGTGATCGACCAGCCCAGCCAGTTCGACTTCTACGACGGCGGCGGGCTCGACATCGCAGTGCTCGGTCTGGCGCAAGCCGATGCCGAGGGCAACCTCAACGTCAGCAAGTTCGGCACCAAGCTCGCCGGTGCCGGTGGCTTCATCAACATCAGCCAGTCGGCGCATGCGGTGGTATTCGTGGGCACCTTCACCGCCGGCGGCTTGCAAGTGCGCATCGAAGACGGTCGGGTGCACATCGACCACGAAGGCAGCCAGCGCAAGTTCGTGCGCGCCGTCGAACACCGCACCTTCAGCGGCGAGCGCGCCCGCAAGAACGGCCAGCGCGTGCTTTACGTGACCGAGCGCTGCGTGTTCAGGCTGGCCGACGCCGGCGGGCTCGAGCTCATCGAAATCGCCCC
>CAMCNE010000111.1 GCA_945875935.1 Bordetella parapertussis
GCGGCCCAGGGTGTCGGCGGTGACGCCGGCGGCCAGTTGCACCTTGCCGCCTTCGACGCTGGCCAGCACCACCACGGCGGTCTTGAGCTTGTCTTTGAGCTTGTCGAGCGTTTCGCGCAGCGCCTTGGCGTCGGCGCCTTCGAGCCGCGCGGCCAGCACCTTGATGCCGCCCACGTCGACCGCGTGGCTGAGCAGTTCATCGCCTTGGGTCGAGGCCAGCTTGCCCTTGAGCGCGTCGAGTTCTTTCTCAAGCCCGCGCACCTGATCGAGCAGCGAGACCACGCGCGCCGGCACATCGGCGCGCAGCACCTTGAGCGTGCCGGCCACGCCGCCAAGTGCGGACTCCATGCCCTGGACATAGACCAGCGCGTTGTCGCCGGTGAGTGCTTCGACGCGGCGCACGCCGGCGGCCACGCCGCCTTCGGCCACGATGGTGAACAAGCCGATGTCACCGGTGCGCTGCACGTGGGTACCGCCGCACAGCTCGCGGCTCGAGCCGATGCCCAGCACGCGCACCTCGTCGCCGTATTTCTCGCCAAACAGCATCATGGCGCCGGTCTTCTGGGCGTCGTCGATGGACATCACGTCAGCGCTCACGGCCGCATTGGCCAGCACCTCGGCGTTGACGATGTTTTCGACCTGGCGGATCTGCTCGTTGGTCATGGGCGCGTTGTGCGCAAAGTCAAAGCGCGTGCGATCGGCCGTGACCTGAGAGCCCTTTTGCTGCACATGGGCGCCGAGCACCTCGCGCAGCGCCTTGTGCATCAGGTGGGTGGCGCTGTGGTTGCGCACGGTCTTCGCGCGGCGTTCGCCGTCGACGCGCGCGGTGAAGCTGTCGCCCAATTCGACCTCGCCTTCGACGATGCGGCCCTGGTGACCGAATACGCTGGCCAGCACCTTGATGGTGTCGTCGACCAGCACGCGCGAGCGCGCGTTGCGCAGCTCGCCACTGTCGCCGGCCTGACCGCCACTCTCGGCGTAGAACGGTGTGTGGTCGAGCACGATCACCGCATCATCACCGGCGCGCGCGCGCAGCACCGGCGTGCCGTCAAGGTAGATGGCGGTGACCTTCGCACCTTCGTGCACCAGGTGCTCGTAGCCATGAAACACCGTGGCCGCGCCGCTGTACTCAAGCCCTTGCGCCATCTTGAACTTGCCCGCCGCGCGCGCTTGTTCGCGCTGGCGGCCCATGGCCACATCGAAGGCCGCACTGTCGACGGTCATGTCGCGCTCGCGGCAGACGTCGGCGGTCAGATCGAGCGGAAAGCCATAGGTGTCGTGCAGCTTGAAGGCCAGATCGCCGTCAAGCACGCGGCCGGCCTCGCCGGGCTTGGCGGCGGTTTCGGCCAGCGCGGTCTCGAGGATTTCCATGCCGTTGGAAATCGTCTGGAAGAAGCGCTCTTCTTCCTGGCGCAGCACCTCGGTCACGCGCAGTTGCTGCTGGCGCAGCTCGGGATAGGCATCACCCATCTCGATGGCCAGATCGGCCACCAGCGTGTGAAAAAACGGCGTGCGCGCGCCCAGCTTGTAGCCGTGGCGAATCGCCCGGCGCGTGATGCGGCGCAGCACATAGCCGCGGCCTTCGTTGCCCGGCACCACGCCGTCGGCCACGGTGAAGCTGCACGCACGGATGTGGTCGGCAATCACCTTGAGCGACGGCGAATCGGCCGCGAAGTCAGCCCCGCCGGCAGCCAGCACCGCACGCCGCGCGGCAGCCAGCAGGTTGACGAAAAGATCGATCTCGTAGTTGCTGTGCGCATGCTGCAGCACGGCGGTGATGCGCTCGAGTCCCATGCCGGTGTCCACGCTGGGCTTGGGCAGCCGGTGCATGACGCCGTCTTCGGTGCGGTTGAACTGCATGAAGACGTTGTTCCAGATCTCGATGTAGCGGTCGCCGTCTTCATTGGGCGAACCGGGCGGGCCGCCAGCCACCTCGGGTCCGTGGTCGTAGAAGATCTCGGTGCACGGGCCGCACGGGCCGGTGTCGCCCATCATCCAGAAGTTGTCCGAGGCGTAGCGCGCGCCCTTGTTGTCGCCGATGCGCACGATGCGCTCGGCCGGCACGCCCACCGTCTTGTTCCAGATCTCGTAGGCCTCGTCGTCGTCGGCATAGACCGTGACCCACAGCTTTTCCTTGGGCAACTTGTAGACCTCGGTCAGCAGTTCCCAGGCGTACGAGATGGCGTCGTGCTTGAAGTAGTCGCCAAAGCTGAAGTTGCCCAGCATCTCGAAGAAGGTGTGGTGGCGCGCGGTGTAGCCCACGTTATCGAGGTCGTTGTGCTTGCCGCCGGCGCGGATGCACTTCTGGCTGGTGGTGGCGCGCACGTACGGGCGGCGATCGAAGCCGAGGAACACGTCCTTGAACTGGTTCATGCCCGCGTTGGTGAACAGCAGCGTGGGGTCGTCGCCCGGAATCACCGGGCTGCTCGGCACGATGGTGTGGCCCTTCGATTCGAAGAACTTCAGGAAGGTCTGGCGGATGTCGGTGGCTTTCATGGGGCGGGCTGTTCAGAAATGGTGGTTGGATGCGGGCGCCGACTCAGTCGAGTACGGTCAGGCCCAGTTGGGTGGCCGCCTGCGCCACGGCGGCATCGCAGGTGGCGATGGCGCAGCGGTGCTGCAGCGCGAGATCGATGTACTGAGCGTCATAGGGCGTGAGCCCGTGCCGCGTCGAAAACGTGTACCAGTGGCTCGCGTTGGCGGGCGGCGTGGCGAACACCTCGACGTCGAGCTGATCGATGGCATCGAACAAGCGCGTCACCTGCGAGGGCGTCAGGCGTTTGCGGCGCAGGTTGCTGATCATGGCGTTGGCCATCTCGAGCGGCCAGATGGCCGGCGCGATCAGGTGCGCCTGCAGCACGGCATCGACGCTGCCCGGCGGGGACTCGTCGTGCATCAAGATGGCCAGCGCATACGAGGCGTCAAGGACCACGGTGGACTCGATCATTCGATGCCCGCGGCCTTGAGCTTGCGGTCGGTCTGCTCCTCGCGCATCTCGCGCACCAACTGCACGATGTCGGGTACGGGCTGTGCGCCACCTTCGCGCCGGATCTCCTCGCCGAGCGCCAGCATGGCCTTGATCGCGGCGCGCCGACGTGCTTTGTCGACCGCGGGTGCTGCTTCCATCGCCACCAGCCTGACCACCGGCTTGTTGTGGCGGGTGATCACGATCTCTTCGCCGGCCTCGACGCGGCTGACCAGTTCCGACAGGTGGGTCTTGGCCTCGAACAGGCCTATGCTGTGGACCGATTTGGGATTCGACATGGTCCCTCCTTCGACAACATTCTGGTTGAATTGACCAGACTTTACCGCAGCACCCGCCACCACGGAGGTGATCTGCTCGGAGCTTTCATGAACAGCCCACCCTCGCCGCTCGGCCGACTTGAAGACGCCAGCCTGATCAAGACCGACGCGCTGATCGATGGCGAGTGGGTGGCATCGGCCGCTCGCTTCGCTGTCGATGACCCGGCCACCGGCGAGCGTTTGGCCGACGTGGCCAACCTCGGCGCGGCCGAAGCCGATGCCGCGATCGCCGCAGCCGCGCGGGCCTGGCCGGCTTGGCGCAGCCTGACGGCCAAGGCACGCGGCGCGATCCTGATGAAGTGGTTTGCACTGATCACGCAGCACGCCGAAGACCTCGCGCGCATCATGACCGCCGAGCAAGGCAAGCCGCTGGCCGAAGCACGTGGCGAAGTGGGCTACGGCGCGAGCTTCGTCGAGTGGTTTGCGGAAGAAGCCAAGCGCATTGGCGGCGAGACCATACCCAGCACCGACAACAACAAGCGCTATCTGGTCCTACGCCAGCCGATCGGCGTGTGCGCGGCCATCACGCCGTGGAACTTTCCGATGTCGATGATCACCCGCAAGGTGGCACCCGCGCTGGCCGCCGGCTGCACCGTGGTGATCAAGCCGGCCGAGCAAACGCCGCTGTCGGCGCTGGCGCTGGCCGAGCTGGCGCAGCGCGCCGGTGTGCCAGCCGGCGTGCTCAACGTGATCACCGCCGACAGCGCGCGCTCGATCGAGATCGGCCGCGCGCTGTGCGCGAGCGACACGGTGCGCCACCTGTCGTTCACCGGCTCGACCGAAGTCGGCCGGCTGCTCGCCGCGCAGTGCGCGCCCACCGTCAAGCGCATGTCGCTCGAGCTCGGCGGCAATGCGCCTTTCATCGTGTTCGATGACGCCGATCTCGACAGCGCCGTCGAAGGCGCCATGGTCAGCAAGTACCGCAACGCCGGCCAGACCTGCGTGTGCGCCAACCGCTTCTACGTACAAGACGGCGTGTACGACGCCTTCGTGGCCAAGCTCGCCGAGCGCGTGCGCGCCATCCGCGTGGGCAACGGCTTTGCTGACGGCATCAGCCAGGGCCCGATGATCGACGCGCAGGCCATCGCCAAGGTGGAGTTGCACGTGGCCGACGCGCTGGCCAAGGGCGCCCGGCTGCTCGTCGGCGGCCACCGCATCGACGCGCGCTTTTTCGAGCCCACGCTGCTCGCCGATGCCAGCGACGACATGCGCTGCGCGCGCGAGGAAACCTTCGGCCCGCTGGCGCCGGTGTTTCGCTTTCACACCGAAGCCGAGGTCATCGCGCGTGCCAACGACACCGAGTTCGGACTCGCCAGCTACTTCTACAGCCGCGATGTCGGGCGCATCTTTCGCGTGGGCGAAGCGCTCGAGTACGGCATGGTCGGCGTCAACACCGGCTTGATCTCGGCGGCCGAAGTGCCGTTTGGCGGCGTCAAGCAATCGGGCCTGGGCCGTGAGGGATCACGCCATGGCATCGACGACCATGTCGAGATGAAATACATCTGTCTTGGAGACATCCTGCGCTGACAATCCCGCCCATGAATTTGCCCGAACTCGAGTTGCGCCACTGGGTGCTGCTGACCTTTTTGGCCTCGGCGCTGTTTGTTCACCTGCGTGGTCGCTCGCGTTTCAAGCTGGTTCGGGCGATGACCGATTTCACCGTGCTGCTCGCGCCGGTGAACGTGGTGATGTACCTGTTTTCGCGCACGCCGCGCTCGGTGTACATCGACCCGCAGCATTTCCCCGAGCTCAAGGTGCTGCAAGACAACTGGCAGCTCATCCGCGACGAGGCGCTGCGCCTGAACGACGAGGGCTACATCCGCGCCGCCGCGGGCTACACCGACATCGGCTTCAACTCGTTTTTTCGCACCGGCTGGAAGCGCTTTTACCTGTGCTGGTATGGCAGGGACCTGGCCTCGGCCGAGGCGCTGTGCCCGCAGACCGTGAAGCTGCTGCGCGGCATCGGCACCGTCAAGGCGGCGATGTTTGCCTCGCTGCCGCCAGGCGCGCGGCTGGTGCGCCACCGCGACCCCTACGCCGGCTCGCTGCGCTACCACCTGGGCCTGCAAACGCCCAACGACCCGGGCTGCTACATCGAGGTCGACGGTCAGCGTTATCACTGGAAAGACGGCCAGTCGGTGATGTTCGACGAGACCTACATCCACCACGCCGAAAACACCACCGATCAGCAGCGGGTGATCCTGTTTTGCGACATCGAGCGCCCGCTGTGGGGCAGCCCGCTGCGCGCGTTCAACCGCTTGTTTGCCAAGCACGTGATGGCGGCCGCCTCCACACAAAACGTCAACGGCGAGCCCATCGGCGGCATCAACCAGGTGTTTGCCCACGCCTACAAGCTGCGCGCCATGGCCAAGGAGGTCAAGCTGCGTCAACGCAAGCTCTACGTCTTCGGCAAGTGGGTGCTGATCCTCGGGCTGCTGTGGGCGATCTTCTGGTGATGCCTGCTGCCGCGCAGCGTGCGGGTCTTCAGCGGCCCGTGCGCCATCAGCGGGCGTCGTCGTCGTTGGCTGCGGGGGCCGCACCGCCGCGCTCCATGCGGTTGGCGTAACCGTCTCGCCCAAGGGCCTGGGCTGAGGCGGCCAGACCGGCCGCGCGGCGCAGCAGCATGTCGGGCTGGGTGCCGTCAGCAGGCGTGGCAGCAATGCCCAAGGCAGTGGCCACGGCCACGTCTTGCCCGCCCACCTTGAAGGTCTCGCCCAGCGCGGTGAGCAGCTTGCGGCCCACGCGGTCGGCATCGCCCGAGCTGTCGATTTGCGACAGCAGCACCGCAAACGAATCGTCACTGACCGAGGCGACCACGTCGCTGCCCCGAACGCCGGCGCGCAGGCGCACCGCGATCTTGCGACGCAGCGCGCCGGCCGCCTCGGCACCCAGGCGCGCCGTGGTGGTGGCCAGCCCCTCGATGCGCAGCACCAGCAAGGCCATCGGCGCGGGCTCGCGCTCGCGCAAGGCCAGCAGGTGACTCATGTGCTCGATCAACTGGCCCGCATGCGGCAAGCCGGTGTGCACATCGGTGGCAAAGGCCTGCCGTGTGGCAGCACGTACCCGCTGGCGCTCGACGGCCGCACGCACGCGCCGCGGCCATGAGGCATCGGCCTGCTCTGCGGTGGTGAGCACATCTTGCGCCCCCGCTTGCAAGCAGCGCAGCGCATCGGCCGCAATCAGCGTGTCGACCACCACCAGCACCGCCACCTCACTGGCGCAACGCGTCCAGCCCGCCCAGTCGCCAGCCACCACCATGGCGTCGAACGGGTGCTCACCCATGCGCTGCCAGACCTCGTCGATACCGCACGCCGTGACGTCGAACGGCCCGAAGCCATCCGATGGCTCGAGCAGCGACGCCGCCAGCGAACCCACCTGCAACACGCGAACCGGAGCTTCATTCATCGGGACTCACCTTGGCAAAGTGGGGGTGGCAGCCGCAGACACGTCTGCAAAAACCGCTCGGTTGACGGGCAGGTCGCCCCTCAGCAGCGCTGAGTGGCGAATGAAATCGCGCAGCAGATGGGGCGGATCGGTATCGGCCTTGCGTTGAATCACGCGCCGCATGCGCCACATGACAAAACCAGTGATCCACAGCACGTCAGCCAGCGCCGCATGGGCTCGGCCATGGTTCTTGATCCAGTAGCGCCGCCGCGACTCGTGCCAGTACGCGGGCAGCCGCTTGACCGCCGTCTGCGACCCGGTGACACCGGTGCTTTGCCCCGAGATGTGCGTCACCCGACCGGCAGGCGTGAACCAGCACTGCCAGCCCGCACGCTGGGCGGCCAGGCAGAAATCGGTTTCCTCGAAGTACAAAAAGAAGCCCTCGTCCATCAGGCCCACCGTCTCGAACACTTGCCGGCGCACCAGCATGCT
>CAMCNE010000112.1 GCA_945875935.1 Bordetella parapertussis
ACCAGCCCCAGCACCGAGCCGCGGTGATTGGCCAGGCCTTCCAGATCGAGCACCTGCGCGCCTTGCGCGTGCAAGGCCGTGAGCAGACGGCTCTTGCCTGAACCGGTCTTGCCGCACAGCACGCGAAACTGAAACCGCTCGGGCAGCGACTCAAGCTCGTCCATCACCGCGCGGCGATAGGCACGGTAGCCGCCTTCGACCACCTGCACCCGAAAGCCGATCTGGCCGAGCACCAGCGCCAGCGAGCCGCTGCGCTGGCCGCCCCGCCAGCAATACACCAGCGGTTGCCAATCGCGGGGTTTGTCGAGCACATGACGCTCGATGTGGCTGGCCACGTTGCGAGCCACCAGAGCCGCGCCGCGCTTGCGCGCCACGAAGGGCGAGATCTGCTTGTATTCGGTGCCCACGAGCACGCGCTCTTCGTCGTTGAGGCTGGGCCAGTTGAGTGCGCCCGGCAGGTGGTCCAGGGCGTACTCGCCTTCGGAGCGCGCATCGATGATGGCGTCGAAGTGGTCGATTCGAGCCAGGCAGTCGACTGCCGTGATGGGCGTCAGTGCCATGTGATCTTTCCGGTTGAGGCCATGTTCACGCGGCGATGGCATCGAGCAGTTCGGTCTCGACGTCGATCTGGGTGCGGCTGTGCGACAGCGCGGCGCCATCGAGCAAGAAGGTGTCTTCAATGCGCTCGCCCAGCGTGGTGATCTTGGCCAGTTGCAAGTTGATCTGGTGACGCGCGAGCACCCGTGCGATTGAGTACAGCAGCCCCGAGCGGTCGCTTGCCGACACGCTCAGCAGCCACAGCTGGGCGCGGTCGTCAGGTGCCAGCGTGATGCGTGGGGTGATGGGGAAGGACTTGACGCGCCGCGACGTGCGGCCCCGGCTGGGTTCGGGCAGCGGATCCTGCGACAGCAAAGACAGCACCAGGTCGGACTCGACCAGCGAAATGAAGTCGCGGTACTGGCCGCTGGGGGTGCCATCGCGCGAGTACTCGAGCAGCGGGTTGGTCACCTGAAAGGTGTCCAGTGCATACCCCGTGCGCGTGGTGTGCACCTTGGCTTCGAGGATGTTGAAGCTGGCCGAGTCGAAATATCCGCAGATGCGCGCGAACAGGTCGGCGCTGTCGCGCACGTAGACGGTGACTTCAAGGCCTTCGCCAATCGGCGACACACGGGCTTTGACCACAGGCGTGGTTGACGCCAGATGCGAGCTGAGGGTGCGTGCATGCCAGGCGATCTCGCCTGAATCGTGGCGGGCGAAGTAGCTCAGCTCGAGCGTCTTCCACAGCGGCTCTTCCACGCCCCTGGGCTGCAGGCTCAGGTTCAACAAGGCCCGTGCCTCTTGCTTGCGGGCTTCGATTTCGGCGTCGAGCTGGGGCTGCGCGCCGCCCAGCGAGCGCAGCGTGGCGCGGTAGAGGTCCTCGAGCAGCTTGCCCTTCCAGGCGTTCCAGACCTTGGGGCTGGTGCCGCGAATATCGGCCACCGTGAGCAGGTACAGCGCGGTCAGTCGCCGCTCGCTGCCGACCATCTGGGCGAAGGCCTTGATCACGTCGGGGTCGCTCAGGTCTTCTTTTTGTGCCACGCGCGACATCGTCAGGTGCGACTTCACCAGGAATTCAACGAGCCCGGTGTCATCGCGGTCCACACCGTGTTCGCGGCAAAACCGCCGTGCTTCGACCGCGCCCAGATCCGAGTGGTCACCGCCGCGACCCTTGGCGACGTCATGGAACAGCGCGGCCAGATACAGCACATAAGGCCGATCCCACTGCATCGCCAACTGCGAGCAAAAGGGGTACTCGTGCGCGTGTTCCGCAATGAAAAAGCGGCGCACGTTGCGCACCACCATCAAGATGTGCTGATCGACGGTGTACACGTGGAACAGGTCGTGCTGCATCTGGCCCACGATGCGCCTGAACACCCACAGGTAGCGCCCCAGCACGCTGGTCTCGTTCATCAGCCGCAAGGCCAGGTTCTGGCCGATGGGCGCCTTGAGGATGCTCATGAAGGCGGCCCGGTTGACCGGATCGCTGCGAAAACTCGCGTTCATCAGGTCGCGCGAGTTGTACAGCGCTCGCAGCGTGCGCGCCGACAGCGCCTTGGGGCTGCCTTCGGTCTGATACGCCTGGAAGGTCTGCATGATCGCGTGCGGATGTTTGCGATACAGATCGTCGCTGGCCACTTCGAGCGTGCCGTCTCGCTCGAAAAAGCAGTCGTTGATCGGGCGCATGGGCATGTCCTGCATGCCGCTGATGCGCTCTTCGATGTTGAGCATCAGGATCTGGTTGAGCTGCACAACGGCCTTGGCCGCCCAGTAGTAGCGCTTCATCAGGGCTTCGGACGGCTGCTGATCTGCCTGGGCCTGGTAGCCAAAGCGCTCGGCGATGGATTGCTGCAGGTCGAACACCAGCCGGTCTTCGCGGCGTCCTGCCACCAGGTGCAGTTGCACGCGAATGAGCTTGAGCAGGCCTTCGTTTCGCTGCAGTTGCTTCAACTCGAAAGGCGTGGCCAGGCCGTCGGCGGCCAGTTCGCTCCAGCTGCGACCGAAGCCGGCCGCGCGCGAAACCCAGCGGATCGTCTGCAAATCGCGCAGACCTCCGGGGCTTTCCTTGCAATTGGGTTCCAGCGAATAGGGCGTGTCCTCGAACTTCTGATGCCGCTGTCGCATTTCGAGTTGCTTGGCGCGCAGGAAGGCGCGCGGGTTCATGGCCAGTTCCTGGTTGCGGCGAAACACCACAAAGCCGCGCCGCGAGCCGCACACGCGGCGCGCGTCGAGCAGCGAGGTCTGCACCGTGACGTCACGCTCGGCTTCAAGGCTGCACTCTTCAACCGTGCGCACGCTCGAGCCTATCTCCAGCCCCACATCCCAGCAGGCCGTGATGAACGATTCCATGCCTTGCGCTGTGGCCTGTCCTGGGTCGCTGTCATGGGCCGGCGCAGACGGTGTCAGCACCAGCACATCGACATCGGAGTGCGGGAACAGCTCGCCCCTGCCGTAGCCACCGACCGCCAGCAAGGACGCATCGGCAGGCATGCCCATCGCACGCCACAGGCTGGCCAAGGTGGCGTCTGCATGATGCGACAGGCCATGCAGCAGTTTTCGAGCCGACTGCGAACTGGGCCTGCCGCTTTCAAACTCTTTGAACAGTGCTGCCTTGCCGGCACGAAAACGCAGCCGCATCTGCGCGATGGCCTGCGCATCGGCAAGGCCGGCCTTGGGGCGTGGTGAGCGATCAGCCACGGTCAATGTGCGCGATCGCGTGAGCGCATGTCTGCAGCCGCGGCGTGGGCGATCAGACCGTTGCGGTGTTGCCGATGAAATGCGGCACGGCGGGGCTGCCCGCCGAGACCGTGAGCACTTCGTAGCCGGTTTCGGTGACCAGCACGGTGTGCTCCCACTGGGCCGAAAGGGAACGGTCGCGCGTGACGATGGTCCAGCCGTCGCCGGCCTCGCGGATGTCGCGGCGACCCGCGTTGACCATGGGCTCGATGGTGAACACCATGCCAGGAGTCATCACTTCGAGCGTGCCCGGGCGGCCGTAATGCAGCACCTGCGGTTCTTCATGGAACTTGCGTCCGATGCCGTGGCCGCAGAACTCGCGCACCACCGAAAAGCCGTTGTTCTCGGCGAAGGTCTGGATCGAGTGCCCGATGTCACCGAGTCGCGCGCCGGGCCTGACCTTGGAGATGCCGTGCCACATGGCGTCGTAGGTCATCTGGCACAGCCGGCGCGCGGCGATCGAGCCTTCACCGACCACGAACATGCGGCTGGTGTCGCCATGCCAGCCGTCCTTGATGGTGGTGATGTCGACATTGACGATGTCGCCGTCTTTCAGTTGACGGTCGCTCGGAATGCCGTGGCAGATCTGGTGGTTGATCGATGTGCAGATCGACTTCGGGAAAGGCGAGTAGCCCGGTGGCGCGTAGTTCAGCGGCGCCGGAATGCACTGCTGCACTTCCACCATGTAGTCATGGGCCAGCTTGTCGATGGCTTCGGTGCTGATGCCCGGCACGATGTGGGGCGTGAGGTAGTCAAGAACCTCGGAGGCCAGCCGCCCGGCGATGCGCATGCCTTCGATGTCAGCAGCGGTTTTGATGGTGATCGTCATGCCAAGAATTATCTCACCCGACCCCTAAAATCGACCGCAATCCCGTGGCGTTCCTTGCCACTTCCGGGTCATCCCGCCCGCACCAGAGCTCCCTTCGCGTGACCACACCGACCCAGCACCTGCTCCACTTCGAAGGGGGCAATGCGCTCCCGGAATTTCGCGCCTTGTCGCTGCTGGCCAGGCTGTCGCAGTCAGTGCCGCGCATCACGGCGGTTCATGCTCGCCATGTGCACTGGGTGAGCAGCGCCGCACCGCTTGAGCGCGCTCAGCGCGATGCGCTTGAAGGCCTGCTGCGCTACGGCGACCCCTATGCCGGAGCGACCGATGGCACGCTGATCGTGATCGCGCCTCGCCTGGGCACGGTGTCGCCCTGGGCCTCGAAGGCCACCGACATTGCCCACAACTGCGGCATCGGCATCCGGCGCGTCGAGCGTGTCACCGAATATCGCTTGACGCTCAAGACCGGCCTGCTCGGCGGCAGCAAGCCGCTCAGCGCCGACGAGACGCAGGCCGTGGCCGCGCTGCTGCACGACCGCATGACCGAAAGCGTGCTGCTCAAGCGCGAAGACGCTGCCCACCTGTTTGACGAGCAGCCCGCCGCGCCGATGGCGCACGTCGATGTGCTGGGGCAAGGGCGTGGCGCGCTGGTCGCCGCCAATGCCGACTTTGGATTGGCGCTGTCTGACGACGAGATCGACTACCTGGTGAATGCCTTCACCGGCTTGCAGCGCAACCCGACCGACGTCGAGCTGATGATGTTTGCGCAGGCCAACAGCGAGCACTGCCGCCACAAGATCTTCAACGCGCAGTTCACCGTCGACGGACTGCCGCAGGAGCACTCGCTGTTCCAGATGATTCGCAACACGCACCGTCTGGCGCCGCAGCACACGGTGATCGCCTACAGCGACAACTCGTCGGTGATGGAAGGCGGTGTCATCGAGCGCTGGCAGCCCGAGGGCTACACCAACGCGCCGCGCTATGGCTCAAGCACTGAGCTGGCGCACGTGCTGATGAAGGTCGAGACGCACAACCACCCGACGGCGATCTCGCCGTTTCCGGGCGCATCGACCGGCGCCGGTGGCGAGATCCGCGACGAAGGCGCGACCGGCCGTGGCTCGAAACCCAAGGCGGGTCTGACCGGCTTCACCGTGTCCAACTTGCACCTGCCGGGCGCCGACTGGCCGTGGGAGCACGTGGCCTACGGCAAGCCGGCGCACATCGCCAGCGCGCTGCAGATCATGATCGAAGGGCCGCTGGGCGGTGCCGCGTTCAACAACGAGTTCGGCCGGCCCAACCTCGCCGGCTACTTCCGCGTCTATGAGCAAGACGTGGGTTCGGGCGCCAACATGCAGCGTCGCGGCTATCACAAGCCCATCATGATTGCCGGCGGTCTGGGCACCATTTCGGCATCACAGACCGAGAAGATCTCCTTTGCCGCGGGCACGCTGCTGATCCAGCTGGGCGGGCCCGGCATGCGCATCGGCATGGGTGGCAGCGCGGCGAGCTCGATGGCCGCAGGCGCCAACGCGGTGTCGCTCGACTTCGACTCGGTGCAGCGTGGCAACCCCGAGATCCAGCGCCGCGCGCAAGAGGTCATCAACCACTGCGCAGCGCTGGGCGACAACAACCCCATCCTCGCCATCCACGACGTGGGCGCCGGCGGCATTTCCAACGCCTTCCCGGAGCTGGTCGACGGGGCAGGGCGCGGCGCACGATTTGATTTGCGTCAGGTGCCGCTTGAAGAAAGTGGCCTGTCGCCCAAAGAGATCTGGAGCAACGAAAGCCAGGAGCGCTACGTGCTGGCGCTGCAACCCGATCTTTTGCCGGTGTTCGACGCGATGTGCGTGCGCGAGCGCTGCCCCTACGCGGTGGTCGGCGTGGCCACCGAAGCCAAGCAACTGGTGCTGGCCGATGCGGCGGTTGATGCCGACCTGACTGCGACCAAGCCATCGGTGTTGGCCATCGACATGCCCATGGACGTGCTGCTGGGCAAGCCGCCCAAGATGCACCGCGATGTGCGGCGCTTGGCGCCCGAGCTGCCGGCGCTTGAACTGTCGGACGTGGCGCTCGAGACCGTGGCCTTCGACGTGCTGCGCCATCCCACGGTGGCCAGCAAGCGCTTTTTGATCACCATCGGCGACCGCAGCGTGGGCGGCCTGAGCCACCGCGACCAGATGGTCGGCCCGTGGCAGGTGCCGGTGGCCGATTGCGCGGTCACGCTGGCCGATCACGTGGGCTTTCGTGGCGAGGCCATGAGCATGGGCGAGCGCACACCGCTGGCCGTGATCGACGCGGCCGCGTCGGGCCGCATGGCGGTGGGCGAGGCGCTGACCAACTTGCTGGCCGCGCCTTTCGTGCTCGAGCGCGTCAAGCTCAGCTGCAACTGGATGGCCGCGTGCGGCGAGCCGGGTGAAGACGCCGCGCTCTACGACACCGTGCGCGCCGTGGGCATGGAGCTGTGCCCCGCCTTGGGCATCAGCGTGCCGGTGGGCAAGGACAGCTTGTCGATGCGCACCCGCTGGAGTGAAGGCAGCCAATCGCGTCAGGTGACCGCGCCGGTGTCGCTGATCGTGTCGGCCTTCGTCACGCTCGATGACGTGCGCTGCACCCTCACGCCGCAGCTGCAGAGCGGCGACAACACGCTGATCCTGATCGACCTGGGGCAGGGCCGCAACCGCATGGCCGGCTCGATGCTCGCGCAGGTGCTCAACCAGACCGGCAACGCCAGCGATGGCGTGCCTGATCTGGACGATCCGGCGCAGCTCAAATCATTGATCGCTGCCATCAACGAGCTGCGCGCCGAAGGCTGCCTGCTCGCGTACCACGACCGCAGCGATGGCGGGCTGTGGGCCACGGTGTGCGAGATGGCCTTTGCCGGCCACGTGGGCGTGAGCCTGAACGTGGACATGCTGGTCACTGAGGGCGACGGCATCACCGACAGCCGCATGGATTGGGGCGACTC
>CAMCNE010000113.1 GCA_945875935.1 Bordetella parapertussis
ACCGTTCACGCTGCCGGCCATCGCTTTTTCGGCCATGCCGCTGATGCTGTGGTGCCCTTCGCGAATGATCCCGGCATACACCTCGTCATTGTCTGCGGCGTTGCACAAAAGCTCGCATGACGCCTTGGACACGCAAAAGCGTTGAGACACGTGCTCGACCCACATTTCGGCGTCAGGCAACTGGATTTCGGTGTTGCGCAGCCTGGCCAGCATGGCCAGCAAGTTGGTGGCGCACTCGTAGTCGAAGTCTTCACGGCGAATGTCGGTCGCCAGCTCCTTGACCAGCGCGACGCATTCGCCGACCTTGCGCGCGTTCAGCAGATGGAACACCTTGCAAACGCTGAGGAAGCGCTGCAGCCGCGTCGAGTCCGGCCGGCGATTGGCCAGCAGTTCGAGGTTGGCGTACGCGCGGTTGAATTCCTTGCTGTCTCGCTTGTCGAAGTGCAGCATGCACAGCAGCACGAGGGACTGCGCATCGAACATCTTTGACTTCAGACCCAGCCTCACGGTTCGATCCAGTGAGCTCAGGGCCTCGGCCTTCTCGCCTGAGAAAAATGCCAGCATGCCTTGCTTTTGCAGTCGGGTGATGCTTTGAGGCGTGACGCGCAGCGATTCACGGTAGGTCGACATCGCCGCTTCCATGTTGCCCTGCTCGAGCTGGATGCGTCCCATGACGTCGTAGGCATCGGCGTAGGTGGGTTCCTCGGCGATCAGACTCTCGAGAATGCGCGTGGCCTTGGGTGCTTCGCCCGACTCCAGTTCGGCACGCGCCAGGCCGAGCTTGGCCCAGGGCAGCGCTTTGGACTCGGTGACCGCGGCATACAGTGCCTTTGCCGAGCTGTGATCATTGATTCGCAGGCACAACTCTGCGCCCATGCGTGCTGCGTACAGCCAGAACTCGCCGCGGGATTCGTAGCGCTCCATGCACATCTTGGCCGCTTCGGCGTGCTGGCCGGCCTGAATGGCCTCGAAGATGTAGCCCAGCACGCGCTTGCGGTGGCGTGCGGCCAGCACGCGATCTTCTAACGCGAGCGCGGTGTGGGGTTTGACCAGGTAGCCGTCCAGTGCTGATTCGGCAGCCTCGGCCACCTTCAGATAAGTGCGCTCGCCAGTCACCATGATGAACACGGTGGAAAACGGCAGCAACTGCGCCTGTCTCAGGTCGTCGAGCAGTTCCTGGCCCGAGATGGAGGCGTTGTCGAAGTGGTAGTCGCACACCACCACATCGAACACCTTGGACTCAAGTTCCTGTCTCGCGTCGACCACGCGGCTGGTCTGCGACACCTGGCCCACGCCCATCTCGCGCAGCATGGTGATGAGCGCACTGCGCGACGTCGGATTGGCGTCGATGACCAGCGCCTTGCAATCCTTGATGTCGGGATCAGCCAGTCTCATGCTCTGCCTTTGGCCGCCAGCGTGGTGCCTACAACGCACGGCCTACGTGTTTTGTGGGCGGAACTTCCAACCGGTGCGTGTGGGTGCATCTTGTTACTTCTTGTGACTGCGGACCCACCGTTATCGGAAACCCGAGGATCGACTTGAGTCGAGCCCGCAGGTTTCGCGATGCCGCCACGTCAGGCGCGCAGTTTCAACCCACCCGCCGAGCGCTGGCTTTGCCCCAGGCCAAACTGCGAACCGTGCGTGCAGTAGCGCGTCTTCAGGTCGTTGACCCGGGTGCTCAGGTTCTCGCAGGCGCCGATGTTGGCCGCATGGCGGCTCAACACGGCGCCAGCGAGCTCGATCAGCTTCGCGTTGCCCGTCTGAGAGCCGCCCACCAGCAGCGACTCCACGGCGACCACAGGCTGGCCCGACACGCTGTGCGTCATGGCTTGTTCGGCCATGCTGCTGATGCTGTGGTGTCCTTCGCGAATCAGCGCGCTGTAGGCCTCGTCGCCATCGGCTGCCAGACACAACATTTCGCAGCTGACCTTGGAAACGCAATAGCGCTGCGACAGCTCCTTGACCCATTGCTCAGAGTGCGGCAACTCGATGGCGGCTCGGCGCACACGCACCAGCACCGCCAGCAGGTTGGTGGCGGCTTCGTAGTCGAAATCAGCGCTGCGTATTTCGGCACCCAGTTCGGCGACCGCTCGCGCGCACTCATCGGGCTTGCGCTCGATGAGCGCCAGCAGCGCTTCGCAGCACCTGACAAAGCGCTGCAGCCGCAGCGATTCGGGTTTTTTCTGCGCCAGCATGGCCAGGTTGGCCAAGGCACGCTTGAATTCCTTGCTGTCTTTCTTGTCGAAATAGACCAGACACAGCAAGACCAGGCTTTGCACATCGAACATCTTCGACTTCAGACCCAGACGCGCGGTGCGATCGAGGTCTTCCATGGCGTCGTCCTTGTTGCCGCTGAAGAACGACAACATGCCGTGCTTTTGCAGCCGAGGAATGCTCTGGGGCGTGATCTGCAGCGCGGTCCGGTAAGAGCCCAACGCCAGATCCATGTGGCCTTGCTCGAGATGGATCTGGCCCATCACGTCATGGGCATCGGCGTATCCGGGGTCTTCGGCAAACAGTTCGTCCAGGATCCGCGTGGCCTTTGGCACGCTGCCCGAGGCGAGTTCTGCACGGGCCAGCCCCAGTGCGGCCCAGGCCGCCGGTTTGGCTTCGTTGGCCGACTGGTACAACTGCCTGGCCGCATTGGCATCGCCCACCCGCAAGAACAACTCTGCGCCGATGCGCGCGGCGTAAAGCCAGAAATCTTCTCTCGCCTGGTAGCGCGCCAGGCACATCTTGGCGGCAGCGGCGAAATCGCCGGCCTGAATGGCTGCAAAGACATAGCCCAGCGTGCGTTTGCGGTGGCGCGCGGTGACGATGCGCTCTTCCAGCGCAGAGGCCGTGTGCGGCTTGACCAGATAGCCGTCCAGTGCCGATTCAGCAGCCTCGGCCACCTTCAGGTACGAGCACTCGCCGGTCACCATGATGAACACGGTCGAAAATGGCAGCAGCTGGGCCTGCCTGAGGTCGTCGAGCAGTTCCTGCCCGTTGATCGAGTTGTTGTCGAAGTGGTAGTCGCACACCACGATGTCGAAGACGCGCGATTCGAGTTCCTGTCTGGCGTCGACCACCCGGCTGGTTTGCGAAACATCCGACATGCCCATGCCGCGCAGCACATTCATCAACGCGCTGCGAGACACCGGGTTGGCATCGATGACGAGGGCCGTGCACTCGCTGATGCCCAGATCGGCAGGCCTCATTTGCACGCCCTAGACACGCAAATCACGCGCGAGCTTCGAAAGCAAATTTCAGGAAAGGCAGCAACATCAAACCGAAACGCAAGGGGCATGGTCAGTCATCCAGCGACTCATGAAAACCTGTCTTTATCGGAAGGCCTGCCCGAAGGCTTGAGGACGGCTGCCGAGAAGATTTTTGTACAGGCTCAGGTGCGAAGATTCAGCCCGCCGGCCGCTCGCAGGGGGTTTTGACCCAGCCTGACCTGGGCGCCCTTGGCGCAGTAGCGGATCTTCAGGTCATTGACCTTCTTGTTCAGCGCATCGAACACACCGATCTGCGCCGAGTGCCGACTGAGCACCGCGCCGGCGAGCTCAATCAGCTTGGCGTTGCAGGTTTCCGCGCCGCGCAGCAGCAAGGCTTCCACCGCGACGCTGGGTTCTCCAGAAACGCTGTGCGCCATCGCCTCTTCGGCCATGTGGCTGATGCTGTGGTGACCCTCGTGGATCAAGGCGCTGTAGATCGGGTCATTGCCAGCAGCGATGCACAGCATTTCGCACGAGGCCTTGGAAACGCAAAAGCGCCGCGACAACTCGTTGACCCAGGTGTCGGCCTCGGGCACCGCGACGTTGGCCTTGCGCAGTCGCGCCAGCAACGCAAGCAGGTTGGACGCCGCCTCGTAGTCGAAGTCCATGTGCGCGATGTCGGCGCCGATCTTGCGGGCCAGCGAAAGACAGCCCGTCAGACTACCGGTGGATAAGCGGTTCAGAGCGCCTGCGACATGCGCCATGCGTCGCAGATGAGCGTTGCCGGGCCGTCGCTCCGACGCGATCTCGAGGTGCGTCAGCGTGCGTTTCAAGTCAACCAGGTTGCCTTCGTCGAAATACAGCAGCGCCATCACGACCAGCGTCTGGAAGTCGAACAGCTTCGACTTCAGGCCGATGCGCACCGTGCGGTCGAGTGTTTGCGTGGCTTCCTTGTTTTCGCCCAGCAAAAAAGCCAGCATGCCCTGCTTTTGCAGCCGCGTGATGCTTTGCGGGGTGACTCGAACTGAATCGCGCGAGGTCTCGAGTGCGGCGGCCAGGTCGCCTTGCTCGAGCTGCACCTGGCTCATCACGTCGTAGGCGTCTGCGTACTCGGGGAAGGCTTCGATCAGACCTTCGAGGATGTGTATGGCTTTCGGTGCCTGGCCGCTTTCAAACTCGGCGCGCGCCATGCCCAGCCTGGCCCACTGCAGCCCTTCGGACTGGTAGGCGGCGGTGTAGACCGCCTTGGCCGAGGTGTGGTCTTTCAAGCGCATGAGCAGCTCGGCGCCAACATGCCCGGCATACAGCCAGAACTCCTCGCGCTGCGAAAAACGGCTCAGGCACATCTTGGCGGCGCCTTCGAAGTCGCCCTGGCGTATGGCCTCGAAGATGTAGCCCAGCACGCGCTTGCGCCGGCGTGCCAGCAACACACGTTCTTCGAGTGCGGCCGCGTTGTGCGGCTTGAGCAGATAGCTGTCGAGCGCCGATTCGGCGGCCTCGACCACCTTCAGGTACGAGCGCTCTCCGGTGACCATGACAAACACGGTGGAGTAGGGCAGCAACTGCGACTGCCGCAGGTCGTCGAGCAGTTCCTGGCCGGACATCGGCGACTTGTCGAAGTGGTAGTCGCACAGCACGATGTCGAAGGTCGTGATCTCGAGTTCCTGCTTGGCGTCGGTGACGCGGCTGGTCTGCGAGATGTGCCCGACGCCAATGTCGCGCAGCATGTTCATCAGCGCGCTGCGCGAGGTCGAATTGCCATCGATGACCAGCGCCTTGCATTCGCGAACTTCGGGATCGATCAGACGCATCCACGCCTCCGCGTTGACAGTCGAACCCCACCCAGCGAAGAAGAAAAACAAGCGCGCATGTCGACCCGTGGATCACCGATACCCAGTCGATATCGGATCGCCATGCGGGCTCTTGAGCCCCGCTTGCCTGCTGCGCCTACTTGAACAGGTTCTTGACCCGGTCAGACCACGTCTGCGAATTGGGCGAATGCTTGTCGCCGTTTTTCTGGAATGAATCTTCCAGTTCACGCAACAGCTTGCGCTGCGGCTCGGTCAGCTTGACCGGGGTCTCGACAGTGACGTGGCAATAGAGGTCTCCGGGATAGCTCGAGCGCAGGCCCTTGATGCCCTTGCCGCGCAACCTGAAGGTCT
Organism: Bordetella parapertussis; assembly: GCA_945875935.1. GTDB lineage: Bacteria > Pseudomonadota > Gammaproteobacteria > Burkholderiales > Burkholderiaceae_C > PBB1. The sequence goes on from CAMCNE010000113.1 coordinate 5,363, forward strand.
TGCCGTGCTGCGTGCCCTCGGGCAGTTCGATCTCGGCCTTGCCATTGAGCGTGGGCACATGGATCTGCCCGCCCAGCGCCGCCGTGACCATGCTCACCGGCGCGGTGCAGTGCAGGTCATCGCCATCGCGCTCGAAGATCTCATGTGGCTTGACCCGGATCTCGATGTACAGGTCGCCCGACGGGCCGCCGTTGGTGCCGGGCTCGCCGTTGCCAGCCGAACGAATACGCATGCCTTCGTTGATGCCGGCCGGGATCTTGACCTCGAGCGTCTTGTTCTTCTTGATGCGGCCTTGGCCGTGACAGGTCACGCACGGCTCGGGGATCACCTTGCCCATGCCGCGGCAGGCCGGGCAGGTTTGCTGGATGCTGAAGAAACCCTGGCGCATCGTGACCGCACCGGAGCCGTTGCAAGTGCCGCACACCTTCGGGCTGGTGCCCGGCTTGGCGCCGGTGCCGTGGCAGGTGTCGCAGGTTTCGTAGGCGGGAATGCGTATTTGCGTTTCCTTGCCAGCGGCGCAGTCCTCGAGCGTGATCTCCATCGTGTACGACAGGTCATTGCCGCGAAACACCTGCTGCCCGCCGCCGCCACCACCACCGCCGCGACGCGGGCCACCCGCGCCGCCAAAGATGTCGCCAAAGATGTCGCCGAAAGCTTCTGCAAAGCCACCCATGCCATCTGGGCCGCCGCCAGGGCGAAAGCCGCCACCCATGTTGGGGTCGACCCCGGCGTGGCCGTACTGGTCGTAGGCGGCACGCTTTTGCGCGTCGGAGAGCATCTCGTAGGCCTCCTTGGCCTCCTTGAACTTCTCTTCGGCCTTCTTGGCATCGTCACCCTGATTGCGGTCAGGGTGGTGCTTCATCGCGAGCTTGCGATAAGCCTTCTTGATGTCTTCGTCGGTGGCGTTCTTGGCCACGCCCAGGGTTTCGTAGTAATCGCGCTTTGCCATCGGTTCATCCGTCACGCCGAAGCGTCTGGTTCAAACAAGAACGCCGCGCCGGATCCCAGCTGCGCGCTGGTGCCTCCGAACGCGGCGCAGACACCGGGTCTCACCCCGGCGCCGCAGCTTCATCGTTATCGCGTCACTTCTTTTCTTTGACTTCGGTGAACTCGGCATCCACCACGTTGTCATCGGCTGGCTTGTCTGACGCGCCCGCCGATTGTGGTGCCCCCTCGCCAGCGGCTGCACCGGCCGCAGCGGCTGCTGCCTGCGATTCGGCGTAGACCTTCTCGCCAAGCTTCTGGCTGGCCGTCATCAGCGCTTCGGTCTTGGCTTCGATGTCGGCCTGATCCTCGCTCTTGAGCGATTCTTCGGCGTCTTTCAAGGCGGCTTCGATCTTTTCCTTGTCGCCGGCTTCGAGCTTGTCGCCATGCTCGGCGAGGCTCTTCTTCACGCTGTGCACCATCGCATCGGCCGAATTGCGCGCCTGGATCAGGCCGAGTTTCTTCTTGTCTTCGGCGGCGTTCAGCTCGGCGTCTTTCACCATCTGCTGGATCTCGGCTTCGGTCAGACCCGAGTTGGCCTTGATGGTGATCTTGTTTTCCTTGCCGGTGCCCTTGTCCTTGGCGCCCACGTGCAAGATGCCGTTGGCGTCGATGTCGAAGCTCACCTCGATCTG
>CAMCNE010000114.1 GCA_945875935.1 Bordetella parapertussis
TGGGCAGCAGCTCGGCCGTGCTCACGCAGGTGGTCGGTCAGGCGGCAGGCGGGGTCGTCCTGCAGCTCAGCTCGGCCACCCTCGCGCCGGGCCAGCTGATCACGTTGACCGCCACGGTGAGCGGCACGGCACCCACCGGCACGGTGCAGTTCAAGGACGGCAGCAACAACCTGGGCGGCCCGGTCGAGTTGTTTGGCGGTGTGGCCAGCTACAGCACCAATGCGCTGGCAGTCGGTGTTCACAGCATCACGGCGGTGTACTCAGGCGATGCCAGCAATGCCGGTGGCACCTCGGCCCCGGCCAGCCTGACCGTGGGCAGCGGCAGTGGGGGTTCTGGTGGTGGTAGCGGTGGGGCGGCCAGCGGTGACATTCCGACGCTGCCCGAGTGGGGCCTGATCTTGCTGGCGTGTGTGCTGCTGGTGGTGGCCGAGCGTCAGCGCGGCGTGCGTCGCCCGGCGCGGCGAGGTGGAAGGGGCTGAGGCAGGCACCAGGCCTGCCCAGCCGCCACGCTCACACGCGAGTGGCGCGCCGCCTCACGCTGGCGATGTAGCGCGCGCCGTCAAAGGGCGTGCCGCTGCGTTGTGAGGCCCAGACCATTTCGCCCAGGCTGTCCATCACCTCGTGGTGGGCGGTGTGCAGCGAGCCGCGGCGCTTGGCCAGCAGCTCGACGGCCTGGCGGATGCCGCGCGGCTGGTCGATGGACACCTGCTCGCTGATCGTCAGGTGCATCGACAGGTGCAAAAACGGATTGGCCCGACCGCCATCGACCTTGTATTCGGCTGCGAGTGCGGCTTCCAGATCGGCCAGCTCGGCGTGGTGCTCTGGGTGTTCCGAGATCCATTGCGCAGCCACGGTTTCGAGCGGTGTCAGCGGGGTGCCGGCCAGCGATTTCGCATGGGCCGCGCAAAAAAATTCGCGGACGTCTTTTTGTGAGGGAGTGAACATTCGACAATGGTCCGAGCCTGTGGCGTAGAGCTGCATTTTGCCCGCCATGAATCCCACTTTTTGCCGCCCTTGCGATGCCACTGACTTTCGTCGGGTTGGCCTGTGAGCGAGTTTTTTTCGTCGTGGCCGCTGATCACCGATCCGTGGTTCTACGTGGTGGCGGTCCCAGCCGTGCTGATGATGGGTCTGGCCAAGAGCGGTCTGATCTCCGGCTTCGGGCCGCTGGCGGTGCCGGTGCTCGCGCTGGCAGTGCCCGTGCCGCAAGCCGCGGCCATCATGCTGCCGCTGATGCTGGTGATGGACGGCGTGGGCGTGCGCGCCTTGTTCGCCCAGCGCGACGCGGCACTGGTGCGGTTGCTGCTGCCCGCCGGGCTGCTCGGCACGGTGGTGGGCGCGCTGACCTTCCGTGTGCTGGACACGAACACCGTGGCGGCCATCGTCGGCGGCATGACGTTGCTTTTTCTGGCCCAGCAACTGCTGTTTCCCCCGCAGCGACACTCGCCCCTGCCGCCACGCTGGCTGGGCCCGCTGATGGGCGTGACGGCGGGGTTCACCAGCTTCGTGTCGCACGCTGGCGGGCCGCCCATCAACGCCTATTTGCTGCCGCAGCGGCTGTCACCGATGGCCTTTGCCGCCACCTCAGCGACGTTTTTTGCCGTCGTGAACCTGTCGAAGTGGCTGCCCTACGCGTGGCTGGGGCTGATCGACTGGCGCAACATGGCCACCGCAGCGGTGCTGCTGCCGCTGGCGCCGCTGGGCGTGTGGCTGGGGGTGCGCTGGCTGCCGCACGCCAAACCGGCGGTGTTTTATGGGCTGGTGCAAGCCGGCATGCTGATCACCGGCATCAAGCTGCTGTGGGACGGGCTGCGCTGAACTCAGGCGCGCGCCCGCGCAGCGTTACTTTTTGCCGCCCACGTAGGGCTCGACGATGGCCGAGTCCATGCGGTAGCCGCTGGAGCCCATGTAGCTGTCGCTGCGCAGCGTCTTGAGGGTGCCGCTGATCCACACCGTGTCCATCGAGTGGTAGCCCTTGGCCGGCTTTTGCGGCTGCACCAGGATGATCTGGTTGGCCGGCGGCGGTGGCGTGTGAATGCACGCGCCGAAGTAGGGCACCAGCAAAAACTCCTTGATGCCGTTGCCCGATTCATCGAGCGGCACCAGATAGCCCGGCAGCCGCACTGCCACGCCGTCGAGCTCGTTGTTGGTGGGCGCGTTGTTCCAGGCTTCGCGCATGCGCTTGAGCATCTCGGTGGCGCGCGGGTCACCGTCTTTCATCAAGCCGATGTTGGCCTGCTTGAATTCCTTGGTCGGATCCCAGTCCTTGGGCACCAGGTCTTCCCAGGTGATCTCGCGGAAGCTGCCGGCGACGGTCGGCTTGGCAGCACCCGAGGCGGCCAGCGGCGTGGTGGGCGCAGCCATCGGCGCGCCGGCGGGCTTGTCCTGTGCTTGCGCGGCTGCCGTGAGCGCCCACAGGCCGGCCGCCACGATCAGCGAACAGGAGCGATGCCATTGCGGTACCGATACGGACAGGGATACGGTCTTCATCTTCAAACCCTCGGTGACAGGCCATCGGCCAGAGACATTCGATACGCGCGCCAGCCCGGGATCAGGCTGGCCACGCCGCCAGCGATCACCACGCCGGCCAGCAGCGTCCATTGGGAAACACTCGGCACGCCCAGTTTCAGCGCGATGCCATATTCCATTTGCACCCACGGCGCGGCCAGCGCGATGAACAGCGCGGTCACGAGCGTACCCAGCACAGCGCCGGCCAGCGTGATCAGCAGGCCTTCGCCGGCCAGCAGCAGCAGCACCTGGCGCGGGCCCGCACCCACTGCACGCAGCACGGCCAGTTCACGGCGGCGTTCGTTGAGGCCAGCCATCACCACCGCCACCAGCCCGGCCAGGCTGACCAGCGCGACCATGGCCGACATGCCCATCAGCGCCTTCTCGCCCACGCCCACCACGTCCCACAGTTCGTCGAGCGCCACGCCGGGCAGCACCGCCATCAGCGCTTCGCCTTCGTAGTCGGCCACGAAGCGCTGCACGTTGAAAACCGCCGCACGGCTTTTCAGGCCGACCAGCGCAGCGGTGACCTGCTTGGGCACCAGATCGAACTTGCGCGCCTGTTCGGGCTCGATGCGCACGCCGGGCATGGGCGCACCGCCCACCCAGTCGAGGTGGATGGCCTCCATCGACTCCAGGCTGATGTGCACCGTGCGGTCGACCGGCGTGCCGCTGCGCTGCAGGATGCCGACCACGGTGAACGGCTTGTCGGCGTGCTCGGCGCCCGGCAGCCCGCCGCCGCCGTGCGACAGCACGAGGTGGTCGCCCAGGTGGTAGCTCAGTGCCCGAGCCACTTCGGCGCCCAGCACCACGCCGTACAGGCCGGCTATGCCATCGGCAAACGCCTGGCCCTCGGCCAGCGCCAGCGGTTCGCGCTCGCCGTAAAGAAAGCGCTTGAAGTAGTCGGCGCGGGTGCCCAGCACCGGATAGCCGCGGTGCGAATCACCCAGCGACAGCGGCACCACCCAGGCCACGGCGCGCTGCTGTGTGATGGCCTCGACGCTGCTCATGCGGATGTTGTTGGTGGCGCCGCCCACGCGAAACACCGAATACAGCATCAGCTGAACCGAGCCGGTGCGCGCACCCACCACCAGATCGGTGCCGCTGACCGACTGCGAGAAGTTTTCGCGCACGTCGGTGCGCACCTGCTCGAAGCCCAGCAGCAAGAAGGTCGACAGCGCCACCGACAGCAGCACCAGCGACAGCGTGGCGCGGCGGTTCCAGGCGCTGCGCCAGGCCAGCGTGAGCAAGGCGCTCATGCGACGGCATCCTGGCCGCGCGCACCCGCGCTGGCGTGGTTGACGGCGGCGAGCGACAGCCGTTCATCGAAGTGCGCGGCCAGCCGCTCGTCGTGGCTCACGAACACCAGCGCGCTGCCCGAGCTGCGGCACGCGTCCAGCAGCAGCGCCATGAAGCTGTCTCGCAAGTCGGCATCGAGCGCCGAGGTGGGCTCGTCGGCGATCAGCACCTCGGGCCGCCCGATCAGCGCGCGCGCGGCGGCCACCCGCTGCTGCTGGCCCACCGACAGCTGCGCCGCTGGCCGCGCCCACAGCGCAGATGGCAGCCCCACGCTTTGCAGCAGCTGCTGGGCGCGGGCTTCGGGCGAGCCGGCGTCTTCGGCGGCACGTTGACGGCGCAGTGCCGAAAAGCGGCACGGCAGCAGCACGTTGTCGAGCACGCTCAGATAGGGCAGCAAGTTGAACTGCTGAAAGATGTAGCCCACGTGGTCGGCGCGAAAGGCGTCGCGCCGCGATCCCGACAGATCTGACCAGCGCGTGCCCAGCAGGCTGACCGAGCCGGAGCGCGGCAGCAGCACACCGGCCAGCAGCCCGAGCAGCGTGCTCTTGCCCGCGCCGCTCGGGCCGTGCAAAAACAGCGTGCGCGCCGCGCCCACGCTCAGCGTGTCGATGGCCAGGCAGTCGCTGGCCGCGTGCGGCCAGGCGTAGCGCACATCACGCAGCTCGATCACGTGAGGCCTCTGGCCGAACAAGGCCGCCTGGTCATCAGCGCACCAGCGACACGCGCTGCGCTGGGCGCTTGAGCTCGCGCTTGAACTGGCCGCGCGCGGTGGCCACTTCGACCTTGATCTTTTGCAGTCGCGCAAAGGCGCCAAACAGCGCCACGTCGACCTCGCTCAGGCGCGCCGTGCTGGCGCACTGAAAGACATAGGTGCCGTCCAGATCGGCGTGATCGCCATGGGCTTCGCTCGGGTCGGCTTGGCCCAGCCCCAGCGCGGCCGAGCTGAGCTCGACGCTGGTGCTTTTGCACAGTGCTGCCGGCGTGAACATGAACACAGTGTCAGCCGCCTTGAGCGCAGCCACGGCCTGCTTGGCGGACTTCTTTTCGGCGTCGGTGCGCGGGGCGCGCTCGAAGCCCAACAGTGCATCAAGTGGTGTTTGCAGCTGCACCGTGACCTGGGTGGCTTCGATCACGATGTCGAGCTCGGCCGCGCCGTGCGCATGGGGCCGGCTCTGGGCGCTGGCCGCCACGCTCATCGACAGCCCCAGCAGCGCGAGGCAGGCAAGACGCAGCTTCATGGCCTGTTCATACCGCGGTTTCGGCATTCATCTGGCGGTTGCTCGGCTGGGCGAAGTAGAACCACTCGTTGCCAGGCAGGGCCGTCACGTTGGGGAAGGCGATGTAGCCGTCAGCCGGTGCGCACACCAGGCTGCCGTCGTGGCGGCGACCGATGGGCTCGCCTGCGCTCACCGCATCAAAGCTGGCCCACGGCTTGACGAAGGCATCGTCGGCGTGCAGGCGGTCGATCACCTCGGTCAGGCGCAGCACCTGCGGGTCGGTGGTCACCGGCGGCCATGGCGCGGAGGTCATGCGCAGGAAGGCCAGCGTGTTGACGATGCCCTGGTAGGCCACCTCGACGGCCTTGGGGTCGTCGTGCTGGCCGCACTCCAGCGTGACGCCCAGGCCGCCCACGCTGCGCACGTATTCGGTGGTGCCGATGCCGTAGCTCGGGTCGGTGTTGAGCAGTTGCGCGCGTGCACCGGGCTCGCCCGATTCGTCGGCGCGCTTGACGCGCTTGGCCACGCCGTCCGCATAGGTGGCCATCCAGCCCTCGACGAAGCGGCGCGGGCCCAGCCGAAGCGCGAGTGCTTCTTCCTGTGCCGAGAAGGGGAACGGCTCGAGCTCATCTTCGTTGGTCAGCGGGCCGATCATGACGAAAGGCTCGCCCGGTGACTGGAATGAATGCAGGTCGAGCAGCGCGTCGTTTTGGCCGATCAGCGGGCACAGCGCGTTGGCGATGCGGTCTTCATAGTTCTGCGGCTGCTCGGTCACGCGAAGGTTGCGGTTGAGGTTGCGCTCGCCCATGCGCTGGCCGCGCTGGTAGGCCAGCGGGTTGGTGACCGGCACCACCGTCAGGCTGCCGCGCACCAGTTTCAGCCGCTCGGCTTCGAAATCGGCCATCCCCCGCTCGATGGCACGCGTGCCGCAGGTCTCGTTGCCGTGAACCGCGCCGAGCACCAGCAGGCGCGGGCCGGCGCGCTCTGTCTTGATGCCCATCACGCCGAGGGAATTGAGATTGATGTCGGATGGATTGGTCATGGTGTGGATCGAGGTTGTGTGGTGGCTGTGGTGATCAGGCGATCAGCGCGTATCGCTGATTTTCGCTGGCGTCATGGCATCGAGCAGGGTGCGCACGTTGTGTTCGAACATGTGGATGTAGGTGTCGGCCGCGGTGCCCGGCGCCGACAGCGCGTCGGAGTAGAGCTCGCCGCCGACCTTGAGATTCGCCTCGCGGGCGATGCGTTCAATCAAACGCGGGTCGCTGATGTTTTCAACCAGCAGCGCGCTGGCCTGGGTGTCGCGCGCCTGGCGCACGATGCGCGCCACCGTTTCGGCCGAAGGCTCGCTGCCGGTGGTCCAGCCGCGCGGGGCGATGAAGCGCACGCCGTAGGCGGCGGCAAAGTAGCCGAAGGCGTCGTGCGAGGTGATCACCCGCCGGCGCGATTCGGGCAGCGCGGCGATGCGGCTGCGCGTGTCCTGATCGAGCGCGGCCATGCGCGCCTGGTAGCTCGCGGCCCGGGCGTTGATCTCGGCGCTGCGCTGGGGCGCGGCGGCCACCAGCGCGTCGCGCAGGTTCTGGGCGTAGCGCTGGCCGTTGACCAGACTCTGCCAGGCGTGCGGGTCGGCACCGCCGCCGAGTTGCAGCGGCACGATGCCCGCGCTGGCCACCACCACCTTGCCGCGATAGCCCGACGAGGCGATCAGCCGATCGATCCAGCCCTCGAAGCGCAGCCCGTTGGTCACCACCACATCGGCGCGCGCCACCCGGCGCACATCGGCCGGCGTGGGCTCGTAGACATGCGCGTCGGCGTTGGGGCCGACCAGCGCGCTGACCTCGACCGCCGGGCCACCGACCTCGCGCGCCATGTCGGCCAGGATCGA
>CAMCNE010000115.1 GCA_945875935.1 Bordetella parapertussis
GGTGATGATCGTCGAGCCGTCGAAGGTGGTGCGCCTCAAGACCAGCCGCTTGCTTGAAAAGCATGGCTATCGGGTGGTCCTGGCGGTCGACGGCTTCGACGCGGTGCAGCAAATCGACGAGGCCATTCCCCATGCGCTGATCATCGGCGTGGAGATCACCGGGCTCGATGGCTTTCAGCTGGCCACGCACCTGCGCGGCGATGCGCGCACTGCGCAGCTGCCCATCGTGATGATCTCGGGCGACGACGACAGGCTGCGCGATCAGGCCGACCAGGCCGGCATCAACGTGCTGCTGGGCAAGCCCTATTCCGAAGAGCGGCTGCTGGCCTTCCTCGATTCGATGCCGGCCGTGGCCCAGGCGCACTGAAGCGCCGCTGCACCCCCCCGAAAAACTGTCGTGGACGACAAGGTCATCGTCACCCACCGCGCGGCGCTCAGGGCCAAATACGGTGCTGCCGGGTTGGCCCAGGTCCGCATCGCCTTGCGCCGGCTCATGGCCAGCGACGCTCAGCGCGGCATCCGCAGCCGGCTGGTGTTTCTCGATGACGCCGCGCAGCTGAAAAAAATGGGCGGCGCACCGGCCACGCAGGCCACGAGCGCGGCCCAGGCCAAGTCGGCCATCGACACCGTGTTTCGCGCCGTCCAGCCGGCCTATCTGATGATCCTGGGTGCGCCCGACGTGGTGCCGCATCAGGATCTGGCCAACCCGATGCACGCGCCGCCCGCCGATCCGGATGTGCTGGCCTGGAGCGATCTGCCTTACGCCTGCGAGGCGGGCTATTCGCGCAACGCCTCAGACTTCAAGGGGCCGATGCGGGTGGTCGGCCGGCTGCCTGATCTGACGGGCGCCCGCGATCCTGCGCATCTGATCGGCCTGATCGACGCCGCCGCCGGCCATGTGATGCGCGACGTGGCCGAGTTCGGCGATTACTTCGGCCTGTCCACGGCCACCTGGCGCGAGTCGACGGCGCTCAGCCTGTTCAACGTGTTCGGCCAGTCGAAGGCCATGAGCGTGTCACCGCCGGCGCGCGATGCGCATTCGCCCGCGCGGCTCGCGCCACTGATGCATTTCATCAACTGCCATGGCGGCCTGGCGGATCCACGGTTTTACGGCGAGAACGCGCAAGGCGAGCAACCGGTGGCGCTGTCGAGCGACGGCGTCGCCGCTCGCATCCGCCCGGGCACCGTGGTCGCCGCCGAGTGCTGCTACGGCGCCGAGCTCTATGACTCGGTCACCCTCGGGCTGAGCGTGCCCATCAGCCAGCAGTACCTGGCCCAGGGCGCTTGCGGCTTTTTTGGCAGCTCGACGATTGCCTATGGTCCGGCCCAAGGCAATGGCGCGGCCGACCTGCTGACGCAGTACTTCTTGCTTGCGGTGCTCGAGGGGGCCTCGATCGGCCGTGCCACGCTGATGGCGCGTCAGCGCTTCGTGCAGCAAACGCGCGAGCTCGATCCGACCGATCTGAAAACGCTGGCGCAGTTCACCCTGCTCGGCGACCCCTCGCTGCACCCGGCGCGCGTGCCCAGCGCCACCGGCGTGCCCGAGGGTCTGGCCGCGCTGCAGGCGCAGCGGCTGCAGCGCAGCGAGCGCCGAGCCGCGCTGCGCTCGGCGGGCGAGTGGCTGGCCGCGACCAAGCCCGCCACCTCGCGGCCGCAGCCGCCGAGCAAAGCATCGGCATCGTTGCGTCGGGCGCTGGCGAACATCGCCGAGCGCGCCGGGCTGGCCGCCGATCAGGTCTTCGTGACCTATGCGGTCGACTCGCCTGCCGGGTGGGCTGATGCCGCACCGCGCGGCAAGCCGGCCGCCCCAGCCACGCCTGCCACCCGCTACCACCTGGCCGTGTCGACGCCACCAGGCGCCGTGCGACCTTCGGGCGCGCCACGCTCGGCGGTGGCCGCGCTGGCGCGTGAAGTCGACGGCCGCATCGTGGGCTACCGCATCTACCTGCAGCGCTGAATGGCCGCATCACCGCAGCGCGTCGATGGGCTCACCGGCAGCGTGCGGTGCGGCGCGTTGGGCTGCGGCAGCAAGAGCGAGCGCGAGGCGGTCTGGCTCGACACCGAGCAGGGCTGCTACGCGCTGCGTTTGAAGAACGCGCCGAGCTTTGGCGACACCACGCTCGATGGCCTGGTGGGGCATCGCGTGTCGTGCAGCGGCTTCATCGTGGACAGCTTGCTGCTGGCCGAGCGCATCGAGCCCATCGACTGAGCCAGCGCTTGGCAGCAAGCCAAGCGGCCAGGCCGTTCGGTGGGCTACTTGGTGGTGGTGCTTGCGGGGCTCGTGGCCAGCTTCAACGTGCTGCCGTCGACCACCACCTTGGTGCCGATGGCATAGGCCTGGGATTCCTGCACGGTGCGAAGGCTGCCGTCTTGCATGCGCACGTTGACGTCGTAGACCGTCTCGCTGCGCACCTTCTTTTCAACCGCATTGCCCGCCACGCCACCGCCCACGGCGCCGACCACCGTCATCGCCGTCTTGCCCGAGCCGCTGCCGAACTGGTTGCCCAGCAGGCCTCCGGCCACGGCACCGCCGACCGCGCCCAGGCCGGTGCCCTTGCCCTCTTTCTTGACTTCGTTCACCGATTCGACGGTGCCGCAGTTGGCGCACGCCGGCGCTTTGGTCTGGGCCTGCGTTTTGGTGCTGGTGGTGCTGGTGCTGGTGCTGGTTTGTGCGTTCGCGCTGCAGTGAAAGAGCAGGGCCCATGCCACGCTGGTGCTTGCCAACGCGCACCAGGCCTGACGCACGGGGGTGATGAGTTGACGGCTGTGAAGGTTTGAGGAACTCATGGGGTTCTCCTGGATGGGGGGTGTCTGGTGTGAGGCCCGCAGCGGACTTTCGGCGGCCGCCGCCGCGATGAAATTGTCGCCCCGAGTGTGCCGTTGTGCGCCAAGGCCCGTTGCTACACTTCGCCCGCCTTTTGCACCGGAGCCCCCTTGGAAGCTTTTCTCGTCTCGACCGGTGTGGTCGCCCTGGGTGAAATGGGCGACAAGACGCAACTGCTGGCCATGCTGCTGGCTGTCAAATTCAAGCGTCCACTGCCCATCATCTTGGGCATCCTGGTGGCCACGCTGGCCAACCACGCGATGGCCGGCGCGATCGGCGACCTGGTGGCCAAGGCCCTGGGACCTGAGGTGCTGCGCTGGGTGATCGGCGTGTCCTTCCTGGCGATGGCCGGCTGGATGCTGATCCCGGACAAGTTCGACGCTGACGAGAGCACCCTGAACCGCTTCGGCGTGTTCGGCACCACTGTCGTCACCTTCTTTCTGGCTGAAATGGGCGACAAGACGCAGATCGCCACCGTGGCTCTGGCCGCGCGCTACACCGACCTGGTGGCTGTGGTGGCTGGCACCACGCTGGGCATGATGATCAGCAACGTGCCCGCGGTGTTTCTGGGCGATCGCATCGCCCGCAAGGTGTCGATGAAACTGGTCCACGGCATCGCCGCGGCCATCTTTGCCGCACTGGGCTTGCTCACACTGTTCAACGTGGGGCGGCTGTTTTGATGGGCGTTGGGCGCGAACCGTGCATCATTGGGTCACGGTCGTCGCTCGCGACCGGCACACGCCACGGAGAACGCATGTCCCGACTCACTGCCACCTTGGCCGCCTGCCTGCTGGCCGGGTGCTCGTCCAATCCGAACATTGGCAATTCCGGCGATGTGGTTCGAGCCAACCCGCCGGTCAACTACGCGTCGACCATCAGCAACTACATCGATCTGACCGTCAAGGGCGCCCAGACCAGTCGCGATCTGAACATCGGAACACCCGAGCGCGGCTCATGTCCCATGGGCAATGCGGCCAATGGTCACGTGGGCTGGGTGGTTCCGGTCCAGTACAGCAGCCTCAACAAGGACGGCTCGACGGTGTCCATCACCAAGTACTTCTTCTGGTTCGCCGACGAGCGCCTCAAGGGCGTGACGCGCCGCATGGAAGTCTGTCCCTGACGCAGGTGATCAAGGTCGCCGCGTTCAGGTGAAGCTGCCCTCGCTGGGCTCGACTCTGCATCCGGCGATCAGCCACTGGCCCTTGGGCTGAGGCTGAAGCCGGAAGGTGGCCAGCCAGCCTGAGCCCTGGGCGTCGGTCATCTGGACGGGCTGCATCAGATCGCTGTCTTCCCACTGCGGCTTCAGGAATGCCACCGAGGCCGGCCGAAAGACCATCGGATAGCGCCTTCGGATCATGGCGATGAAGCGATCGGGCGAGCCAAACCGCTCGCGCACGGACTGGCTGCTCAGCAAGAACGCTTTCACGGCGTCATCTTCGGCGAACGCATCGAGCTGGGCCTGGACCACCGCACGGGCCTGACTGACCTGGGCAGCGGTGACTTCCCTGGCCCACGCGAGGCGGCTTGCCAAGCCGGCGCCGGCGATCAACATCAGTTGTCTGCGATGGATGAAAGGTCTGTTCATGAAGGGCCTTCGCATTCGGATGTCGCACATGATGCCGACATTGCGCTGGCTGCTCGCATCAATCAGCCCGCTGCGGCAACAGAACCCCCCGTTTGAGGGGGGTACAAAACCGGGTTTCTGCACCAAAATCGAACGCAGCCGTGAAAGTTGATTCGATGCGGGGTCAACAGCGGTGCCCAATCTCAAGTCCCCCTTTTCCTTTCACCACTGACCATGCTGCCGCCGGCCTCCTTTCCGGGCAATGAATCACTCGGCGCAGCCACGCCGGTGCGAGCCGAAGCGTCGGCCCGTGCCTTTCGGCGTCGCGACGATCGCGATCCGGTGGCCGATCTGCAGTCCCTGATCGATCGCCTGCCCGGTGTGGTGGCCAGGGTGCACCGGTCGGCCGACGGGCACTGGAGCGTGCCCGTCGCGTCCAGCGATTTCGCCCGGATCTTTGGCATCGGCCTGCCTGCACTGCGCGAAGACGCCCGCTTGCTGAGCGCTCGCGTCCATGCCGATGACCTCGCCCGACTGAACGCCGCCTGGATCTTGCACGGCGAGTTGCTGCGCAACATCCATGAGCGCATCCGCGTGCGCAAGCCCGATGGCCAATGGCTGACGCTCGATGTCAGCGGTACCGCCGAGCCCACCTTGGACGGGGGTTTGCAGTGGAACTGTGATTTCACTGACATCGCCAACGAGGCCGCGCTCGATGAGGACCTGCGTCACCGGCTCAAGCTGTGGCAGCAGGCCACGGCGGCAGCCGAAGTCGGGGTCATCGACGTCGATGTTTCCAGCGGCATCTTGTTGCTCGACAAGGTGGCATGCCGGCTCCATGGGCTCGATGAGTTTGCCGAACCGCTGAGCGTCGAGGCCTGGCTGGCCGGAGTGGTGCAAGCCGACCGGCAGGCAGCACGCGCCATGCTGGTGACGCCAGCTCGAACCGCCGATGTGTCGCGTCAGGCGCTGCGGTTCGCGGCGCGCGGTGGCCTTGACGAGCGCACGCTCGAATTTGTCTTGCAGGGTTCGAGCGACGGGCAACGGCTGGTGGGCACCTGTGTCGACTGCCCAGACCCGCTTGGCGCGAAGGCGCCCCAGCCCCTGAGCTCCGAGGCCGCCCGGGCCGCTTGGGGCAAGCCCGATGTCATGTCGCGCATCAGCCATGAGTTGCGCACGCCCCTGAACGGCGTTCTGGGTTTTGCGCAACTGATGGCACTCGATCAATCGCACCCGCTGGCCCCCGTGCAGCAGCACCGGCTGGAAATCCTGCGGCAATCGGGCGCTCGCTTGCTGTCACTGATCGATCAGCTGCTTGACGTGTCGCGCATCGAGCAAGGCCGGCTTCGGCTGCGCAGCCGGCCGATCGACTTGCGCCTGCTGGTCGAGCGCTGTGCGGTGGACATCATGCCTTTGGCGCAGCAACGCGGCATCGAGCTGCGCGTCGAGATTCCTTTGTCGGCGCCGGCGGTGCGAGCCGACCCCGAAGCGCTCGAGCAGGTGGTGACCAACCTGCTGTCCAACGCCATCAAATACAACCGTGCCCAGGGACGCGTGCGCATTCGCTTCGAGACCGTCGAGCAAAGCGGCGTGCTCAGCGTCGACGACACCGGCACGGGCCTGTCGCCCAGGCAGATCGAAAGGCTGTTCGAACCGTTCAACCGTCTGGACGCCGACGGCGCCGACACCCGCGGCGGTGGCCTCGGGCTGCACATCACCCGCAAGTTGCTGCGTGCCATGGGCGGCGATATCGATGTGCTGTCACAAGCCGGTCGAGGTTCGCGGTTTGCGGTGTCGCTGCCTTTGGCCAGGGCCGAGAGCGGCCGCTCGCCGGATCAGCCTTCCAACCCCGAGCAGGCCTTGTTGTGGTCCGAGGGCGTCGAGGCCGTCGTGCTGTACGTGGAGCACGACGACGTCAGCACGGCGCTCGTGCAGGAGATCTTCGCCGGCCAGCCCGCGTGGCGTTTGCTGATCGCGGCCAACGGCCCCGAGGCCTTGAAGTTGGCGCAGCAGTTCGACATCTCGCTGGTCTTGACCGACCTGAATCTGCCGGGCATGTCCGGCGCCGATCTTCGCAGCCGCTTGAAAGCCGACCCCCGCACCCGCCAGTTGCGCTGCATCGCCTTCAGCGCCGACGCCTTGCCGCAGCAAATCGAGCGCGGCCTGGCCGAGGGTTTTGACGATTACTGGACCAAACCGATCGACGTGGAAGTGCTGGTGGCCAAGCTGAAGTACGAAATCAGGTCGCTGGCCGAGTTTCAGGCCTCAAATCAGGCCGATTCGTGCCGATGAACCGTTCAGGCCCGTCAAACTGACGTGCTGACTATCGCCTGCCCATGTCATTGACCTCCAGCTCAGAGACGATCGATGTGTCCGACCTGCGCATCGGGATGTTCATTCATCTCGATGGCGGCTGGATGTCGCATCCGTTTCCCCTGTCCAGCTTCAAGATCACCTCGCAAGACCAGTTGGCGGCTTTGCGCGCCACCGGTCTGAGC
>CAMCNE010000116.1 GCA_945875935.1 Bordetella parapertussis
GGCGGCAGGCGGTAACTGATGATCTGGGTGACGTGGATATTACGAAACGTGGGGCGCGGCTTGACGGTTTCAGTCATCTCCAGCTTTCATGTTGAGTCAGGTTCATCAACTGAGTTTATTGCAATGCAACAAGGACGAACCCGTGCACCGTTGCAGGCGAAAAACCTGCCGCCTGCGGCCCCATGGGTCAACTCAGGGCGTTTCGGTAGTGATAACCCGAGGTGTTGTACAAACCGCGGCGCAATTCCACGGGTTTATCCTCATAGGTTAAAGCCAGCCGCTCGACGCTGAGCAGGGGAAACCCGATGTCCACGCCCAGAAAAGGGGCGCTCGCAGCGTCCGCAGCGACCGCACGGATCTTTTCTTCTGCGCGAATCATGTGCACGCCGAACTCGCTTTCGAACAGGCCGTACATCGGGCCACGGTAGTCGCTGAGACGCTCGGCAGTCAAACCCTTGAAGAGCAAGCCAGGCAGCCAGATGTCATCGAGCACCACGGGTGCATCGCCAAAGCTGAGCAGGCGCATCACGTTGACCACCGCATCGCCGGGCTTCAGCCCCAGTGCGCGGGCCACATCGGCCGGACAGCGCAGCCGACGGCAATCGATGAAACGCCGCCGCGCGCCGCCGGGCTCGCCGCTGTCGGGCTGCAATCGCAAGAACCTGTACTGAATCTTCTGCTCTGCGTGGGTGGCCACGAAGGTGCCCTTGCCCTGCCTGCGAACAAGCAGGTTTTCGGCTGCCAGTTCATCAATGGCCTTGCGCACCGTGCCTTGACTCACCTTGAACCGCGCGGCGAGTTCCATCTCGCTGGGTATGGTCTCGCCCGGGCGCCACTCGCCAGCCTGAAGGCTGCGCTTCATCAGCGTCTTGATCTGCTGGTACAACGGGCTGAAGGCCGGTGCCGGGCCGCCGACTGCACGAGTGGGCGTAGCCGACTCGATCACGCTTTCAGTCCGGGTTTTCATTTCCGGATTGCAGCACAGGTGTTCGCCCGGCGTCCATTCAAAAAAGCATTTTTCGACAGATGTCTTATGTAAGACATAAGACTTTTGACTTGGGTCGCCAATGACCCTAAACTGCTTCGTACAATTCGCAGCGTTTCGCGCCTCGCCGCGGCGACATCCCCACCACGCAACCCTCACCCTCCGGAGAATCGTCCATGAGCAAGTCCCCCGTTCGCGTTGCCGTCACTGGCGCTGCTGGCCAAATCGGTTACGCCCTGCTGTTTCGCATCGCTTCTGGAGAGATGCTGGGCAAGGACCAACCGGTGATCTTGCAACTGCTCGAGATCCCGGACGAGAAGGCGCAAAACGCGCTCAAGGGCGTGATCATGGAACTCGACGACTGCGCCTTCCCGCTGCTCGCCGGCATCGAAGCCCACAGCGATCCCGTGGCCGCCTTCAAGAACACCGACTACGCGCTGCTGGTCGGTGCTCGCCCACGCGGCCCCGGCATGGAGCGCAAGGACCTGCTGTCGGCCAACGCACAGATCTTCACCGCCCAAGGCAAGGCGCTCAACGCGTCGGCCTCGCGCAACGTCAAGGTGCTGGTAGTGGGCAACCCGGCCAACACCAACGCCTACATCGCGATGAAGAGCGCGCCTGACCTGCCGGCCAAGAACTTCACCGCCATGCTGCGTCTGGACCACAACCGCGCGGCCTCGCAGATCGCCGCCAAGACCGGCAAGCCCGTGTCGAGCATCGAGAAGCTGGCCGTGTGGGGCAACCACTCGCCAACGATGTACGCGGATTACCGCTTTGCCACCATCGGCGGCCAGTCGGTCAAGGCCATGATCAACGACGATGCCTGGAACAAGGACGTTTTTCTGCCAACCGTGGGCAAGCGCGGCGCGGCCATCATCGCCGCACGCGGCGTGTCGTCGGCAGCCTCGGCCGCCAATGCAGCCATCGATCACATGCGTGACTGGGCGCTGGGCTCCAACGGCCAGTGGGTGACCATGGGCATCCCTTCGAATGGCGAGTACGGCATTCCGAAGGAAGTGATGTTCGGCTACCCGGTGACCACCGAAGGTGGCGAATACAAGATCGTCGAAGGCCTGACGATCGACGCCTTCAGCCAGGAGCGCATCAACCTGACGCTGGCCGAACTGACCGAAGAGCAAGACGGCGTCAAGCACCTGCTTTGATCCACCCCCATCCGCAAGACGACATGCGCCTTGCGCTTGAGCCGGCCTCCGACTGCGGGAGCCGGCTTTTTCGTTTCTGCCGCACGGCTGCATGGCCGCTTGGCTTGCAAACTGTCCACTGATTCAAACGAGGTTGACCATGCCTGATTCAAAACTTGTCTTCTTGCGCGCGATGACCATGGCAGTGGGCATGGCTCTGGCTTTGCCTGTGTCAGCACTGGCTGCCGATGCAGCAGCGTCGGCACCCGCGGCGAAACCGCGCAAGCCCGCCGCCAAGCCGGCGGCGAAAACCGCAGCGCCGGCCAAGCCGCACGCCGCTGACACTCCACCCGAGCCCGCCACGCCCGAACAGGTCGCTGCGGCCGAGCGGGTTTTCTACGGCGACTACCAGTGCGAGTTCAAGCAGATGGTCTATGTCAAAGCCAGCGAGCAGCACCCGGCCTATGTCGAGCTCAAGCACGGCACCACCACCTACCTGATGAAGCCGGTGGTTTCGCCCACCGGGGCGGTCCGTCTGGAAGACGTCAAGAACAACACCCTGATGGTGCAGATCTCCAGCAAGTCCATGCTGATGAACGTGATGGCCGGCACGCGCATGCTCGACGGCTGCATGTCCCCCAAGCAGCGCGAGCTGATGGCCGGGCAAAAGTAGGCCCTCAGGCTCGACACGCAAGCCACCCAGGCCGCCCCCAAACCCTGATCGATTCAAACCGCCCATTTCCTGAAGGAGCCGACACCATGCTTGAAACCTACCGCCAACACGTCGCCGAGCGCGCCGCACTGGGCATCCCGCCGTTGCCCCTGTCGGCGCAGCAAACCAGCCAGTTGATCGAGTTGCTGAAGTCGCCCCCCGCCGGCGAAGCGGCCCACCTGGTCGAGCTCATCACCCACCGCGTGCCCGCGGGCGTGGACGACGCCGCCTGCGTGAAAGCCAGCTATCTGGCGGCTGTGGCGAATGGCACCGAGACGTGCTCGCTGATCAGCCGCGAGATGGCCACCCAGCTGCTGGGCACGATGCTCGGTGGCTACAACATCAGCCCGCTGATCGAGTTGCTCGACGACGCCACGGTGGGTGCAGTGGCTGCGGCCGGCCTCAAGAACACCTTGCTGATGTTCGACCAGTTCCACGACGTCAAGGACAAGGCCGACAAGGGCAATGTCAACGCCAAGTCCGTGCTGCAAAGCTGGGCCGACGCCGAGTGGTTCACCTCGCGCCCCGAAGTGCCGCAAAGCATCACCGTGGCCATCTTCAAGGTGACCGGCGAAACCAACACCGACGACCTGTCGCCCGCGCCCGACGCCTGGAGCCGCCCCGACATTCCGCTGCACGCCCTGGCCATGCTCAAGAACGCGCGCCCCGGCATCACACCCGAAGAAGACGGCAAGCGCGGCCCGATCAAGTTCATCGAAGACCTGCGTGCACGCGGCAATCTGGTGGCTTACGTGGGCGACGTGGTCGGCACGGGTTCCAGCCGCAAGTCGGCCACCAACTCGGTGCTGTGGTTCACCGGCGAAGACATTCCTTTCGTGCCGAACAAGCGCTTCGGCGGCGTGTGCCTGGGCGCCAAGATCGCCCCGATCTTCTACAACACGATGGAAGACGCCGGCGCGCTGCCGATCGAGCTCGACGTCAACCAGATGAACATGGGCGACGTGGTTGAGCTGCGTCCCTACGAAGGCAAGGCCCTGAAAGACGGCAAGGTGATCGCCGAGTTCAAGGTCAAGAGCGACGTGCTGTTCGACGAAGTGCGCGCAGGTGGACGCATTCCGCTGATCATCGGCCGCGGTCTGACCGCCAAGGCGCGTGATGCGCTGGGCCTGCCACCGTCGACGCTGTTCCGTCTGCCGCAAAACCCGGCCGACACCAAAAAAGGCTACAGCCTCGGCCAAAAGATGGTCGGCAAGGCCTGCGGTCTGCCTGTGGTCAACGGCCAGCAGCAAGGCGTGCGCCCTGGCACCTACTGCGAGCCACGCATGACCTCGGTCGGCTCGCAAGACACCACTGGCCCGATGACCCGCGACGAGCTGAAAGACCTGGCCTGCCTGGGCTTCAGCGCCGATCTGGTGATGCAGTCGTTTTGCCACACCGCGGCCTATCCGAAGCCGGTCGACGTGAAGATGCACCACGAGCTGCCTGACTTCATCAGCCACCGTGGCGGCATCGCGCTGCGTCCGGGCGACGGCGTGATCCACAGCTGGCTCAACCGCCTGCTGCTGCCCGACACCGTGGGCACCGGCGGCGACAGCCACACGCGCTTTCCGATCGGCATCAGCTTCCCCGCCGGCTCGGGTCTGGTCGCGTTTGCCGCGGCCACCGGCGTGATGCCACTCGACATGCCCGAGAGCGTGCTGGTGCGCTTCAAGGGCAAGATGCAGCCCGGCGTCACGCTGCGCGATCTGGTCAACGCGATCCCGCTGTACGCCATCAAGGCCGGCTTGCTCACCGTCGAGAAGAAGGGCAAGAAGAACATCTTCAGCGGCCGCATCCTCGAGATCGAAGGCCTGCCTGATCTGAAGGTCGAGCAGGCGTTCGAGCTGAGCGACGCCTCGGCCGAGCGCAGCGCCGCCGGCTGCACCGTGCACCTGAACAAGGAGCCGATCGCCGAGTACATCAACAGCAACATCACGCTGATGAAGTGGATGATCGCCGAGGGCTACGCCGACGCGCGCACGCTGGCTCGCCGCATCGCCGCGCAAGAGGCCTGGCTGGCCGATCAGCAACTACTGGCCGGCGATGCCGATGCCGAATACGCCGCCATCATCGAGATCGACCTGGCCGATATCCACGAGCCCATCGTGGCCTGCCCGAACGATCCGGACGACGTGAAGACGCTGTCCGAAGTCGCCGGCGCCAAGATCGACGAGGTGTTCATCGGCAGCTGCATGACCAACATCGGCCACTTCCGCGCGGCCAGCAAGCTGCTCGAGAACAAGCGCGACATTCCGGTCAAGCTGTGGGTCGCTCCACCGACCAAGATGGACGCCAAGAAGCTCAGCGACGAAGGCCACTACGGCGTGCTGGGCAGCGCCGGTGCGCGCATGGAAATGCCGGGCTGCAGCCTGTGCATGGGCAACCAGGCACAGGTCAAGGAAGGCGCCACAGTGTTCTCGACCAGCACGCGCAACTTTCCGAACCGCCTGGGCAAGAACTCCAACGTGTACTTGGGTTCGGCCGAACTGGCCGCCATTTGCTCGAAGCTCGGCCGCATCCCCACACGCGAGGAATACCTCCTCGACATGGGCGTGCTCACCGCCGCGAGCAACACGGTGTATCAGTACCTGAACTTCGACAAGATCGACGAGTTCACCCAGGCCAGCGAGAAGACCACCGCCTGAAGCTGCACTTCGTTCAGACTGAAGCCCCGCTGTGTCACCGCAGCGGGGCTTTTTTGATGCCATCGAAAGCCACGCCATGAAAGCTGAATCGATCACCGCGCAAGGTCCGGTACGTTGGCCGCGAGCCGCCTGGCCGCCTCTCGCGCAATGGCTTTGCCGCCTGGCTGTGGCCACACCGCTAGCCTGTGCCGCTCTGGGCGCCGCCGCCCAGACCGATGCCCCCGCCACCTGGGCGTTCACGCCGCCACGCGACGAGTTCAGCGCCGACTCGCTGCTCGACTTGCGCTCGCTCAACGAGCGCATCGCGGGTGAAACCGGCTTCGTGCGCGTCGACGCACGGGGCGACTTCATCCGTGGCGACGGCCAGCCGATCCGCTTTTGGGCGGTCAACAGCGATGTGGCGCGCGAGCCGTTCGTGGCCAAGCCGCGGGGGCCGAAGACCGCGCCCGATCTGGCGCGCCACGCGCGGTTTCTGGCCAAGCGCGGCGTCAATCTGGTGCGCCAGCACCGACAGATCAGCCCACCGACCAGCGCAGCCATCGGCGACATCAACGGCGCCGAGCGCGATGCGATCTGGCGCATGGTGGCGGCCATGCGCACCGAGGGCATCTACAGCGTGATCTCGCCGTACTGGGCCGTGCCCATGAAGTTCTCGAAGGACTGGGCAGTGGCCGGTGGCGCCGATCAGTCGGCCCTCGGTCTGCTGTTTTTCGACCCCGTGCTGCAAGCCGCCTACAAGTCGTGGCTGAAGCAGCTGTTCACCGAAAAGAACCCGTACAACGGCGTGCCACTGGCGCGCGATGCGAGCGTGGCGCTGGTGCAAATCCAGAACGAGGACAGCTTGCTGTTCTGGACGGTCGGCGGCATCAAGGGGCCGCAGCGTGCCGCGCTCGAGACCCGCTTCGCGCAGTTCGTGATGGCCAAGCACGGCTCGCTGGCGAAGGCTTTGGCCGCCTGGGGCGGTGAGCGGATTCGGGAAGACGCGCCCGACGAAGGCCGTCTGG
>CAMCNE010000117.1 GCA_945875935.1 Bordetella parapertussis
AGCACCTCCAGGTCACCCTGGCGCTCGACTTCGACCTTGATGTCGCCGGGGCTGACCGAGACGTACTTGGAGATCACCGCGAGCAGCTCGCGCTGCAGGTCGACCAGGTAGTCGGGCGCGCGGGTGCGGCCGTTGCGTTCGTGGGCCAGGATGATCTGCAGCCGCTCCTTGGCCACATTGGCGGTCTTGGTCTTTTCACCCAGAAAAAAGGACAGAAAGCCCATCGCTCACTTCCCCCCGAAAAGACGCTTGAAGAACCCGGGCTTGACCGCATCGACGAAGCGCAGCGGGGTTTCTTCGCCCAGGAAGCGGGTGATCACGTCTTGGTAGGCCTCGGACACGTCGGTGCCCTTGAGGTGAATCGCCGGCACGCCCTGGTTGGATGCATCGAGCACCGACTCGGACTCAGGGATCACGCCGATCATGCGCACTCGCAGGATGTCGTGGATGTCCTTGAGGCTGAGCATGTGGCCGTCTTCGACGCGGTCCGGGTTGTAACGCGTGATCAGCAGATGCTCTTGCACCGGTGCCTTCTTTTCGATGGCGCGCCGGGTCTTGCTGTTGAGCATGCCCAGGATGCGGTCCGAGTCGCGCACCGACGAGACCTCGGGGTTGGTCACCACGATCGCATCGTCGGCAAAGTGCATCGCCATCAGCGCGCCGGTCTCGATGCCGGCTGGCGAGTCGCACACGATGTACTCGAAGTCCATGCCCGCGAGTTCCTCGAGCACCCGCTCGACGCCCTCGAGGGTGAGCGCATCCTTGTCACGCGTTTGCGAGGCGGCCAGCACAAACAGGTTGTCGCACTGCTTGTCCTTGATCAGCGCCTGATTCAGGCCGGCCTCGCCGTGGATGACGTTGATCAGGTCATACACCACGCGGCGCTCGCAGCCCATGATGAGGTCGAGGTTGCGCAGGCCGACGTCGAAATCGATGACCGCGGTCTTGTGGCCGCGCAGAGCGAGGCCGGCGGCGAAGCTGGCGCTGGTGGTGGTCTTGCCGACGCCTCCCTTGCCGGAGGTCACGACGATGATTCTGGACATGGGCAAAGATCCTTGAAACGAAAGAGAAGAAGTGGGTGAAGGCTGGTCAGGCCAGCGGCTCGTAAACCAGCCGCTCGGCGTCAAGTCGAATCTGCGCCGGCTGGCCGATCACTTCGGCAGGCAACGGGTTGTCGGTGGTGCGGTAGGTGCCGGCAATCGATATCAGCTCGGGCTCCATGCAGGTGCTGAAGATGCGCGCTGACGTATTGCCGCGAGCCCCAGCAATGGCCTTGCCACGCAAGGGCCCGTAGACGTGGATGCTGCCGTCGGCGATCAGCTCGGCACCGAAATTGACCGTCCCCAGCACCACCAGATCACCGCCACGGGCGTACACCTGCTGCCCCGAGCGCAACGGGCGTTCGATGATCAGGGTAGGAGCTGCGGCCGCGGGCTGCTCGCTTGGCACTTCAGCGGATGACGGTGCGGCAATCTCTGATGCGATGACGGGATCTGCGGGTTCTTCAAGCACCGGCTCGGCAGCTTCGGCCGCCTCGACGGTTAGCGCTGCACGCGGTGCATGCACCACCGCCTCGGGTGCCTCGCCCAAGCCCACCTTGAGTGCGGCGGCCATCTGCTCGGGCGAGCCACCGCGCACGGCAGCAGCCACCATGTTGAAGCGCCGCAGCAGCTCGGCGAGCCTGGCGTAGTCGAGCGCGAGCGGATCGCCAACGGCCTGCGACACGTCGATCACCACCGGGTCATGGCTGAACATGTCGGGCGTGCCAGCAAAGCGCGCGGTCAACTCGCGCTCGATGGCGGCCATGTCGGTGGTCTGCAATGCCACGACGACCAGCGTCATCGCAGCGCTCCGCAGCTCGAAGACCTCCGGCGTGCGGCCCTTGCCTCTGGCAGCCATGTCGGGTTCAGCTCGCGTTGCCGGCCGCAGCCTGCGCGTTGCGCAAGCGGATGTGCAACTCGCGCATCTGCTTCTCGTCGACGGCGCTTGGCGCGCCCGTCAACAGGCACTGCGCGCGCTGTGTCTTCGGGAAGGCAATCACGTCTCGAATGCTTTCAGCGCGGGTCATCAGCGTGACCAGACGATCAAGACCGAACGCCAGACCGCCGTGCGGCGGCGCGCCGTACTGCAGCGCGTCGAGCAGGAAGCCGAACTTGAGCTGAGCTTCCTCGGGCCCGATCTTCAGCGCGCTGAACACCTTGCTTTGCACATCGGCGCGGTGGATACGCACCGAACCGCCGCCGAGCTCCCAGCCGTTGAGCACCATGTCGTAGGCCTTGGCAATGCACTTGCCAGGGTCGGTGTCCATGTAGTCCTCGTGACCGTCTTTCGGCGCGGTGAACGGGTGGTGCGTGGCGTTCCAGCGCTGGCCGTCCTCGTCGTACTCGAACATCGGGAAGTCCACCACCCACAGTGGCGCCCACACGTCGTCGAACAGAGCATGGCTGCGGCCGAAATCGCTGTGCCCGATCTTCACGCGCAACGCGCCGATGGCGTCGTTGACGACTTTTTCCTTGTCGGCGCCGAAGAACAGCAAGTCGCCGGTCTGCGCGCCGGTGCGCTCCATGATCTGCGCCACGGCGCGGTCGTGCAGGTTCTTGACGATGGGGCTTTGCAGGCCCTCGCGGCCCTTGGCAGCGTCATTGACCTTGATCCATGCCAGCCCCTTGGCGCCGTAGATCTTGACGAACTCGGTGTACGCGTCGATCTCGCCGCGGCTCATCTCGCCGCCTTGGGGCACGCGCAGCGCGACCACGCGACCGCCCACGGTGGTGGCCGGCGTGCTGAACACCTTGAAGTCGACGTCAGTCATCACGTCGGTGAGCTCGGTGAACTCGAGCTTCACGCGCAAGTCGGGCTTGTCCGAGCCAAAGCGGTGCATCGCCTCGGCGTACTTCATCACCGGGTATTCGGGCAGATCGACGTCCATCGTCTTCTTGAACACCTTGCGGATCATGCCCTCGAACATCGGGCGGATTTCTTCTTCGGTGAGGAAGCTGGTCTCGATATCGATCTGGGTGAATTCGGGCTGGCGATCGGCGCGCAGGTCTTCGTCGCGGAAGCACTTGGTGATCTGGTAATAGCGGTCGAAGCCAGCCACCATCAGCAACTGCTTGAAGAGCTGCGGGCTTTGCGGCAACGCGAAGAACATGCCTTCGTTGACGCGGCTGGGCACCAGGTAGTCGCGCGCGCCCTCGGGCGTGCTCTTGGTGAGCATCGGGGTTTCGATGTCGATGAAGCCCTGCTCGTCAAGAAACTTGCGCACCTCCATGGCCACGCGGTAGCGCAGGATCAGGTTCTTTTGCATCACCGGCCGACGCAAGTCGAGCACGCGGTGGGTCAGGCGGGTGGTCTCGGAGAGGTTCTCGTCGTCGATCTGGAACGGCGGCGTGACGCTGGCGTTGAGCACCTCGAGTTCGAGGCACAGCACTTCGATCTTGCCGCTGGTCAGGTTGGCGTTTTCGGTACCTGCGGGGCGCGCACGCACCTTGCCAGTGATCTTCAGGCAGAACTCGTTGCGAACCACCTCGGCAGTCTTGAACATGTCGGGGCGATCGGGATCGCACACGATCTGCACCAGACCTTCGCGGTCGCGCAGGTCAATGAAGATGACGCCACCGTGGTCGCGGCGGCGGTGGGCCCATCCCATGAGGGTCACGGTCTGGCCCAGCAGGGCCTCGTTGACCAGCCCGCAATATGTTGTTCTCATCGTTTTGCTCCAGAAACTGATCGTGGGTGTTCGCGGCAGTCGCGATCAACCCTGCGTATTGGGTGTGTGACCTTGCGCGGCGGCCGGCGCCACCACGCCCATCGAGATCACGTACTTCAAGGCCTCGTCAACACTCATGGCCAGCGCGATCACATCGGATCGCGGCACCATCAGGAAAAAGCCGGAAGTCGGGTTCGGCGTGGTGGGCACATAGATGCTGATGTAGTCGCCAGGCAGGTGCGTGGCCGCCTCGCCACCCGGGCGGCCGGTCACGAAGGCAATCGTCCACGCGCCTTGCCGCGGGTATTCCACCAGCACCGCTTCGCGAAAGGCGTTGCCGCTGCTCGAAAACAAGGTGTCTGACACCTGCTTGACCGAGCTGTAGATGGACTTGACGATGGGAATCTTGTTGAGCACCCGACTGCCTTGGGTCAGTGCCCACTGGCCCGCGATGTTGGTGGCAAACACACCCGTCATCAGCAAGCCGATCACCATCACGATGACGCCGAGCCCGGGGATCTGCTTGAGCGACTCCAGCGTCGAATGGGCAGCCTGTGGCAACACCGCCTGCGAGGCCCCAAGCGCCCAGGCGAACAGGCCATCGAGCAGGCCGAGCACCGAATGCAGCACCCAGAAAGTGACGGCCAGAGGCAGCCACACGAGCAGGCCGGCGAGCAGGTATTTCTTCACATCGATCCTTGAAACGGGCGCTGGCGCTCGGCGCCGCTCATGTCGAAGCGCCAGGGGTGCCGGAAGTCCCGCCCGAGGCTGGTGCTGACGGCGCGGCAGGCGTCGAAGCTGCGGTGCTTGAGGTGGCGGCTTCGGTACTTGCGGGCTTGTCCTGAGTCGCTGACGGCTCGCCGCCCGGGCCGGCCGCTGGCTTGGCGCCGCCAGGGCCGCTCTCTGCTGGAGCCGCTGCCGCACCGCCACGGAAGTCGGTCACGTACCAGCCTGAGCCCTTGAGCTGGAAGCCGGCTGCCGTCACCTGCTTCTTGAAGCTGTCCGCACCGCAGGCGGGGCACACCGTGAGCAAAGGGTCCGAAATCTTCTGAAGGACGTCTTTCGAGTGACCGCAGGATTCACAGCGGTAGGCGTAGATTGGCATCACTAAGCCTTTGATTCATAAGGAAAAATTGCATTATAAGGGCGAGTTTGAGCACGTTTTAGAGGCACCCGGTCAGCGCGGCGCCAGGTAGACCAGCACTTGCATGGCCACCACGCCCAAGAGAAAACCCAGCGCCACGCACACGATGGTCTGGAGCAGCCGGTTGGTACGCTGCTGCTCGAGCATCAGCGCCTCCATCGACCGATGATCGCCGCTCGAGCGCGGCTGCAAGGCCCGATGCAACAAGCGTGGCAGCTCGGGCAACAGCTGCACATAGCGCGGAGCCTCGTTCTTGAGCCGGCCGAGAAAGCCCCGCCAGCCGATCTGATCGTTCATCCAGCGCTCGAGGAAAGGCTTGGCCGTGGCCCACAAGTCCAGATCCGGATCGAGCTGGCGGCCCAGCCCCTCGACATTGAGCAGCGTTTTTTGCAGCAACACCAGCTGGGGCTGGATCTCGACGTTGAAGCGCCTTGATGTCTGGAACAGCCGCAACAGAACCTGGCCCAGCGAGATGTCCTTCAAGGGCCGGTCGAAATGCGGCTCGCACACCGCGCGGATCGCGCCCTCGAGTTCATCCACACGGGTGCCTTCGGGAACCCAGCCGGACTCCAGATGCAACTCGGCCACCCGCTTGTAGTCACGCCTGAAAAAGGCGATGAAGTTTTGCGCCAGGTATTCCTTGTCGAACTCGGTCAGCGTGCCCACGATGCCGAAGTCGAGCGCGATGTAGCGGCCGAAAGTGTCGGGCGCCACGCTCACCTGAATGTTGCCGGGGTGCATGTCGGCGTGAAAGAACCCGTCTCGAAACACCTGCGTGAAGAAGATGGTGACACCGTCGCGCGCGAGCTTCGGGATGTCGACGCCGGCATCGCGCAACCGCTGCGTCTGGCTGATCGGAATGCCTTTCATGCGCTCCATGACGATCACGGTCTGGGTGCACAGCTCCCAATGCATCTCCGGCACCATGACCAGCTTCAGGCCTTCCATGTTGCGGCGCAACTGCGCGGCGTTGGCGGCTTCGCGCACCAGATCGAGCTCGTCATGCAGGTAGTTGTCGAACTCGGCAACCACTTCGCGCGGCTTCAGTCGCTTGCCATCGGCCGACAGCCGCTCGATCCAGCGCGCCAGGGTGCGCATCAGCGAGATGTCGTCGTCGATCACCGACAGCATGTTGGGCCGCAGCACCTTGACAGCAACTTCGCGGCCGTCTTGCAGCGTGGCGAAATGAACTTGCGCAATCGAGGCACTGGCCACCGGCTCGGCCTCGAAGCTGGCGAACATGGTCTCGATGCTCTTGCCAAAAGCCTTTTCGATCAGCTGGCGCGCCTGGGCGGCGGGAAATGGCGGCACGTTGTCTTGCAACTGCGCCAGCTCGTCGGCAATGTCCGCGGGGATCAGATCTCGCCGCGTCGACAGCACCTGACCGAATTTCACGAAGATCGGCCCGAGGCCCTCGAGCGCCAGCCGCAGGCGCTGGCCGCGCGGCATGTCGAGCCGCCGGCTTGCGGTGATCACACGAATCAGCACCTGCACCCAGCGCTGACGGAAGTTGGACAGGGCCAGCTCGTCGAGACCGTAGCGATAAACCGTGAAGACGATGAACAGAAGACGCGCGAGATGCCTCATCGGGGCGGAAACTCCGAGCCGCTGGACTCGCCCTGGGCC
>CAMCNE010000118.1 GCA_945875935.1 Bordetella parapertussis
CGCATGTATGTGTCGCCGCTGGTCGACCCCAACGGGGTGCAAACCGGCTGGATGACCTCGATGACGAACATCACCGAGTCCAAGCGCATCCGTGATCAGCTCAGCGCCTCGCACGAGCGCTTCACCACCGTGCTCGAAAGCCTGGACGCGTCGGTGTCGGTGCTGTCGGTGCAGCAAGGCGAGTTGCTCTTCGCCAACCGGTCCTACCGCTTGTGGTTTGGCGCCGATGCGCTGGGTCACTCCTTGCTGGCCGGCGATGACATCAACACCCTGCCTGTGAGCGCCGGCGAAGACTCGGTCGAGGATCTGGGTGGACTGCCCACGCAGGAACTCACCGAAAGCGGATCCGACCCGCACGAAATCCACATTGAGCCGCTGAACAAGTGGTTCGATGTGCGAGCACGCTACCTGCAATGGACCGACGGGCGCCTCGCGCAAATGCTGATCGCCACCGACGTGACCGCGCGCCGAAACGCCGAAACGCTGGCGGCCAATCAAGCCGAAAAAGCGCAGGTCACCAGCCGGCTGGTGACCATGGGCGAGATGGCCTCGTCGGTCGCCCATGAATTGAATCAGCCGCTGACTGCGATCACCAACTATTGCAACGGCATGGTGTCGCGGGTCAAGGCCGAGTCGATCGAAAAAGACGACCTGATCACCGCGCTCGAGAAGACCTCGAAGCAGGCCCAGCGCGCCGGTCAGATCATCCACCGCATCCGCGCCTTCGTGAAGCGCAGCGAGCCGCAGCGTCAGGCCACGCAGGCCCGGACCATCGTCGAAGAAGTGGTCGAACTCGCCAGCATCGAGCTCAGCCGGCGCAAGGTCGTGGTGCACTTCTATGTGGCCAGCCGCCTGCCCCCGCTGTGGGTCGACCCCATCCTGATCGAACAGGTGCTGCTGAATTTGCTGAAGAACGCGGCCGAGGCGATCGACTCCGCCGGGCTGCCAGCGGCCAGACGCATCGTCAACCTGCGCGTGGTGCCCAGACAGTTGCCCGACGACGGAGCGGTGATCGAGTTCAGCGTCACCGACATGGGCCCGGGCATTCGACCGGAAGTGCTGGCTCGGTTGTACGAAGCCTTCTTCTCGACCAAGCCCGAAGGACTGGGCATCGGCTTGAGCCTGTGCCGCTCGATCATCGAGTCCCACCGGGGGCGAATTCGCGCGGAGAACCTTTACACTGACCAGCAGGTGTCGGGCTGCAGTTTCGTTTTCACCTTGCCGGTTGAAATCGACCCGATCAAATCCCCCCCAGAACCCAACACGGCGCTGACTTCATGAGCTTGATTCCGAAAAAAGGCACGGTCCATGTGGTCGACGACGACGAGGCCGTTCGCGACTCCTTGCAGTGGTTGCTTGAAGGCAAGGACTATCGGGTCAGGTGCTTTGATTCGGCTGAATCGTTCCTGTCGCGTTTCGATGCCCGTGAGGTGGCCTGCGTGCTGGCCGACATCCGCATGAACGGCATGAGCGGCCTGGAACTGCAAGACAAGCTGATCGAGCGCAAGAGCCCGCTGCCCATCGTCTTCATCACCGGCCACGGCGACGTTCCGATGGCGGTGTCTTCGATGAAAAAAGGCGCGATGGACTTCATCGAAAAGCCGTTCAAGGAAGAAGAACTGGTCAGCCTGGTCGAGCGCATGCTCGAAAAAGCCCGGGTGTCTTTCTCGCAGCACCTTGAAGCTGCCAGCCGCGACGCCTTGCTGTCGCGCCTGACCGCCCGCGAAGCTCAGGTGCTCGAGCGCATCGTGGCCGGCCGGCTCAACAAGCAGATCGCCGACGACCTGGGCATCAGCATCAAGACGGTCGAGGCCCACCGCGCCAACATCATGGAAAAGCTCAATGCCAACACGGTGGCCGACTTGCTCAAAACCGCACTGAGCGCTCATCCCAAGGCCTGAGGCGAACCATCGGTACCAGCGCTGCAAAGGCCGCACACAGCGGCCTTTGTCGTTTTCATGAGAGGCTCACGCCATGACCAATCCCCTGCTTGAAACCGACGGCCTGCCAGCCTTTGACCAGATTCGCCCGGAGCATGTCGGCCCGGCCATCGATGAACTGCTCAAAGCCAGCGACGAGGCTCTCGAGCGTGCCGTCGGCCCCGATGTGAGCGCCGATTACGACGCCGTGTCTGCCGTGCTCGACACCGCCAACGAACGGCTCGGTCGGGCGTGGGGTGCGGTCGGGCACCTCAATGCGGTGGCCGACACGCCCGAGCTGCGCGCGGCCTACACCGCAGCGCTGCCCAAGGTCAGCGAACAATCCAGCCGACACGCAGCCGACGAGCGGCTGTACGCCAAGTACAAGGCCGTCGCGCAAGGTGCCGCAAGCAGCGGGCTCAGCCCGTCACGCGCCATGGCACTGAGCAACGCCATGCGCGACTTCGTGCTGGCTGGCGCCGACTTGGAAGGCGAAGCCAAGCAGCGTTTCCAGCGGCTGCAAGAGTTGCAGGCCGACCTGTCGCAAAAGTTTTCCGAGCACGTGCTCGACGCCACCGACGGTTATGCGTACTACGCCAGCGACGAAGAAATGCGTGGCGTGCCCGATGACGCGCGCGATGCTGCCTTGGCGGCAGCACAGGCCGAAGGCAAGCCGGGGCACAAGATCACGCTGCACTTCCCGAGCTACTTTCCGGTCATGCAGTACGGCGGCGACCGCGCCTTGCGCGAGCGGCTTTACACCGCCAACGCCACCCGCGCCAGCGAACTGGGGCCTGTCGAGCAGGACAACACCGAGGTGATGCGCGAGTTGCTGCGGCTGCGCCAGGAAGAAGCGGCGCTGCTGGGCTACCAGAGCTACGCCGAGGTGTCGCTGGTGCCCAAGATGGCGACCTCGGCACAGCAGGTGATGGACTTCCTGCGAGACCTGGCAAAACGCGCGCGGCCCTACGCCGAAAAAGACCTGGCCGAGCTGCGCGACTTTGCGCGTGAGCAGCTCGGTCTGCCCGACCTGCAGGCCTGGGACGTGCCCTACGCCAGCGAAAAGCTCAAGGAAGCGCGCTACGCCTTCAGCGACCAGGAGGTCAAGCAGTACTTCACCGAGCCCAAGGTGCTCGAAGGCCTGTTCCACATCATCGAGACGCTGTTCGAGGTGTCGATCCGCGCTGACACGGCGCCGGTGTGGCATCCGAGCGTGCGCTTTTTCCGCATCGAGCGGGCCGACACTTCAGCCGATGGCGAGCCGGAGCTGGTCGGCCAGTTCTACCTTGATCCCTATGCACGGCCCGGCAAGCGACCCGGCGCCTGGATGGACGATGTGTGCGGCCGCTGGGCGCGCCCCGAAGGCTGGCTGCAAAAACCGGTGGCGCAACTGGTGTGCAACTTCACACCACCGGCGCCGGGCCGCCCGGCGGTGCTCAGCCATGACGACGTGACCACGCTGTTTCATGAGTTCGGACATGGCCTGCATCACCTGCTCACCCGCGTCGACGACATCGGCGTGTCCGGCATCTCGGGGGTCGAATGGGACGCGGTCGAGCTGCCGAGTCAGTTCATGGAGAACTTCTGCTGGGAATGGGATGTGGTCAGGCGCCTGACTGCACATGTCGACACCGGCGAGCCGCTGCCGCGCGAGTTGTTTGATCGCATGCTGGCGGCCAAGAATTTTCAGAGCGGGCTGCAAACCCTGCGGCAGGTGGAGTTTTCGCTGTTCGACATGCGGTTGCATGCCGAGCCGGGCAGCGAAGAGCGCATCGCAGCACTGATCGACGAGGTGCGCGACGAGGTCTCGGTGTTCAAGCCGCCGGCCTTCAATCGCTTCCAGCACAGCTTCTCGCACATCTTCGCGGGCGGCTACTCGGCGGGCTACTACAGCTACAAGTGGGCCGAGGTGCTTTCGGCTGACGCCTGGGGCGCTTTCGAGGAAACTGCGGGTGAATCTGGCGTGCTCAATGCAGAAACCGGCCGACGTTATTTGCACACCGTGCTTGAAGTGGGCGGCAGCCGGTCGGCCATGGACAGCTTCAAAGCGTTTCGAGGGCGTGAGCCCCAAATAGATGCCCTGCTGCGGCATCAGGGCATGAGTTGAAGACACTGAGCATGAAGGAGACCTGACCATGAATGCGTACAACCTCCGGACACCCCGCACCCCGGTGCACCGAATGGCGGCGTTGGTTTTGCTGGCATTGCTGGGCACGGCGCTGTCCATGCCCAGCCAGGCGCAGTACAAGGTCATCGGCGCCGACGGTCGCATCACCTACACCGACCAGCCACCGCTGGAACCTGGTGATCGCATGTCGCAGCTGAAAACACCTGAAATGCTGGCCCCGTCGGATGCATCGCTACCTGCGGATTTGCGGCAAGCGGGTCGGCGCTACCCGGTCACGCTGTACACCTCGACCAACTGCGACCCCTGCGACACGGCTCGGCAGTACCTTCGGCAACGCGGCATCCCCTACGCCGAACGGGTGGTGACCACAGCCGATGACGGCGACAGCCTGCAGCGCCTGACCGGTGGGCGCGACCTGCCATCGGCCACCATCGGCGCGCAGGTGGTGCGCGGCTTCTCGGGCGAGACCTGGGGCTCGTACCTCGATGCCGCGGGCTACCCCAAGGCGTCGAAGCTGCCGCCGGGATACCAATTCCCGCCGGCGGTGCCGCTCAGCCAGCGCGCCGAGGCACCGCGTGCTCCGGCCACGGCTCGGCCACCAACTGTTCTGGACAGTGCCCGCGAGGTGCGCCCGTCAACCCGGCCACCCACACCCGCAGACAACTCGGGTATCAGGTTTTGAGCTGAGCACCTCGGCCGGAGCCTCGGGCGGCCAAACTGCCTGAGGCGACCGCAGCGGCCATCACCCACAGCAGTACTGATGCGCCCAGCGCACCCCCGATCAGCCCATACATCAGCGGCATCACGGCGCCGGCGGCATTGATGGTCATCGAGCGCACCGCCAGCGCTTCACCCTGGCGCTCGGGCGGTGCGATGTGGTGCAGCACCGTCATCACCATGGGCTGAACACAACCCAGGGCCACGCCCAGAAGCGCGCTGCAAGCGGCCATGGCCAGCGCCGAGCCGGCCAGCGAGTACACGCCAAAGGCCAACGCGGTGGTCAGCATGGCCCCCACCAGCACCTGCGCCTCGCGCAGTCGGTGCGCCAACAGCGGAATGACCAAGCGCACGCAGGCCACCGCGGCTGCAAAACTGCCCAGAATCAGCCCAATGGCCGAGGCGCTCAGGCCGCGCTCATGACCCAGCACGGGCACCAGAAACGAGTGCAGGTCCCAGCTCGCCGAGAGCAGCCAGTTCACCAGCAGCAGCCGCCCGAGGCCGGGCAACTTCAGCAGGCTCCAGATGCCCTGTCGGGCGCCGCTCGCCGCACGCGCTGCGGGTGCTTCACGGGCCACCCAGCGCATCCCGACCAGCGCAAGCAAGGGCAGGCAGCTCAGCACGACGAACGCGCTGGCAAAACCAGCGGCGTCGATGGCCGTGCCTGCGAGCACCGGGCCGATCATGTTGGACAGCGCGGGCGCCAGACCGAGCCAGCTGAACACCCGCGTGATCTGGGTGCTGTCGCCCGCAGCAAGTCGCCCGGCGGTACGCTGGATGGTGATCAGTCCCATGTTGGCGCCCACGCCGCACATCATGGCGGCCACGCTCAGGCCGGCAAAGGCACACCACTCGGCAAGTGAACGCAGCGCATCGAGCGCGGCCCAAGCGCTGTGGGGCGCCGCCGACGTGAGCCACACCGAGGCACCCGCGAGCAGCCCGCCACTGGCGGTGAGTGCCACCGCCAGGTGCATCGGCCGGTGGTAGCCCAGGCGATCGGCCATGCGCCCGACGCGCAACGAGGTGGTCACCGGAGCCGCAGCAAACAGCCCGAGCAGCAAGCCGACCACCCAGGCGGGATGCCCCTGATTCAGCATCAGCAAGGGCGCAGCCACTCGCACACCGGCCATGCACGAGTGCAAACAGACCTGGCCCAGGATCAACGCAAGCAAGGCCGGCGAGAAACCTCTCATGCGGCGGTCAGACTTGAGCCTGCTTGCCACCGTGCTTGCGCGCGCACGACTGCCAGCCGGTCATCACTCGGTTGCCGCACTCGTCTCGTCGGGTGCAGCGGCGAGCGATTCATCATCGGCCGGCGCGCCCGGCAACAGCGCCTGCGTGCGCAGATCAGACAGCGCCTCGACCGATTTCAGCTTGCGCGTCATTGCGTTGGTGCGCGTTTGCGCCTGGTCGATGGTGTTGCTCGCCTCGTCCAGCTTTTTCTTGGTCTTGGCCAGCACCTCGCCGAACTTGGAGAACTCGGTCTTCACAGCGCCGAGCACCTCCCAGACTTCGGTGGAGCGTTTTTCAAGCGCCAGCGTGCGAAAGCCCATCTGCAAGCTGTTGAGCGTGGCCAGCAGCGTGGTCGGACCGGCCAGCGTGACGCGGTACTCGCG
>CAMCNE010000119.1 GCA_945875935.1 Bordetella parapertussis
CGCGCTTCCCGGCCGCGCTGATCGACGAGTTTCAAGACACCGATCCGCTGCAGTTCGCGGTGTTCCAAACGCTCTACGGCGACGGCAGCTCGCCGCTGTTTCTGGTGGGCGACCCCAAGCAGGCGATCTACAGCTTTCGCAACGCCGACTTGCCGACCTATCTGCAAGCGCGAGCCGGCGCTGCCGAGGTCTACACGCTGAGCGAGAACCAGCGCTCGGCGGCACCGCTGCTGCGCGGCCTGAACGCGCTGTTTGAGCGTAACGACCGGGCCTTCATGCGCGCGGGTCTGGTCTACCAGCCGGTGGCTTGCGGTGCCAAGAAGCGCCACGCGCTGATCGATGCCACCGAGCTGCGCGCGCCGCTGCAGCTGTGGTCGCTGCCGCAAGACGACGCCGGTTCGCCTCTGCCCAAACCGCAAGCGCGAAGCGCGGCGATGGACGCCTGCGCCGGCGAGATCGCCCGGCTGATAGGCGCGGCGCAGCAAGGGGACATCACGCTGGCGGGCCGTGCGCTCGCGGCCGGCGACATCGCGGTGCTGGTGCGCAGCCACGCGCACGGCAGCCAGATGCGCCGCGCGCTGGCAACGCTGGGCGTGGGCAGCGTGGAGCTGTCGCAAGCCAGCGTGTTTGCGAGCAACGACGCTGACGAGCTCGAGCGCGTGCTGGCCGCCATCCTCGAGCCCACCCGCGAGCGCTTGCTGCGCGCAGCCCTGGCCACCGAGCTGCTGGGGCGTGACGCGGCGGCCATCGAGGCGATCTCGGGCAACGAGCTCGAGTTGCTGGCGCTGATCAAGCGCTGCACCGAGCACCGAGAGCTGTGGCTCAAGCGCGGCGTGGGCGTGATGCTCAGGCGCTGGATGGTCGACGAGCGCGTGAGCGAACGGCTGCTGGCGCGCGCCGACGGCGAGCGGCGCATGACCAACCTGCTGCACCTGTGCGAATGCCTGCACGAAGCCTCGCAAGGCAGCAGCGGCCACGCCTCGCCCGAAGCGCTGCTGCGCTGGCTTCACCACCAGCGCACGCAGGGCCGGCGCGACGAGGCCACGCAGTTGCGGCTGGAATCCGACCGCAACCTGGTGCAAATCGTCACCGTGCACAAGGCCAAGGGGCTGGAGTACCCGATCGTGTTCTGCCCCGCGCTGTGGGACGGCCGCCCGGCAGGTTTTTCCAGCGGGCTCGATGGCAAGGAGTACCACGACGAACTGGACCAACCGGTGGTCGACTTCCGCCCCGACTTCGACAAGTCGGTGGACTCAGGCGGCGTCATCAAGCAAGGGCTGGCCATCGAGACCGCCGCCGAAACCCTGCGCCTGATCTACGTGGCGCTCACGCGCGCGGTGCACCGCTGCTATCTGGTGGTGGGCTCGTACACCAACAAGACCTTCAAGACCACCTCGCCCACCGAAGCCAACCGCAGCTTGCTCAATTGGCTGGCCGCGGGTCGGGGACTGCAGCCCGAGGACTGGCTCGACGCCAAACCGTCATCGGCCGACATCGCCGCCGCGTGGTCGCAACTGGCCGCCGATCACGCGCCGGACATCGACCTGTCGCCGCTGCCCATCGCGCCGTTCGCACCGCTCGCGCTGCAGCGCCCTGCCCCTGACACGCTGGCTGCGCTGGACCCGCCAGACAACATCCCCAAGGCCTGGCGCATCGGCAGCTACAGCAGCCTGGCCCACGGCACGCAGCACGAGGGCGCGGCCGTCGACCATGACCTGCGTGCGGGCGAGACAACGCCCCCGCCGACAGCGCTGCCGGTGGCCGCACCGTTCAACGCGGCAGACGACGACATCCTGCGTTTTCCGCGCGGGCCGGTGGCCGGCGAATGCATGCACACCGTGTTCGAGCGCGCCGACTTCACCGACCCGCAGACCTGGCGCGCCGCCACCGAGACCGGCTTGCGGCTGCATCCGCAAAGCCTGCGCCCCGGCCAGATCAACGGTGACGCGGCCACGCTGCTGCCGGCCATGCTCGGCCGCATGCTGGTCGACGTGCTGCACACGCCGCTGCCCGGCGGCTTCACGCTGGCCGACGTGCCGCTGCGGCGCCGGCTGGTCGAGCTCGAGTTCAGCCTGCCCACTGCACACCTGAGCGCAGGCGATCTGGCTGCCGCCATGCGCGCCCATGGCTACCCGGTGCCAGCGCTCGAGTTCGGCTCGCTCGAGGGCTACCTGCGCGGCTTCATCGATCTGGTGTTCGAGCACGAGGGGCGCTTTTACGTGCTGGACTGGAAATCCAACCACCTGGGCGACGGGCCTGATCAGTACGGCCAGACCCACCTGATGGCCGCCATGACAGTCAACGGCTACCACCTGCAGTACCTGCTCTACACGGTGGCGGTGCACCGCTACTTGCAGCAGCGCATGGCCGGCTACCAGTACGACACGCACTTCGGCGGCGTGCTGTACCTGTTCGTGCGCGGCGTGCGCCCCGGCTGGCGCGATGCCGCTGGCGAGGCCACCGGCGTGTACGCCCACAAGCCGTCGCTGCAAATGGTCGAACGCCTGTCGGCCCTGCTGTGATCGACCCAACCCAGCGCATGAACACTTCGCCATCCACACCCCACTCAGGCGCCGAGCAACTCGCGCAAGGCTTTGCGCTGCACGTCGAGCAGTGGCTGCGGCGGCAAGGCTGCGACGCCGCGCAGATCGACACGCTGCGCCACGCCGCTCGGGCGGTGAGCCTGGCCACCAGCGACGGCCATGTGTGCGTCGCGCTGGCTGACGTGGCCGCCTCGATGGCCGGCGCCACCGGCGTCGATGCGCTGCGCTCGGCGCTGCGGGGCTCGGGCGTGGTGGGCACGCCAGCGGCGCCGGGTTCGCTGCCGCTGATCCTTGATGAGCAAGACCGGCTTTACCTGCACCGCTACTTCAACTATGAGCAGCGCCTGGCACGCCGGCTGATGCGTGCGGCCAGCGCGCCGCCGTGCGCCGTGAGCGAGCTGGCGCGCGCGCAGTTGAACGCGCTGTTCGAGGCCAACGCACAGCGCACCCACGGTGCGGCCGACTGGCAAAAGCTCGCTGCCGCATTGGCCTTGCGCCAGCACCTCACCGTCATCAGCGGCGGCCCGGGCACCGGCAAGACGACCACCGTGGTCAACCTGCTGGCCTGCCTGATCGCGCAAGACCCCGGCTGCCGCATCGCGCTGGCCGCGCCCACCGGCAAGGCCGCCGCGCGCATGCTCGAAGCGCTGCGAGCGCGCGCCGAACTCCTGCCGCCTGACATCCGCGACCGGCTGCCCTCCGCCTCATTCACCATCCACCGATTGCTCGGGGTGTCACCCGCCGGCGGCTTTGTGCACCACGCCGGCAAGCCTCTGGCCATCGACGCGCTGGTGGTCGACGAGGCCTCGATGCTCGATCTGTCGCTGGCCACGCAGTTGCTCGAGGCCGTGCCCGACAGCGCTCGCATCATTTTGCTGGGCGACAAGGACCAGCTCTCGGCGGTCGAATCGGGCGCAGTGTTTTCTGAGTTGAGCGCCGACCCGGGTTTGAGCGACGCCTGCCGCAGCGATTTGGCCGACTGGTGCGGCCTGGGCATCGATCTGATCACGCCACCCGCAGCCAGCCAGCCCAGCGCGCTGCAAGACACGGCCGTGTGGTTCAAGCAGAACTTCCGCTTCGCCGCCGACTCGGGCATCGGGCGGCTGGCCAGCGACATCAACCATGCGCGCGCCGATGAGGCCATCGCCTGGCTGCGCGAGGGGCAAGACGCCTCGGTGCGCTGGCTCGAAGACAGCGGTGCCGCACCCGGCGAGACCACGCTGCAGCACCTGCAGCATCTGTCGTTGGGCTACGCGCCCTACTTTGAGGCGGTGCGCCGCGACCCGACCGACCACGCAGCCATCACCCGCGCTTTCGATGCCTTCCGGGTGCTGTGCGCCGTGCGCGAAGGCCCGCGCGGCGTGCTCGCCATCAACGAGCTGATGACACGGCAGGCCCGCGAGCACCTGGGCCTGGCACCGGCAGGCGGCCGTGATGGCGCCTCGGCGTGGTACCCGGGCCGCCCGGTGATGGTGTTGCGCAACGACCCGCTGCTCAAGCTGTTCAACGGCGACATCGGCATCGCGCTGCCGGCGGCCGGCGGCGCGGGGGCCAATGAAGCTGGCTCAACGAATGAGCTGCTGGTGTGGTTCCCCGAAGCCGGCGGCGGCTTTCGTGCGGTGGCGCCGGTGCGTCTGCCCGCGCACCAGACGGCCTACGCGATGACGGTGCACAAGGCGCAGGGGTCGGAATTCAACGACGTGCTGGTTCTGTTGCCCGGCCAACGCAGCCG
This sequence comes from Bordetella parapertussis, assembly GCA_945875935.1. Taxonomy (GTDB): domain Bacteria; phylum Pseudomonadota; class Gammaproteobacteria; order Burkholderiales; family Burkholderiaceae_C; genus PBB1. Next base: position 4,276 of record CAMCNE010000119.1, read on the forward strand.
CGTCGTCACCCGCGAGCTGCTTTACACCGCGGTGACGCGGGCGCGCCAGCGCGTGGCCATCGCCTCCAGTGCCGAGGTGCTGCGGGCTGCCATCGAGTCATCCACCGAGCGCCACGGCGGGCTGCTGTCGCGCCTGATCGAGGCGGCCCCACCGGCGAACTGATTCAGCGTGTCTGGCAGCGGCTGATCAAGACGGCGGGTTCCAGCGCATCCAGACCCAGACGCACAGGCTGGTGCCCACGGCCCAAAGCATCCAGACCTCGGACACCGCATACGGAAAAATCATCAGCGCGAAGCCGGTCCAGATCAGGCTGGATTGCTCGGTCTTGCGACCTCGGCGAAAGCTGATGTAGCCCAAGATGCCAAACAGGATCGAGCCCACGATGTACCAGACACCGGGCTTGACCAAGCCGAGAGATTCAAGTGAGTTCAGTGCTTCCATGCGCCCGATGTTAGTGGGGGTTCATCGCCGCCGTCGCGACGCCTAAACTCCACCGCCCGCGGCCAGACCGCGACATCCGATCCCGTCAAAGCGAAGGAGCCTCAGACATGGGCGCGCAGTGGAAAGCAAAGCACAAGGACCTGGCCTCCAACGCCAAGGGCCGGCTGTTCGGCAAGCTGTCCAAGGACATCATGATCGCCGCACGTCACGGGGCCGACCCGGCGGCGAATTCACATTTGCGGCTGGTCATCGAGCAGGCCCGCAAGGTCTCGATGCCCAAGGAGACGCTGGAGCGCGCCATCAAGAAGGGCGCCGGGCTGACCGGTGAGACGGTGCACTTCGAGCACGCCATCTACGAGGGCTTCGCGCCGCACCGCGTGCCGGTGATGGTCGAGTGCCTGACCGACAACGTGAACCGCGCCGCCTCGGAAATGCGCGTGCTGTTTCGCAAGGGACAACTGGGCACCTCGGGTTCGGTGTCGTGGGACTTCGAACACCTCGGCCTGATCGAAGCCGAAGCCGCTCAAGCAGGCGCCGACCCCGAAATGGCGGCCATCGAGGCCGGTGCGCAGGACATCGACTTGTCAGACCCGAGCGCGCCGGTGTTTCTCACCGACCCCACCGATCTCGACCTGGTCAGCCGCGCGCTGCCCGCGCAAGGCTTCACGGTGTTGTCGGCCAAGCTGGGCTACCGACCGAAGAACCCCATCGACCCGGCCAGCCTGAGCGCCGAGCAGCTCGATGAAGTCGAAGCCTTTCTGGCCGCACTCGACGCCAGCGAAGACGTGCAGACCGTATTTGCGGGCTTGCAGGGCTGAGCGAGAACGACCCGCTCCCGATCAGTAGATGCCTGTGAGCAGATAGACGCCAATCACCACGAACACCGCCAGCGTCTTCAGGCAGGTGATGGCGAAGATGTCGAGATAGGCCTGTCGGTGCGTCAGGCCCGACACGGCCAGCAAGGTGATCACCGCGCCGTTGTGCGGCAAGGTGTCCATGCCGCCGCTGGCCATGGCGGCCACGCGGTGCAGCACCTCCAGCGGAATGTTGGCCGCATGCGCAGCCTGTATGAACTGATCGGCCATGGCCGCCAGGGCGATGCTCATGCCGCCTGAGGCCGAGCCGGTGATGCCGGCCAGTGCCGTGACGGTGACGGCGGTGTTGACCAGCGGATTGGGGATGTTGCGCAGCGCCTCGTGCACCGCGATGAAACCCGGCAGGGCTGCGATCACTGCGCCAAAACCGTATTCGGATGCGGTGTTCATGACGGCCAGCAGCGAGCCGCCGACCGCCGCCTTGCTGCCTTCGGTGAACGCCACCGCCACACGTCGCCATGCAAACACCAGCACGGTGGCGATGCCGGCCAGCAAGGCAGCTTCCACTGCCCACACGCCCACCATCGGTCCCACATCGACGCTCACCGCGTGCGCCATGCCGGGCAGCTCAACCGTGGCGGTCTTGCCATAGAACATCGGAATCCAGCCGGTGAACAGCTTGTTCATCACCACCACCACCAGCAGCGGCGCCACCGC
>CAMCNE010000120.1 GCA_945875935.1 Bordetella parapertussis
CGCTATTTGCATCTGGGCACGCCGTGGGTGCAAGGCGCCATGCGCATTCGCAAGCCGCTGGCCATCGAGCTCGAGTACGTGCAGCGCATGATGGTGTGGATGCTGCTGCGCCCCAGCGACGAGCTCGGCGAAGGCCACGCGGTGCAGCTCGGGCTGGGCGCAGGCGCCATCACGCGCTACTGCCACGGCGTACTGCACATGCGCACCACCGCGATCGAACTCAATGACGAGGTGATCGGCATGTGCCGCGCCTATTTCAGGCTCGAGACCAGCGCGCGGCTCAAGCTGATCGAGGCCGACGCCGGCCAGTGGGTGGCTGACGCCAAGAACGCCGCCAGCGCCGACGTGCTGTGCGTCGATCTGTACGACCACGACGCAGCCAGCCCGGTGCTCGACACCGACGAGTTCTATGCCGGCTGCCACCGCGTTCTCAAGACCGGCGGAGCGATGACGGTCAACCTGTTCGGCCGCGACGCCAGCTTCGAGCGCAGCGCGCAGCACATCGCTGCTGCGTTTGGCGCCGACTGCGTGCTGAGCTTGCGGCCCACGCGTGAGGGGAACACCGTGGTCGTCGCGTGGAAGGGCGTGCGCTGGCCCGATGCCGCCACGCTGGCCGAGCGCGCGGCGCACATCGAGCTCACGGGCCAGTTGCCCGCACGAAAATGGTTGAAGATGCTGCGTGCTTTGCCTGAGGTCGCTGTCTCGGCCGCACCGGCGTGAGACTTGCGTTTGTTGTGCTGAACTTTTCGTTTGCGAGCCCACCGCCATGAACGTTTCCACCCGACCGCCCGAACCGCCGCCCAGTGGCAAGCTGGACTGGCTCAAGTTGATCGCCTGGCTGCGCGACGACGGCATGATCGAGCCCGACGAGGCCGACAGGACCATCAAGCGCTTCGGCTCCACGCAAAGCGTGCAGCACCCGCTGGTGCGTCTGGCAGCGGCTGGTCTGCAACGCAAGGGCCCGGCTGGCGGCCATGGCAAGCCGCTGGACATCGAGGCGCTCACGGCCTGGTTGGCGCAGCGCTGCGGCATGCCCTACCTGCGCATCGACCCGCTGAAGGTGGACGTGGGCCGCGTGGCCGACGTGATGTCGATCACCTACGCCGAACGCCGCCTGGCGCTGCCGCTGCAGGTGGTGCTGAGCGAGGTGACCGTGGCCACCTGCGAGCCCTTCGACATCGCTTGGGTGCCCGAGATCGAGGCGCACACCCGCAAGTCGATCAAGCTGGTGCTGGTCAGCCCGCTCGAGCTGCAGAAGTACACGACTGAGTTCTACACGCTGGCGCGCTCGGTTCGCGCGGCCGCCAAAAAGGGCGAGACCGCAGCGGTCGCGAGCTTCGAGCAACTGGTGGAGCTCGGACGCAGCAACCGCCAACTCGATGCCAACGATCAGGGCGTGGTGCAGGTGGTCGACTGGCTGTGGCAATACGCCTTTGATCAGCGCGCGTCTGATATCCACCTCGAGCCGCGCCGCGATCTGAGTGCGATCCGCTTTCGCATCGACGGCGTGATGCACACCGTCTATCAGTTGCCGCCGGGCGTGATGAGTGCGATGACCGCGCGCATCAAGCTGCTGGGTCGCATGGACGTGATCGAAAAGCGCCGCCCGCTGGACGGCCGCATCAAGACGCGCAACCCCGACGGCGACGAGGTCGAGATGCGGCTGTCGACGCTGCCCACGGCCTTCGGCGAGAAGCTGGTGATGCGCATCTTCGATCCCGACACCACCGTCAAGACGCTCGATGGCCTGGGCTTTGGCATCCACGACGCCAAGCGCTGGGAAACGCTGGTGACGCGGCCCAACGGCATCATTTTGGTGACCGGGCCCACTGGCTCGGGCAAGACCAGCACGCTGTATTCGACGCTGCGCCGGCTGGCCACCGAAGAGGTCAACGTGTGCACGATCGAAGACCCGATCGAGATGATCCAGCCCGCGTTCAACCAGACCCAGGTGCAGCCGGCCATCGACTTCAGCTTTGCCGAAGGCGTGCGCGCGCTGATGCGTCAGGACCCGGACATCATCATGGTGGGCGAAATCCGCGATCTGGAAACCGCCGAGATGGCGATCCAGGCCGCGCTGACCGGCCACCTGGTGTTCAGCACGCTGCACACGAATGACGCGGCTTCGGCGATCACCCGGCTGGTTGATCTGGGCGTGCCACCCTATCTGATCGGCGCCACCGTGATCGGCGTGCTGGCGCAGCGTCTGGTGCGCACCCTGTGCCCGGCGTGCAAGCAACCCGACAGCGATCTCACGACCGAGGCCTTGGCCAACTTTGCCAAGCCGTGGCGGCTGACGGGTCTGCCCACGCCTTACCGCCCGGTGGGGTGTCTGGAGTGCCGCATGAGCGGTTTTCGCGGTCGCAGCGGCTTGTTCGAGCTACTGTCGGTCACACCCGCGGCCATCCCCTGCATTCAGCCGGTGCCCGATGCGGTGCGGCTGCGCCAGCAGGCGCTGCAAGACGGCATGCGCCCGCTGCGCCTGGCTGGCGCGATGAAGGTGGCCGAAGGCCTGACCACCCTCGAAGAAGTGCTGAGCGCCACCCCCGCCTGGGAGTGAGGGTGGCTCGCGTGCTCAGCCGGCCTTCTTCGGACGGCCAGGCTTGAGCGAGGTGACGCGCTCGAGTGCGGCTTGCAAATCGGCTTCAGACAGCGCGGCCAGCGCTTGCAGACCGGCGCGCAGCAATTCGCCTTTCTTGGCGGCGTGACGGAAGTTCAGAGCGCGCTGCTTGAGCACGTCGACCAGATCGAAGTCGGCCTGCGGCATGGTGAAGCTGTCGCGCACCAGCTTGGTCTTGGCGGGCTTTTCAGGCTTGCGCGCTGCGGGCTCGACCTTGGCGCGCTTGGGTGCGGTCGGCTTGACTTCGGCAGCGGGTGCCGCCGCTTTTTTCGAGGCCTTGACGCGCGCCTTGCCAGATTCGGCGGGCAGCGGTTGGGGCTGCAGCGAGGTCTTCGAGGGCTTGAGCGCAGCCTTGGGAGATTTCACCTTGGCAGGTTTGGCCGCCGGCTCGGCGGGCGCGACTTCGACGTGCGATGCGGGCTCAACGACCGCTGCGGCGTTGGAATGTTGCTTCACGGCGTGGGCATCAGCGGTGCTGACAGACGCGACCTCGGCAGGGGTTTCGCCGTGGGTGTGACCCTCAGGGGTGTGGTTTGTGCTCATCGATGACTCCTGGTTGATTGAGACATATCGTTTATACGATATGTTTTAATCAAACACAAGGTCTTCAGCGTGAACGTTGCACGCGCAGCAGCTCGTCAAGGATCAGGCAGATCGCACCCAGCGTGATGGCGCTGTCGGCGATGTTGAAGCTCGGGAAGTAGCCGCCGGCAAAGACAGGCGAGAGCCAGTCCCAGTGAAACTGCAGGAAGTCGATCACGTGGCCGTGCAGCAGTCGGTCGATGACGTTACCCACTGCGCCGCCCAGAATCATCGACAGCGCGAAGCTGAACAAGCGCTGCGAGCCGTGCCGCTTGAGCATCCACACGATGGCCACCGTGGCCACCAGTCCCAGTCCCACGAAAAACCAGCGCTGCCAGCCCGAGGCGGTGGATAAAAAGCTGAACGCCGCGCCGGCGTTGTGCACGCGAACGAGGTTGAAGTAGGACGTCAGGGTGCGGCTGTCGCCCAACTGGAAGCTGCCGATGATCAGCGTTTTGGTCAGCTGATCGGCCAGCAGCACCAGCACGGCCAGACCCATCCACAGCCACAAGCCGCTGCCTTGAGTCGTTGAGCCAGATCGGGTGCGCGCCATGCTCAAGCCACCCGGCGGACTTCACCCGCGCCGTAAAGGTTGCTGGTGCAGCGCGAGCAGATGCTCGGGTGCGCTGCGTCGTGGCCCACGTCGTCCCGGTAGTGCCAGCAGCGCTCGCACTTCGCGGCGCTCGATGGCGCCACCGAGATCGACAGCTCGGCACCCTGCGTCAGCGTGGCTTCGGAGGTGATGGTCACGAACTTCAAAGCGTCGCCCAGCGTGGCCAGCAGCGCGTGGTCGGCCGCGCTGGCGGTGATGGCCAGCGTGGCTTGCAGCGACGAGCCCAGTTGCCCCGCGGTTCGCACCGACTCGATCTGCTTGTTGGCCAGATCGCGGATCTCGCGGATGCGGCCCCACTTGGCCAGCAATTCGGCATCGGACCAGGCATCGACCTCGCTGAAGGTCTCGATGAAGATCGAACTCGACTGGCCCGGCGCAAAGACCTGCCAGGCTTCTTCGGCTGTGAAGCTGAGAAACGGCGCCATCCAGCGCAGCATGGCGTGCGTGAGGTGCCACAGCGCGGTCTGCGCGCTGCGCCGCGCGAGGCTCTTGGGCGCAGTGGTGTACAGCCGGTCTTTCAGCACGTCGAGGTAGAACGAGCCGAGGTCTTCGCTGCAATAGACCTGCAGCTTGGCGACCACCGGGTGGAATTCATAGACCTCGTAGTGCGCGAGCACCTCGGCCTGGAACTGCGCCGCGCGCGCCAGCGCGTAGCGGTCGACTTCGAGCATCTCGGCCAGCGGCACCGCGTCGGTGGCGGCATCGAAGTCGCTGGTGTTGGCCAGCAAGAAGCGCAGCGTGTTGCGAATGCGCCGGTAGGCGTCGACCACGCGCGCCAGGATCTTGTCGTCGATGTTGAGATCGCCCGAGTAGTCGGTACTGGCCACCCACAGCCGCACGATCTCGGCGCCGAGCTTGTCGCTGACCGACTGCGGCGCGACCACGTTGCCCAGGCTCTTGCTCATCTTGCGACCCTGGCCGTCGGTGGCAAAGCCGTGCGTGAGCAAGCCGCGGTAGGGCGCGTGGCCCTCGATCGCGCAGGCGATCAGCAACGACGAATGAAACCAGCCGCGGTGCTGGTCGTGGCCTTCGAGGTACAGGTCGGCCTCGGGGCCGCTGGCGTGCGCCGAACCGGCATGGCTGCCTTGGAGCACGTGCGAGAAGGTCGAGCCCGAGTCGAACCACACGTCGAGGATGTCGGTGCTCTTGGTGTAGTTGGCGGCATCGTCACCGAGCCAGTCGCGAGGCTCGAGCTGCGACCAGGCCTCGACGCCGCCTTGCTCGACGAGTGCCGCGGCACGGTCCATCAGCGAGAGCGTGTCGGGGTGCAACTCGCCGCTGTCCTTGTGCAGGAAGAAAGGCAGCGGCACGCCCCAGTTGCGCTGCCGGCTGATGCACCAGTCGGGCCGGTTGGCGATCATGTCGCGCAGCCGGGTGCGGCCGTTCTCGGGATAGAACTGCGTCGCGTCGATGGCGGCCAGCGCGGTCTGGCGCAGCGTGTGCGGTGCGGGGTCGGTGGCGCACACGCCGGCGGTGTCGGCGGTGGGCTCGTCCATGCGCACAAACCATTGCGCGGCCGCGCGATAGATCACCGGCGTCTTGTGACGCCAGCAGTGCGGGTAGCTGTGCTGGAAGGTCGAAGTGGCAAGCAGCCGGCCGGCCTCGCGCAGCGCCTCGATGATCACCGGGCCGGCTTTCCAGATGTGCTGGCCGCCGAACAGCGCGAGGCTCGCGTCGTACACGCCGCTGCCGAGCACCGGGTTGCGGATGTCGTCGATGGCCATGCCGTGGGCGATGCACGAGCGGAAGTCGTCCACGCCGTAGGCCGGCGCTGCGTGCACGAGGCCGGTGCCATCGTCGGCGGTGGCGTAGTCGGCCAGGTAGATCGGGCTGAGACGGTCATAGGCCGCATCGGCGTGCGCCAGCGGATGTCGAAAAGTGATGCCGTCGAGCTTTTCGCCTAAAGCGGTGGCCAGCACCGTGCCGGCAATGCCGTAGCGCTTGAGGCTGTCTTCCACGCGCGCGGCGGCCAGCAGCAGCACGCCGCGTTCGGTGTCAACCAATGAGTACTCCAGAGCCGGGTTGAGGTTGAGCGCCTGGTTGGCGGGAATCGTCCACGCGGTGGTGGTCCAGATCACCGCGAAGGCCTCGCGCGGTAACGAAGGCAAGCCAAACGCAGCGGCCAGCCGATCGGGCTCGGCGCAGGCAAAGGCCACGTCCAGCGACTGCGAGGTCTTGTCGGCGTATTCGATTTCGAACTCGGCCAGCGACGAGCCGCAGTCGAAGCACCAGTACACCGGCTTCAAGCCGCGATACACGTGGCCGCGCTCCATCACGCGCTTGAGCGTGCGGATCTCGCCGGCCTCGTTGCCGAAGTCCATCGTGCGGTAGGGGTGCGCCCAGTCGCCCAGCACGCCCAGGCGCTTGAAGTCGGCCATCTGCTGCGCGATCTGTTCGGTGGCGTA
>CAMCNE010000121.1 GCA_945875935.1 Bordetella parapertussis
GAGAAAAATCTGCAGACCTTCACCGACATTCAGGCTCGTCTGGCTGAACCTTCCCTGGGTCTGTACGACACGGCGGTCCCCACGCCCGAGGTCTGGGGACAGTTTCTCAACGGTCAGGCTCCCGCGGTGCAGGGCTTGATGAGCAACTACCTCGAGCAGTCCAAATCCATGTTCGCTCAGATGCAAGATCAGATGGCCAAGCAAGCCGAAACGCTGTTTCCCGGCATGCCCGGGTTCATGCCCCCTAAGCGCTGAGGCACGCGTTTTCGCCAGCCCGGCGGGGTATTGGGCGAAAATCCGGCGATGACCATTGATGCCTCCACCGCGGTTGCTGACACCGCCCCCTCAGGCACGCCGAAGATCGGGTTTGTTTCGCTCGGCTGCCCCAAGGCGTTGACCGACTCTGAACTCATCCTCACGCAACTGCGTGCCGAGGGCTACGACACCTCCAAGACCTACGCCGGCGCCGATCTGGTGATCGTCAATACCTGCGGCTTCATCGACGATGCCGTCAAGGAAAGCCTCGACACCATCGGCGAGGCGCTGGCCGCCAACGGCAAGGTGATCGTCACCGGATGCCTGGGCGCCCGCGCGGCCGAAGGTGGCGGCAACCTGGTTCGCCAGATGCACCCGAGCGTGCTGGCGGTGACCGGCCCGCACGCCACGCAGGAGGTCATGGACGCCGTCCACTTGCATGTGCCCAAGCCCCACGACCCGTTCATTGATTTGGTGCCGGCACCTGCTGCTGGCATCGGCGTCAAGCTCACGCCGCGCCACTACGCGTACCTCAAGATCAGCGAGGGCTGCAACCACCGCTGCACGTTTTGCATCATCCCGAGCATGCGCGGCGATCTGGTGTCGCGGCCCATTGGCGATGTGCTGGGCGAAGCGCAGCGGTTGTTCGAATCCGGCGTGAAGGAGTTGCTGGTCATCAGCCAGGACACCAGCGCCTACGGTGTCGATGTGAAGTACCGCACCGGGTTCTTCGATGGCAAGCCGGTCAAGACGCGCATGCTGGATCTGTGCGCCAAGCTGGGTGAAATCGCCGCCGTTCACGGCGCCTGGGTGCGCTTGCACTACGTCTATCCCTACCCGCATGTCGACGAGGTGCTGCCGCTGATGGCCGAGGGCCTGGTGCTGCCTTACCTTGATGTGCCGCTGCAGCACTCGCACCCCGATGTGCTCAAGCGCATGAAGCGTCCGGCCAGCGGCGAGCGCAACCTCGAGCGCATCCAGCGCTGGCGCGAGGTCTGCCCCGAGATCGTCATCCGCAGCACCTTCATCGCCGGGTTTCCGGGCGAGACTGAAGAAGAGTTCGAGCACCTGCTTGATTTCATGCGCGCTGCCGAGATCGATCGCGCAGGTTGCTTCGCGTATTCGCCTGTTCAAGGCGCGGTGGCCAATGAGTTGCCCGGTGCTTTGCCGACGGCGGTGCGCGAAGAGCGCCGTGCGCGTTTCATGCAAGTGGCCGAAGCGCAGTCCACCGCCAAGCTCGCGCGGCGCGTGGGAGCCACCATGCAGGTCTTGATCGATTCAGCCCCAGCGCTCGGTCGCCGTGGCGGCACCGGTCGCAGTTATGCCGACGCGCCCGAGATCGACGGCGTGGTGAAGCTGCTGCCGCCCGAGAAAGCTTCCAAGGTCCTGAAAGTGGGCGAATTCACCCGAGCACGCATCGTGGGCACACAGGGCCACGATCTCGTGGCGCAGCCGATCTGACATGTCCGGCGGCGACGACGCAGCGCTGTCCGCCGAGACCGCGCTCATTCACCATCGATATGTGCCGCCGGCGCCGTTCGATGCGGTGCAGCCGCCGATCCACAAGGCCTCGACGGTCATCTTTGCCGACACCCAGGCGTTGCTCGCGCGCGGCTGGAAAGACAAGTCAGGCTACAGCTACGGCCTGCTCGGCACACCCACCACCTACATCCTTGAAGAACGCATCGCGACCCTCGAAGGGGGCTTGCAAACGCTGTTGATGCCCAGCGGCCTGGCAGCGATCACGCTGGTCGATCTGGCCTTGCTCGGCGCAGGTGACGAGGTGCTGATCCCCGACAACGCCTATGGCCCCGGCAAGGATCTGGCCCGATGCGAGCTGTCTCGCTGGGGCATACGCCACCGGTTTTACGACCCCATGGATGTGGCCTCGCTGGCCGCTGGGCTCACGCCGGCCACCAAGCTAGTGTGGCTGGAGGCTGCCGGCTCGGTGACCATGGAGTTTCCGGATCTGTCCGAATCGATACGCGTGGTGCGTGCCCATGGCGCGTTGACGGCACTCGACAACACCTGGGGTGCGGGCATCGCCTTCAATGCCTTTGCGGTGGAAGCCGGCCTGGGCGTGGACATCTCGGTGCACGCGCTCACCAAGTACCCGTCCGGCGGTGCCGATGTGCTGATGGGCTCGGTCACCACCCGCGATGAAAGCCTGCACCTGCGGCTCAAGGCCACGCACATGCGCATGGGCTGCGGCGTTGCCGCCAACGATGTCGAGTTGCTGTTGCGATCGCTGCCCACGCTGGTGCTGCGTTATCACGCGCAGGATCAGGCCTCGCGCCGGTTGGCCGCATGGTGGCGCGAGCGACCTGAGGCCGCCGCTGTGCTGCATCCGGCGATTGCCGACTCGCCTGGGCATGCCGATTGGGCGCGAGTGTGCACGGCCTCGGCGGGCTTGTTTTCGGTGGTGTTCCACGAGCGCTACCCCGCGGCCAAGGTACACGCCTTCATCGATGCGCTCAGGCTTTTCAAGATCGGTTTTTCATGGGCGGGACCGGTGAGTCTGGTGGTGCCCTACGAGCTTTCATCCATGCGCGCTCAGCCCTCATGGCCCGGTGTGCTGGTGCGGTTTTCGGTGGGGCTCGAGGGCGTTGAAGACCTGATCGCCGACCTCGCACAGGCGCTCAAGGTGCTGAAATAAGCACACGCGATACGCAAAGGCTCCCGCTGATCGACCTTCTCAAGGTCATCGGCTCACAGCTCATCGTGCTCCACCATCTGGCCTTCTATGGACCGATGGCCGATCACGCCGCGCCGCTGATGCCCGACGTGATGGACTGGCTGGGCGATCAGGCGCGTGTGGTCGTGCAGATCTTTTTGGTGCTGGGCGGTTACCTGAGCGCTCTCAGCCTGGCGCCGCAGGGCCATCTGCACGGTCCGGCGCGGGTGGGTTCAAGAATCTTCGAGCGTTACTTGCGCCTGGCGTTGCCGCTGATGCTGGCCTTGCTGGTGGCCATCGCTGCGGCTGCGGTGGCCAGGCAATGGATGAGCCATCCGTCGGTTCCACAAGCGCCCACATGGACGCAGTGGCTGGCCCATGTGCTGCTCGCGCAGGATCTGGTGGGGCAAGAGGCACTGTCGGCGGGCATCTGGTACGTGGCGATCGATCTGCAGCTGTACGCCGCCTTGATCGTGTGGATGGCGATGGTGGCCGCCTTCACCAAGGACGCGGACACGGCTCGCGCGGCGCTTGCGATGGGCATGGTGTGCGCGGTGGCCTGGTCTGCCCTGCATGTCAACCGCGACAGCCACTGGGACATCAGCGCGCCGTACTTCTTCGCCGCTTATGGTCTTGGGGCCTTGGCAGCCTGGGCGAGAGTCGGCCGCACCGCTCGTTATGCCTTCGGTGTGGCGATGGCCAGCGTGCTGCTGGGCCTGTGGCTGGAGTGGCGGGTGAGGCTCGCATTGGCAGCGGCACTCGCGGCCGTGCTGTGGGTGTGGCAATGCACGCGCAGTCCTGAAGCTGAGGCTGCTGCGCCCCCAGTTCGCCGGCGGCTGCTGGGTGCGCTGCACTACCTGGGCCAAATCAGTTACGCAGTCTTTTTGCTGCACTTCCCGGTGTGCCTGGTGGTCAACGCGGTGTTCACCGAGTTCGTGCCACCCGAGCCGTGGCCTCAAGCCTTGGGTTTGTTGCTGGCTTGGACCAGCAGCGTGGCCGTGGGCGCGCTGTTTCACCACTTGGCCGAAGCCCCGGTGATGAGGTGGATCACCCGCTGCCGAAACGCGGGCTGGAGGCTAGGCCTTTGATGAGACCTTGTGTCTCATCAACCTGCCTTTTTATCGAAAAGTCCGGTGCCTCGCTGCGCGATGCGCGCTACGCTTTTGATGAGACTTTGTGTCTCATCAACCGTCCTTTTTCTCTATCCCAGTCGCGTTCTTTTTCGGTGTTGCGCTTGTCGTGTTCGGCCTTGCCTTTGGCCAGTGCGATCTCGGCCTTGACGAGCCCGCCCTTGAAGTGAAGATCAAGCGGCACCAGCGTGAAGCCTTTTTGCTCCACCTTGCCCACCAGCCGCTTGATCTCTTCCTTGTGCAGCAACAGCTTCTTGGTGCGGTCGGCTTCCGGGCTGATGTGACTGGAAGCGCTGCGCAGCGCGTTGATGCGGCAGCCAATGAGATACAGCTCGCCATCGCGGATGACCACATAGCCATCGGTCAGTTGCACCTGACCCGCGCGGATCGCCTTGATCTCCCAGCCTTGCAGCATCACCCCCGCTTCGTATCGCTCTTCGATGTGATAGTCGAACCGGGCGCGTCGGTTCTCGGCGATGGGCATGGGGATTTCGCGCTCGGGGCGCGTCAATACAATCGATGCATTGTATGAAGCAGGTCAACAAGTCAGTGCTGTTGTGGTACTCCCCGCACGAGATGTATTCGCTTGTGACCGCGGTGTGCGACTACCCGAAGTTCCTGCCATGGTGCGAGCGCGCCGAGGTGCTTGAACACACTGATGCATCCATGACGGCGCGGCTGCATCTGGCTTTTTCGGGCATCCGCCACGCCTTCACCACTCGCAATGAACACCAAAGCGATCGACGGGTCAGCTTGAGGTTGGTCGACGGTCCGTTTTCACTTCTCGATGGTGTCTGGCGCTTCGAGCCGCTGGGCGCCGAGCCCAATGCCTGCAAGATCGAGTTCGAGTTGCGCTACGCCTTTTCCAGCCGGGCGCTCGAGGTCGTGATCAGCCCGGTGTTCGACCGCATCGCCAATACGTTTGTCGACTCCTTCGTCAAGCGTGCGGCTCAGGTTTATGGCGAGCGCTGAGCCCGCGCACATTCGCGTGGAAGTCGCCTTCAGTCCGGCAGCGGGGCAGGTCGTGTGCAGCCCGTTGGTGCTCGCTGCTGGCCAGACGGTGCTCGATGCGATCAATCAAAGCGGCTTGCCGATCGATGCGCAAAACCATCTTGGAAATCCGCCCAGGATCGGCGTTTGGGGACAGTTGCGAGCGCTCGATCACGTGCTGCGCGATGGCGATCGGGTCGAGTTGTACCGAGCGTTGTTGATCGATCCCAAGGATGCCCGGCGGCTGCGACATCGCAGCCAGCGCGCGGTCAAACGCTGAGGGCGCGTCTGGCCGAATCGACTACTTGCAGTCGGCCTTGATGATCGCCTTCACCCGCCGCGTCTCATCGGCGCGGCCCTTGTCGTCAAGCACCTCCCGCTCGCCCTTCGAGTTCACGGTGGCCACCCGCAAGCCTTCATTCAGCCCGAGCAACTGGTTGCGCGCTCGGGCGCAACTGTCGGCCTTTTGCGCGGCGATCTTTTTCTCTTCAAGCTTGGCCTTGGCAGCCTTCGCTTCCTTTTCCTCGCGCAACTTCTTTTCGAGCTCAGGCTCGACGGTCTTGGCCGGGGGCAGCAAGGGCAGCGAAGCCACCGAAGCCGCTGCCGCAGCCGAGGACGCACGAACGGGTGCTGCAGCAGGCCGCAGCAGGATGCTCGAATCTGGTGTGTCAGGCGGGGGCGGCAAGTCGCTGTACTGAGTGCGGCCTGTGCTGTCGCGCCACTTCCATTGCGCCGAGGCCGGCAGGCAAAGCACTGCGATCAACACCATGACCAGCCATCTGGGGAAACCGAAACGCATGGATCAACAGCCCTCGCGAGAAACTGCGGAAAGTGTAAGCCTCGGCCATGTCTGGCAGGCTCTAAATGACCGGGATGCAACCCAATCGTTGGCACTTGCCTCCCTATAATTTCGTTTTGCGTCAGGAGCCAAATCCATGCGCCTTCTTGGTAAAGCGCTCACCTTCGACGATGTGTTGTTGGTGCCAGCCTTCTCCCAGGTGTTGCCACGCGACACCAGTCTCGCAACCCGCCTCTCACGCAACATCGAGTTGAATCTGCCTCTCGTGTCCGCTGCAATGGACACGGTGACCGAGGC
>CAMCNE010000122.1 GCA_945875935.1 Bordetella parapertussis
ACGATCTCGTCGAAGGTGCGGGCGTAGCGCAAGTCGCCTCGCGGATACGGATTGCCCAGCCGAGCCAGCGCATTGCTCACCACCGCCCGGGGCTCCTTGCGTTGCTGCTCGATGGCCGACAAGGACTGGCGGCGCACTTCTTCCAGCGCCTCGGCGGGCAGGCTGGGGTGGCGCAGCAGATCGCCCACCAGCGCGATCGCATCGGCCAGATTTTCGCGACGCGAACTCAAGCTCACCGACACCACACCGGCGCCACCGCCAATGCTCATTTCGGTGTGCAAGGCATCGAGCCGGTCTTGCACCTGCTGGCGTGTCAGGGTCTGGCTGCCCTTGTCGAGCAACTCGGCCACCGTCTCGGCCACCTCGCCCTGGCCGAACAAGGTCTTCTCATTGCCAAAGCGCAGCGTCAGCGTGGCCTGCACCGCCGCACCGCGTGTGCCCTTGGGCAAGAGCGCCACCTTCACGCCACCCACCTCGAAGCGCTGGGTGCGCTGCTCGATGTTGGCCGGCGTGGCTTCAAAGGCCTCGACCGCAGCTGCGGCCGATTGCGGCTTGAAGGTCTTCATCTCGGCGGCCACATCGACCCGCGCGGGTTCGGGCGCGCGCTGCGGCTTGTCCGTCGGCACATAGACACCCAGCGTGCGGTTCGATTCCAGCAAGCGCTGGACAGCCACGCGCTGCACTTGCTCGAGCGTGACATCACGCACCCGATCGCGGGTCAAAAAGAACAGCCGCCAATCACCCTGCGCGACGCTTTCGCTCAAGGAAATGCCCACGGTTTCGGGGTTGGTGAATGCCAGCTCCCAACCTTTGAGCCACTTGGTTTTGGCTCGCTCGAGTTCCTCGGCAGTGATCGGCTCGCTGGCCACCGACTCCAGCGTGGCGAGCAACTCGCGACGCGCGGCATCCACCTCCTGAGCCGGCCCGAGTTGAGCGCCAAAAAGCGCAAAACCCGGATCGGCCAGCCCTGCAGAAAACGCGAACGTCGTGGCCGCCAGACCCTTTTCGGTCAGGCGCTTGTGCAGCCGGCCGGCCGGGGCCTCGCCCATGATCAGACCGAGCATTTCCACCGCGGCGTAGTCAGGGCGCGAGCCTGGCGGCACGTGATAAGCCGAGTACAGCACCGGCACGCCGCCAGATCGCCGCAGCGTGACCGTGCGTTCGCCGTCTTGCACCGCATCGAGCGTGTAGAGCTTGGGCAGCACGCGGGTGGGCTTCTTGATCACGCCATAGGTCTGCGCGATCCAGGGCAGGATCTTGTCGCGGGGGAACTTGCCCGACACGATCAGCGTGGCGTTGTCGGGCTGGTAGTACTTTCGATAGAACGCCTGCAGACGCGGAATGTCGACGTTCTCGACGTCGGCGCGCGCACCGATGGTGTCCTTGCCGTAGTTGTGCCACTGGTACATCGTGGCCAGCGTCTTCGAAAACAGGATGCGGTCAGGGCTGTTCTCGCCCATTTCCATCTCGTTGCGCACCACCGTCATCTCGGTGTCGAGGTCGCGCCGGGCGATGTAGCTGTGGGTCATCGAGTCGGCCTGCCAGCCCAGATACCAGCGCAGGTTGTCGTCGTTGGCCGAGAAACTCGCGGTGTAGTTGGTGCGATCGAACCAGGTGCTGCCGTTGGCGGCCAGCCCGCGCCGCGTGAACTCGGCCCACACCTTGGGGTGCTTGGGCGAGCCCTTGAACAGCAGGTGTTCGAGCAGGTGCGCCATGCCGGTCTCGCCGTAGTTCTCGTGGCGCGAGCCCACGTGATACGTCAGGTTGACTGTGGTAGTGGGCTTGGAGTCATCGGGGATCAGCAGCACCTGCAGCCCGTTGGCCAGCCGGTACTCGTTGATGCCTTCGACCGACTGCACCCGGCTCACGCCGGCCGGCAGCGTCTGCGCCAGGGCGGGCGACGCCACGAAAGGCGCCGCCAGAAACACGAGGGCCGCGAAGGCAAATGCGCGCAAGGATGAATTCACGGGTGGGCTCTTCTGACAGGTTTGAAGGTCGGTGTAGAGCATGAAACCCGCAGCGCGGTTCCACCTGCTTGCGCGCCACGACGCAGCAACTCGCCGCGGCGTGGGTCGAACTGGTCGTCAGCCGGCGACCGAGCGGTTGTAGTTGACGATGCCCGAGGCGATCTCGGCGTGTGCTGCTTCCGGACCCGACCAGCCCGTGACCTTGACCCACTTGTTGGGCTCGAGGTCCTTGTAGTGCTCGAAGAAGTGCTGGATGGTGCGCAGCTGCAGCTCGTGCAGGTCTTCAGGCTTTTGCCACTTCGAGTAGATCGGCAGCAGCTTGTCGATGGGCACGGCCAGCAGCTTGGCGTCCACGCCGGCTTCGTCTTCCATGTTGAGCATGCCGATCGCACGGCAGGTCACCACGCAGCCGGGCACCAGAGGAAACGGCGTGATCACCAGCACGTCGACCGGGTCTCCGTCGCCAGACAGCGTCTGTGGCACGTAGCCGTAGTTGCACGGGTAGTGCATGGCGGTGCTCATGAAGCGGTCAACGAACAGCGCGCCGCTGTCCTTGTCGACTTCGTACTTCACGGGGTCGGCGTTCATCGGGATCTCGATGATCACGTTGAACTGCTCGGGGGCTTTCTTTCCGGGGGTGACTTTGTCAAAGCTCATTGGAGGCTCGGTAGGTGAACACGGAGTCCCGGATGTTACCGAGCCCACTTGCAATGGGCTGACATCACCGCCCGGGCGAGCCGAACCACTCAGCGCAGCCGCGCACCCATGAGCAGCACCACGCCCATGCGACGCAACAGCGCGAGATAAACGGCGCGCGCAACGAGCGCGTCCACCGCGAGCCAAAGGCAACGCTCTTGTTGATGCGGGTGGTTCATCGGCCGATCCTAGTCAGGCCCCACGCCGCACCGCCTAGGGATATCGCCGTGTTGACAGCGCGCGGGATTCATCATCGCAAGGCACCACTCATGCGCTTTCGGCCATGATCTTGACCTCACTCAACGGAGAAAAGCCTGATGGACCCCTACGACCACGACCTTGAACGCGGCATGGGCAATCGCCGTCGCATGCTCGGCGACGCCTGGGTCGACAAATCGGTGGCCAGCGCCAACGCGTTCACCGCCGAATTTCAGAACTTCATCACCCGTTACGCCTGGCACGAGGTCTGGGGCCGCCCGGGGCTTGATATCAAGACCCGTCGCGTCATCGTGATGGCGATCACCGCGTCGCTCGGTCGTTGGGAAGAATTTGAGTTGCATCTGCGCGCTGCGCTCACTGGTGGCGGCGTGCCGGGCGTCGAAGGCTCGGGCGACCCCGAGACCCAGCTCAGCCCCGACGAGGTGAAGGAAGTGCTGATGCAAACCGCCATCTACGCCGGTGTGCCCGCAGCCAACACCGGCATGGGCATTGCGGCGCGGCTGTTGCGCGAGATCGGTCAGCCGCCGCCGCCGCTGCCGGCCACCGAAGCCGCGATGCCGGCCACCGGCCGCTCGTACCGCAGCACCGGCACCCCGGCGCTGCACTACACCGTTCGCGAAGCCCGAGACGTGGCGGTGCCGCTGCACACCATCGTGCTCAGCCACTCGCTGGGCAGCGACGCGAGCCTGTGGGATCGGTTGGCCAACGCCCTGTCGAGCGATCACCGTGTGATCTGCTACGACCACCGCGGGCACGGCGACTCCGACACACCGAGTGGTGCGTACACCATGGCCGAGCTGGCCGATGACGCCGAACGGCTGCTGGGCGAAATCGACACTCGCTTTCAAAGCGGTCCGGTGGTCTGGGTCGGTCTGTCGCTCGGCGGCATGGTTGCTCAGGAGCTGGCGCTGCGCTACCCGCAGCGTCTGCGCGGTGTGGTGATCGCCAACGCCTGCGCCGGCTACAGCGCCGAGGGCCGCGAGACCTGGCGACAGCGCATGGCCGCCATCGAGTCCGGCGGGCTGGAATCGGTGGCTGATGCCACCATGGAGCGCTGGTTCAGCGACGGCTTTCGCGCCGCCAAGGCCGCCGCGGTGGCGCGCTGGCGCCGTCGCATGGTCAGCACCCCCGTGGCCGGCTACCTAGGCGCCAGCCATGCGGTGATGAACCACGACACCACGGCGCGGCTGTCGCACATCAGCGTGCCCACGCTGGTGATCGCCAGCAGCGCAGATGTCAGCATGCCGCTGCCGCAATGCAAGGCGATGGCCGACGCCATTGCCGGTGCGCAGTGGGCGCTGATCGAAGACGCCGCGCACCTGAGCGTGCTGGAGCAACCGGCGGCCTTCGAAGCGGCCATCACAGCCTTCTTGCTGCGCTTGTGATGTGCAGACCAGCCGCGCCCCCTGGCGAGCGCAGCCGGACAAACGCGGTGGTCTGCACCGTCGTACGACCGCTAACATCGCGCCCGCGCGCTGAGTGCGTTTTGAATCACCCGAGGAGCTCTTAGACATGTCTGCCGAACCCGAAATCCAGTATGACGAATTCAAGGCCCTGGCCGTTGCCGGCGACATCGAGGCCATGCGCAAGATGGTCGCTGACGGCATGGACCTCAACGATGACCTCGACGACGACACCACCCTGCTCGAAGAGGTGATCGGCGAGATCTGCGCAGCCGAAGGCACACCGCGCTACGACGTCGTTCGCGAAATGCTGGCCCTTGGCGCTGACCCCAAGCGGCTGAGCGAAAAGGGCAGCAGCCCCTTGTTTGCCGCGCTGCTGACCATGGACTACGAGATGCTGCAGATCCTGCTCGAAGCCGGTGCAGACCCCAACGCGATGGTGATGGATTCAGAGTTCGAGTCGCTCTACGACTGGGCCGAAGGCGACTACCAGATCGAGGTCTGGGGCGAAGAGCCGCTGCCGGAAAGACCCAAGCCCGAAGTCGTGGCCTACCCCGACGATCTCAACGAGTTCCTCGACGGCCTGGCCGCCAAGCACAACAAGCTGCGCCCCGACCACCTGAAACTGCTGCGCAAGTTCGGCGCGCTGCGCATGGCCGAGATCAAGCTGAAGTCGCTGCCGCCCGAGCCGAAGGACTGAGTTCGACCGTGGCGCCTGCGTCTTCGGATTTTTAAGGAGGCGAAGATGAGTGACGCCACAAGAATCTTCCTGATCAGCCACAACCTGTTCTCGGTTGGTGGTCTGATCTTGCTGGCGCTGATGGTCGAAGTCGGGTGGCGGGTGGGGCACTACCTCAGCAGCCGAGGCATCGACAAGTCAGATGGGGCATCGAACTTCACCGCAGCGATCTTCGGCCTGCTGTCGTTGATGCTCGCCATCCAGTTCGGCGGCGCCTGCGGCCGATATGACCAGCGCAGAGCCGAGATCATCAAGGAAAGCCTGACGATCGGAACGGTCAGCAAGGCGATCGATCTGCTTCCTGCACAGGACCAGCCCAGACTGCGGGAATCTCTCAAGCGATATCTGGACATACGGATCGAGATGTACCGGCCGCCCTTGGATCTGGACAGGCTCAACGAGCGATTTGCCGAGCGGTCGAAAATCGAGACCGACATGTGGGCCGCGGCTCGAGCGTCGGTTTACGCCATGCCCTTTCCGGACAGGCTGATCGCGGCCGAAATCCTGCCAGCGATTTCCACCATGAGCGACGCTTCTGACACGCAGCGACTGTCACAGGCTTTGCATCCGCCGAGACTGATCATGGGTTTGCTGGCGACATTGACCATCGTCGGCGGCCTGGTGTCGGGCTACATCATGGGCATCGAAAAAAAGCGCGACTGGTTTCTCACGATCTTGTTCGTGGTGCTCATGGCGGCAAGCTTCGCGGTCATCCTCGACCTTGAATATCCGCGTCTGGGCTTCATCAACCTTGATTCGGTGGAAGCCGAACTGGTGTCGATGCGCAAAGGCATGTAGTTCGCTGGTTGTCCAGACCACGGCCATGACAGCATGACCGTGCAGGATCACCGCTGCAGTCAGAGTGATGCCGTGCCCATCAAACCCAGCCGACTCATCCAGGCGACGGCGAGTTGATGTGCACTCATCGGTTCGACATCCGCGGGCCCGCAGCGTGTGCTTTGCCAAAGTAGAAAACGGCTCGTCCCGTCCGGCACGCCAATCGTGTCGTAAACGACCGGCATGCTGGGCACGTGGTCGCCAAACCAGCACAGGCTGGCGGGCCGCTCGCCGCTGCCCAGACTTTGGCGCAGCGCGCCGATCATGCGATCGGCGTTGCGCA